>NZ_CEEDAR010000016.1:0-362642 GCF_979252985.1 Clavibacter sp. AC415 | reverse complement strand
GCTCACCACGGCGCCCGTGAGCGCCGCGGCCCAGACGGCCCGCGGTCGGCGGCGCCGGGTCCCGTTCACGCGCGCGCTCATCGTCGGGCCCCGGTCCGGGTTCCTCGGGTCGTCTCTTCCATGGCTGCTCCTCCTGCGGGTCGTGCGGATGCGTGGTGCGGCGTCGACGCCCCGGTGCCGACCGGCCTCCGGAGCGCGAGCGCGTCACCCAGTGGACGAGAGCCGGGGGCCGGGCGTCCCGCCGGTCCAGCTGGTCCCCAGCGGGCGGGCCGGACGCTTCGCCCGCCGGACATGCCGGACCCCGGGGCCGGGCGTGCTCGAGGCGGCAGCCCGAGGGCGGCCCGACCCCGATCGGGCCCCGCTAGCGCAGCCTGAGGCGGCCGGTCAAGCACCTGGGCGGAGGCCGACGGCGGGTGTGCGCTCGACGCACACCGACCGTTCCGAGGGGGACCATGCGCGCCAACGTCCGACTCATGTTCGTCCTGGCCGCGTTCTTCGTGGTCGCCGGCATCGCCTACGTGGTCGGGAACATCGCCTACGAGGCCCAGGGCCTGGACACCGACCCGAACAGCGGCCAGGGTGCCTCGGTCGTCGAGTGGGTGGGCACCACCGCCCTCTTCCTCGCGGCCGCGTTCGCCGGGCTCATCGGCTTCTTCCTCCAGCGCGTCCACAGGGCGCAGTCGGGCGAGCTGCCGCAGGACATCGAGAGCGCCGACATCGACGACGGCGACCCCGAGCTCGGCTTCTTCTCCCCGCACAGCTGGTGGCCGATCACCCTCGCGGGCGGCGGTGCCCTGGTGTTCCTCGGCCTCGCCGTCGGCATCTGGGTGGCGCTGTTCGGCGGGATCCTGCTCGTCATCGCGCTCGTCGGCTGGACGTACGAGTACTACCGCGGGTGGCACGCGCGCTGAGCGGCCCGCGGGCCGTCGCGCCCGCGCGCGTAGGCTCCGGCAGGTGAGCGACATCCTCGAGTACGTCCGCACCTGGCTCGACCACCGCGTCTGGCAGACCCGCGTCCCGGCGCGCAGGTCGCCGTCGCCCGGCACGGCGAGGTCGTGCTGTCCGAGGCGTACGGCGTCGCGGATCCGACGACCGGGGCGCCCCTCACCCCGGCGCACCTGTTCCGCGTGGCGTCGCACTCCAAGTCCTTCACGGCCACCGCGATCCTCCAGCTCGCCGAGCGGGGCGCCCTGCGGCTGGACGACCCGCTCGACCGGCACGTGCCCGAGCTCCGCGCGGGGGGATCGGAGCTGGCCGACGTCACGCTCGCCGCGCTCCTCGAGCACGGTGCGGGCGTGCTCCGCGACGGCCGCGACGGCGACCACTGGCAGCACGCGGGCCCCTTCCCGACCGTCGCCGCCTGCTCGAGATCGCGAACGCGCCCGGCATCGCCAAGACCGCGCCCGACACCGCCTTCGCCTACTCCAACGTCGGCTACGCGCTGCTCGGCCTCGTGGTCGAGGCCGCGTCGGGCATGTCCTACGCCGAGTGCCTCGCGGAGCGGATCGCCCGCCCGCTCGGCCTCCGGGACACGGCGGCCGAGCACCTGCCCGAGCGCGCGGACGAGTACGCGGCGGCGTCGACGTCGCTGCGCACCTCGCGCGAGCGCACCGTGATCCCGCACGTGGACACCCGGGCGATGGCCGCGGCCACCGGCGTCACCAGCACCGCCGTCGAGCTCGTCGCCTTCTTCTCCGCGCTCGTGCTGCCCGACGACGAGCGGCTGCTGTCGGCCGCGTCGAAGCGGATCCAGCAGCGGCCCCGGTACGCCACGAGCGCGGATCCCGCCGCGACCCGCCGCTACGGCTACGGCCTGATCCTCGACCGCATCGGCTCCGGCGCCCCCGGGACCACCGTGGTCGGCCACTCCGGCGGGTACCCCGGCCACATCACGCGCACGGCGGTGGACCCGGCGAGCGGCTGGGCGGTCAGCGTCCTCACGAACGCCATCGACGGGCCGGCCGCCGCGCTCAGCACGGGCGTGCTCGAGCTCCTGCTCGCCGACTCCGCCGCGGCCGACGCCGCGCGCGCCGCGGTCGACGCGCCCTTCACCGGGCGCTTCGCGAACATGTGGGGGATGCAGGACATCCAGGTCGTCGGCGACCGGCTGCTCCGCATCGACCCGGCGGCCGAGCACCCGCTCGACGCCGTGGACGTGCTCGAGCGCACGGGGGAGTCCTCGGCGCGCGTCGTCGAGGGCGACGGGTTCGGGTCCGTCGGCGAGGAGGTCACGGCCGACCGCGGGCCCGACGGCGGCGTCGAGCGGATCCGCGCGGGCGGCGGCATGACGCTGGAGCCGTGGACGCGGGCGTGGGGACCGAGGTCGCGCGGCTGAGCACCGGCGCGCGCACCGACAGGGGCGCCGCCCAGGACACCTCCGATCCACCTCCCGGCGGCGTCCGCGTCACGCGGGGTGCCTACGGTGCCGGAGGCCGCACGGCCGCCCGCACCGACGAGAGGCACCATCATCCGCACCCCGCTCCGGCGTCCCCGCACCCGCACCCGCACCGCGACCCTGCTGTCGACCACGACCGTCCTCGGCCTGCTGCTGACCGGCACCGGCGCCACCGCCGCGACCGCCGCCGACGCCCCGGCCGCGTCGGCGTCGCCGGTCGTCCCCTCGCCCATCGCGCCCTTCGACCCGGCCGTCCTCGACGCGCCCTACCGTCGAACACGGTCTACGACTTCGTGCCGATGCTCGACGCGTTCACCGGGCTGAAGGCGACCCGTCCGGACATCATGAAGATGAACGACAGGAAGACCATCACGATCAACCAGGCCGCCACCAAGGCGCAGTCGGCCCGGGCCATCGTCGACCAGTACGCCGACATGTCGATCACCATGTCGGACGGCCTCGGCCGCGACCTCGGCGCGATCTACCGCACGGCGCGCGAGGCCGGCCAGCTCCCCAAGACGGCGGCGCTCCTCGCCAAGAGCGGCGGTCTCGTCGGCAGGTACTCCTCGTCGAACCCGCCGAAGCAGCACTTCGACAACCCGCGGCCCTACGTCGCGTTCCCGCTGATGCTCAAGTACCGGGACAAGGTCGGCGGCAACGCCTGGAACGGCCAGGACGGCTCCTACCCCAGCGGGCACACCTCGCAGGCGTTCTGGCAGGGCACGTCGCTCGCGACGATGCTGCCGGAGCTCGCGCCGCAGATCCTCGCCCGCGCCTCCGACGCGAGCAACAACCGCATCATCATGGGCGCGCACTACCCGCTCGACGTGATGGCCGGCCGCATGATGGGGCAGAAGATCGTGGAGCGCCGCTGGTCGGACCCCGAGTTCCGCACCCTGTTCGAGCAGGCGTCCACCGAGCTCCGCACGGTGCTGGAGGCCAAGTGCGGCGCGGCCCTCGACGTCTGCATCGCGCGCGACAAGCCGTACCTGCCGACCGCGCAGGCGCTGGCGGTCTACGAGCAGCGCATGAGCTACGGCTTCCCGGTCGTCGGCAACCGCGGCGAGCCGATGACGGTGCCCGGCGGCGCGGAGTCGCTCCTCATCTCGAGCCACCCGGACCTCACCCCGGAGCAGCGCCGCCAGGTGCTCGCGCTCACCGCCATCGACTCGGGCGAGCCGCTGGACGCGGGCACCGAGGGCAGCTGGCAGCGCATCGACCTCGCGGCGGCCATGGCCGCGCGGGTCGTCATCACGGCCGACGGCACGGTGTCGCTGGTCGCCACCGGGAGGCGCTGACCGGATCCGCATGACGAGGAGGGGCGGGCGGCCACGGCAGCCTGCCCCTCCTGCGTGCCGCGCGCGCCGTGACGGGCCCCGGTCCGCGAGGAGTGCGGGCGACACTCCCCGGGTCGCCCGGGCGACTCCCCGAGGATCAGCCCGGGCGCGCGGCGGACGCACGGCGGCGCCCGCGGAGGAGGCCGATCGCGCAGGCCGCCACCACGCCGCCGGCGAGCGCCAGGACGGAGGAGATGCGCAGGTTCTGCGCGGCGCTGTTGGTGCCCACCCCCGCGACGCGGGCGGCGCCGAGGGCCTGCGGCACGGTTCCCGGAGCGGACGCCGTGGCCGCGGCAGGCGATGCCGCGTCCTCCGCGGACAGGTCCGCCGGGGCCGCGTCGTCCGGCAGCGCGGGCAGCTCCGGGGTCGACGCGGGCGCCACCCGGTGCCGCGTCGCCTGCTCGTAGGCGTACGCCATCGCCAGCAGGTCGGCGTCCCGATGGCGGGGAGCGGCGAGCTCGAGGCCGACGGGCGCGCCCCGCGAGGTGAACCCGGCGGGCACGGAGATCGTCGGGATCCCGGTGTTCGCGCCCACGTCGCAGAAGGTGGTCCCCGCCCAGTCCGGGGTCGCGCTCGTCGCGCTCACGGGCATCGCGAGGGCGTCGACCCCGTGCTCGACGAAGAACGCGTCCATCGCGGTCCTCCCCGCGTCCTGCTCGGCGATGCGCGCGTCGTACTCGGCGTTCGGCACGTCGGGTTGGCCGAGGAAGTGGGCGATGTCGCCGTCGGTGAGCGCGCTCGGGCGGTCGGCCATGGCGTCGGCGAACGAGAGGACGTCCGCGGGCTCCGTGCGGGCGGCGACGCGGGCCGGCCAGGTGGCCGGGGTCTCGGCGAGGAAGCGGTCGATGGACGGGCGCATGTCCATCCAGCCGCCGCTGCGCAGCGTCCCCTCCACGAACTCGCGTGTCAGCGGCACCTCCACGACCTCGGCGCCCTGCGCCTCGAGGTCGCGCACGGCCTGCTCGATGAGCGCGGTCGTCTCGGCGAGGCCCGGCTTCCCGGGATCCTCGTCGAACGACCAGCGCACCACGCCGATCCGCTTCCCCGAGAGCGCGTCGGGGCGGAGACCGGCCGCGTAGGCGCCGGTGTCCTGCGCGTCGGCGGCGACCGTGAGCGGATCCGCGGGATCCCGCCCTGCGAGCACCTCGAGGAGGAGGGCGGCGTCGGCGACGGTGGTGGTGAGCGGGCCGACCACGTCCTGCCGCGGCGAGAGCGGCACGACGCCGGCGGTGCTCGTGAGGCCCATCGTCGGGCGGAGGCCCACGAGGCTCTGGTGGGCGGCGGGCCCGAGCACGGATCCGCACGAGTCGGTGCCGATCCCGGCCGGCGCGTAGGCCGCCGCGACCGCCGCTCCCGTGCCCCCGCTGGATCCGCTCGCGCTCCAGGAGAGGTCGTACGGGTTCGCGGTGCGCCCGCGCGCGGAGCTCAGCGTGTACGTGCCGTGCCAGGCGAACTCGGACATGTTCGTCTTCGCGAGGATGATCGCGCCGGCGGCCCGCAGCCGCGCGACGACGGTCGCGTCGTCCCGGGTCCGGTAGTCGCGGAGCGCCGCGCTGCCGGCCGTGGTGGGCATGTCGGACGTGGCGAGGTTGTCCTTCACGACGATCGGGACGCCGTGGAGCGGCCCTCGGATGGTGCCGGCCGCCCGCTCCGCGTCGCGCTCGGCCGCGGTCGCCAGCGCGGCCTCGTTCGTCGTGATGACCGCCTGGAGCCCGACGCGGTCGCCGCGGCGGTCGTCGTAGGCCTCGATGCGTGCGAGGTAGGCGCGGGTCAGCTCGACGGACGTGGTGGTGCCGGAGTCGAGGAGCGCCGCGGCGTCCACGACCCCCAGGCCGACGACGGCAGGGGCCGTCATGGCAGCGTCCGCCGCGGGGCGCTCCGCGACGGCGTGAGCGGTCGATGCGCCGACGGCGTCGCCGCCGACGAGGAGGGCGAGCGCGACGGAGGACGCCGCGACCGCGTGCCCGGCGCGGTCCCGCGCGCGATGGACGCGGACGTGCCCGGGTCGGCGTCGGCCAGCGGCCATGCGGGTTCCTCCAGGTGGGGGAGAAGTGTCTCCCCAGTCTGGGAACCGGGTGTTGCGAGGGCGTTTCGAGCGCGGGACGATCCCGCGTCCGGGTGCCGCGCGGCGCGGGAGGCCCATCCGCCGGGTCAGCGCTGCTTGGGGAAGACGATCCAGAGGATCAGGTACAGCAGCACCTGCGGGCCGGGCAGCACGATGGAGAGGACGAAGATCAACCGCACGAGGAACGCGCTGATGCCGAAGCGGTTCGCGAGGGCGGCGCAGACGCCGGCGATGATCTTGCCGTTGCGGGGACGCATGAGGGTGGCCATGCATCGAGCATGGCAGGAGCGCCTGCGACGATGCCGGGCGCGCGCCCCCGTCGGACCGGGCGGTGCGCGGATCGGCTCGACCGGTGCCCGGTGCCCGGTGCCCGGTGCCCGCTGCCCGCTGCCCCTCCCGCCGCTCCGGCGACCCACCTGGGCGCTCCGTGGGAATGCGTGCGATTCCCCGCGTGCCGGAATTAGCGTCGGAGGATGAGGATCCGAAGCATGCCCCTCGTCCTGATCGCCTCGTCCACCGTGGTGCTGAGCTCGTGCACCGCGCCGGACGGGGGCGATGCCGTCCCGTTGCCGGCTCCGACCGCGGTCACGACGACGGAGCCCACGGGGTCCACGGAGGCGGCGGGCGCCGGAGCCGACGCCTCCTCCGCGGAGACCGCGCTCGTCGCCGACTACCTCGACGCGGTCGCGGCGGGCGACGCCGCCGCCGCATGGGAGATGCTCACCGCCGAGGCGCAGGAGTCCGCCGCGTCCTTCGCGTCGTACTCCGCCGCGTTCGGGCGGCAGGGCACCGTCTCGCCGGAGGAGGCGGAGCGGCTGCGCGCCGTCGAGCCGTCCGTGGCCGAGGGGCCCGAGGGGGCGTTCACCCTGGTCTCCGCCGTCGACCGCGACATCGCCGACGCGTGGATCGTGCGGGAGACCGACCAGGGCCTCCGGCTCGACGACCACGTGGTGCCCGCGACCGGCGCGACGCCCTACGAGTGGCGGAACCCCGCCGCCGGGCCGGAGGAGTCGAGCGGCCCGACCCCGCCCGTCGACCTCTCCCAGCCGATCACCCTGTCGTTCGCCGTGCCCGAGGGCGACGGCGGGCTCGTGGGCTTCCCGGAGGCGGCGTGGGCCTGGGTCGACGGCAGCGAGGTGCCCGTCGAGGTCGTGTCGCGGTCGGCGAGCCGGGAGCTCGTGCTCGACACGTCCGGCTGGAGCGACGAGGACGACGGCCGCGACGCGGTCACCGTGGTCTGGCAGGTCGGCCCCGACTCGCTCGCCTGGCGCAGCACCACCGTCGCCGCCTGATCCGGGTCCCGGCTCCCGGGTCCCGGGTCTCGGGTCTCGGGTCCCGAGCCGCTTCCGGGGATCGCACCCGCTCCGCGGCAGCGTCTGCCCCGGTCGAATCCGACGGCTTCCCGCGAGTCCATGCCCAAGACTTTGGGCCCAAACCCATGGTGCGATACTCGAGGGGACGAGCCGGGGCTCGGCGTGTGCCCGCGGTGCCGCGGATCACGGGCGGCTCCGTGCCGCGACGCCGACGGAGCCCCCGGAGACCGGGAGGAGCCCATGGACCTGCACCGTTCGGCGCTGACCGCCGACGTCGTCGCCGCGTTGCACTCCGCCCGCGACCGCACTGCCTGCCTCGACCGGCTGCTCGCCGCCCTGCTCGCCGCCTCGTCGGCCACGGGGGCGGCCGTCGTCCTGCCGCGTGCCGCGGGTGTCGTCGTCGCGGGCGAGAGCGGTCCGGTGCTGGGCGCCCTGCTCGCGACGGCGGATCCGGCCGGAGGGGACGCCGACGAGGCCGACGTCATCCGCATCCCCCTGGCCGAGGCCTCCGATGCGCGGCGCGACCGCGCCGGGGCGGTGGCGCTGCACCGCGCCTCGGGACCGCTCGACGCGCACGACCGGGACGCCGCGGTGGAGATCGCCCTGCACGCGCGCATCGCGCTCGCCGCATGGGACACCGCCGAGGAGCTCGAGCGCGGCCTCGCGTCCCGCACGCTCATCGGCCAGGCGCAGGGCATCCTCATGGAGCGCTTCTCCCTCGACGCCGACCGTGCGTTCCAGGTGCTCCGCCGCTACTCGCAGGACGGCAACGTGAAGCTCGTCGAGGTCGCGCGCCGGGTCGTGCAGACGGGCGCGCTGCCGGCCGTCTGACCGGTCCCACGGACGCGGCCGGACGGGCCGCTTCCCCGACGCGACCCGCACCGGGCGGGCGGGCGTGCGTGCGTGCGTGCCTCAGGCGGACCGCCGGTCGACCCCGCTCACGCGGATGGGCGACACCGCCGCGAGCGGCGCGACCTCCGGCAGGGAGGCCGGCTCGCCGCGGGTCAGCTCGGTGCGCAGCTGGCCGAGGATCCGCGCCAGCAGCCGCGAGACCTGCATCTGCGTCACGCCGAGCTCGGCCGCGATCTCGCTCTGGCTGCACTCGTCGACGAAGCGCAGGTGCAGGATCCGCCGGTCGCGGTCGCTGAGGATCCCGCGCGCCGCGTCCAGCAGCAGGGTGCGCTCGGCGCGCACGTAGCCCGGGTCCTCCGCCCCGAGGGTGTCGGCGAGCGACGTGCCCTCCTCCTCCTGCACGGTGAAGTCGAGCGACACCGGCCGCAGGCTGGAGTGGGCGGCCAGCGCCTCGACGACGGCCTCCCGCGGATGGCCCGTGTGCACGGCGAGCTCCTGGTCGGTCGGGGTGCGGCCGAGGCGCTGGGTGAGCGCGGGCACCGCGGCCAGCAGGGCGTGCCGTAGCTCCTGGACCTGGCGCGGCGGTCGCACGACCCAGCCGTTGTCGCGCAGGTGGCGCTTGATCTCGCCGGAGATGGTGGGGATCGCGAACGACACGAACGGCGCCCCGAACCCCGGGTCGTAGCGGCGCGCGGCCTTCACCAGCCCGAGGTAGCCGACCTGGCGGAGGTCGCTCCAGTCGTGCGCGCGCCCCGAGTGCTGGCGGGCGATCCGGTCGGCGAGCTCGAGGTGGTCGAGCACGATCCTCTCGTGCAGGCGTCGGCGCTCGGCGTCTCCCGCGGGGCCCTCCGCGGCGGCGGCGGCGGCCCGCACGAAGCGGTCCTGCGTCACCCGGCGCTTCTCGTCCCGGGCGGCGGCGAGACCCGTCGGCGGCTCCGCCGTGCGGGCGAGCGCGACCGGCTGGCGGACGGCAGGAGCGGTGCCGCGGGGGTCCCGCTCGAGGGGCACGGGCGGGACGGCGGCGCGGGCGCGCGGGCGCAGCGTTTCGGTCACGGGGGACCCTCCGTTGGAGACGGATGCGGCACGCTGCTTGACCGCCCCTCCAGAGAAGCACTGCTTCTCCGAGGTGCCTAGGTCGGGGGAGCACTTCTCCTCCTGCTTCTCCTGCTCCTCCGTCGGTCCGGGCGTGTCGGCACCGGACCGGCACCGGATCCGCGCGGTGCGGCGCCCCCGGCCGGGGGCGCATCCGGACCGCCGGTAGGCTCGGTCCCCGTTCCCCGCCGCCATCCCGATCGAACGGACGCCCCATGAGCCTGTTCCGCACGAAGAGCATCGAGTCGTCGCTCGCCGACGCCGCGGGGGCGAGCGCAGCCTCACCCGCTCCCTCGGCACCTGGGACCTCATGCTGATGGGCGTGGCCGTCGCGGTCGGCGCCGGCATCTTCTCCGTCGGCGCGAAGGCCGCCGGGAACTACGCCGGTCCGTCGGTCACGCTCGCGTTCGTGCTCGCCGCCGTCACGTGCGGCCTGGCGATCATGTGCTACGCCGAGTTCGCCTCCGCCGTGCCGGTCGCGGGCAGCGCGTACACCTTCACCTACGCCACCATGGGCGAGCTGCTCGCCTGGATCATCGGCTGGGACCTCATCCTCGAGATGCTCACGGCGGCCGCCGTCATCGCGAAGTACTGGGGCATCTACCTGGAGTCGGCGCTGCAGCTCGCGGGGCTCGACATCCCCTCCACCATCACCGTGCTCGGCCTCGGCATCAGCTGGGGCGCCGTGCTCATCACGGCCGTCTTCACCGTGCTCCTCGTGCTCGGCACCAAGCTCTCCAGCCGCGTCTCGAGCGTCTTCACCGTGCTCAAGGTCGCGGTCGTCCTGTTCGTCATCGTGGTCGGCGCGTTCTACGTGAAGGCGGAGAACTACTCGCCGTTCATCCCGCCGCAGCGCCCCGCCGAGGGCGCCTCCGCAGACGTGTGGACCCAGTCCCTCTTCTCCTGGGCGAGCGGCCAGGAGCCCACGCAGTACGGCCTCTACGGCCTGCTCGCCGGCGCCTCGCTCGTCTTCTTCGCCTTCATCGGCTTCGACGTCGTCGCCACCAGCGCCGAGGAGGTGAAGGACCCGCAGCGCACCCTGCCGCGCGGCATCTTCGCCGGCCTCGCGGTCGTCACCGTGCTCTACGTGCTCGTGACCCTCGTGCTCACCGGCATGGTGCCGTACACGGTGCTCGCCGACGCCGAGGACCCGTCGCTCACCACCGCCTTCACCGCGGTGGGCGCGGGATGGGCGGCGCAGGTCATCTCCATCGGCACGCTCCTCGGCCTCACCACCGTGCTCATGGTGCTGCTGCTCGGCCTCGCCCGCGTCGTCTTCGCGATGAGCCGCGACGGGCTGCTGCCCCGCGGCCTCAGCCGCACGAGCGCCAAGCGCCGCACCCCGGTGCGGGTGCAGATCATCGCGGGCGTCGTCGTCGCGGCCCTCGCCGGCTTCACCGACGTGGGCGTCCTGGAGGAGATGATCAACATCGGCACGCTGTCCGCGTTCGTGCTGGTGAGCATCGGCGTGATCGTGCTGCGCCGCAAGCGCCCCGACATCCGCGCGTCGTTCCGGGTGCCGTTCATGCCGTGGCTGCCGATCCTCTCGGCGGTGCTCTGCATCTGGCTGATGCTGAACCTCACGACCCTCACCTGGGTCCGGTTCCTCGTGTGGCTCGCGCTCGGCTTCGCGGTCTACTTCCTCTACGGGCGCCGCCATTCGGTGCTCGGCCGGGAGGAGGCGCGCATCCGGGCGGGCGGCGACCCGGCGCCCGAGCTGCCGTCGGCGTCCACCCCGCGGGACTGAGGCCGGGTCGGCGCGGTCGGCGCCATCCCCGGGGCCGGTCGGGCGCCGCGGTCGTCCGGGCGCCGTCGGGCCCGCGATCCGCGTCAGGTCTGGCAGCGCGGGCACCAGTAGGTGACCCGGTCCTGCGCGCCCATGCCGGGCCGCACGGGGTCGCCGAGCTGCCCCTGCTGGATGCGCGTGCCGCACCGCAGGCACGGCTTGCCCTTGCGGCCGTAGACCCAGTCGGTGCGGCCGCGGCGCAGGTCGCCCGTGGTGGTGCGCTCGATGCGGTCGCGGTTGGCGCGCATGGTGCGGCGGGCGAGCGCGATCATCGCGGGCAGGTCGGGCACCTCGCGCACGGGCCGCGTGGGCAGCACCCCGCGCAGGAAGCAGAGCTCGGCGCGGTACACGTTGCCGATGCCGGCCGCGTTCCGCTGGTCGAGCAGGGCGAGGCCGATGGCGCGGTCGGGCTGGGCGGAGATGCGCCGCACGATCTCCTCGGCCTGCGCGTCGTCCCACCCGGGCCCGAGGATGTCGGGACCCAGGTGCCCCACGACCGTGTGCTCCTGGTCGCGCGGGATCACCTCCAGCACCCCGAGCGCGAACCCCACCGTCACGCGCTCCGCCGTCTCGAGCACCACCCGCGCCTCGAACGCCGGCCGGCGCCACGCGGTGCCGTGCTGGTAGATGTGCCAGGAGCCCTCCATCTTGAGGTGGCTGTGGATCGTCAGGCCGCCGATGCGGTGCAGGATGTGCTTCCCCACGCTCACCACCTCGTCGACCTCCTGGCCGGCGAGGTCGAGGGTCGCGAACGCCGGCACGCGGAAGTCGGTGCGCGTCAGCACCTGCCCCCCGATCGCCTCCTGCAGATGGGCGGCGGTGCGGTAGACGGTGTCGCCCTCAGGCACGCGCTGCCCCCGTCACGAGCGCATCCGGAGCCCGCGCGGCGTGGCGGAGAACCCGTGCTCCTGCAGCGCGGTGCCGAGCGGGGTGCCGAGGATGAAGGCGCCGTTGACCTTCTCGATCGCGAGCTTCGCGACACCGCCGCGCCGCACGACGTGGCCGAGCGACTCCGCGGCGGCGCGCAGCACGGCCTCGTCGTCGTCGAACAGCAGCACGGTCTTGCCGCCGCGCTCGACGTACAGCACCAGCTCGCCGTCGACCAGCACCACGAGCGCCCCGGCCTTGCGTCCCGCGCGGTGGCCGGTGGGACGCTCGCCGCGCGCGTCGACGCTGCCGGCGGCCGCGATCGCGGCCGACGCGGAGCCCGTGGCGTCCGCCCCACCCGCGGCACCCGCACCCGCTTCCGTCCCCGGGTCCGCGTCGTCGCCGGCCGCGGGGGTCGAGCCGTCGAGCCGCGGCCACGGCAGAGCGGCGCCGTACGCGTTCGCCGGATCCGTCGCCGCCAGCGTCAGCGCGTTCAGCGGCCGCTCGCCGGCGTCCGGGTCGCGCGTGAAGCCGCGCAGCCGGTCGACCGTGCCGCCCGTGGAGAACTGCGCCGCACCGAGCGTCTCGATGAAGTAGCCGCGCCGGGCCCGCCCGGTGTCCTCGAAGCCCGCGAGCACCTTGTAGGTGAGCGCGAAGCCGCCGGGCACGCGCTCGGTCATGACCGAGCCGCGCGTGACCACGCCGTACCGCTCGAGGAGCAGCTCGGCGGTGCCCGCCGCGCGCACGGTGGCGTCGGTCTCGGCGAGCGGCACGATCGACCAGCGCCCGGCCGCGGTCGACGGCCCGGTGCGCGTGGGCATCTCGGCGCGCGGCATGCGCCCGCCCCGGTACATGCGGCCGCGGGGCGCGCGCTGCGGGGTCTTGTGCGCGGTGGATCCGCCCGCGAGCAGCGCGCGCAGCGGCGACAGCGTGTCGTTGGTGACGAGTCCCGCCCACACCAGGTCCCAGAGCGCGGTCACGAGCGCCTTGTCGTCCGTGGACCCCACGGCATCGCTCAGCTGCCGGAAGAAGTAGCCGCCGCCGGTGCCGAGCGTGGTGAGGATCTCGCGCTGCAGCTCGTCGGTGTCGTGCGCGTCGGGCTCGGGGAGCGTCAGCGCGACCTGGTCGGCGAGGTGCAGGCTCACCCAGCCGTCCGCGCCCGCGAGCGTGCCGGCGCCCGACCAGATGACCTCGCCCGTGGACGTGAGCTCGTCGAGGAAGGCGGGCGTGTAGTCGCGCACGCGGGCGGGCAGCACGAGCGTCTCCCACGCGGAGGCGGGCACCGGCGCACCGGCCAGCTGCTCGATGACCTGCAGCACCCCGTCGACCCCGCGGAGCCGGCGCTCGCGGTCGGCGCCGGCCACGTGCTGCCACGCGGGCAGGAAGCGCGCGAAGGCAGCCCGCTCGACGGGCTCGACCTCGCTGCGGAGCGCCGCGAGCGAGCGGCTGCGGAGGCGCCGGAGCACCTCCACGTCGCACCACTCGCTGCCGGACGCCCCCGGTCGGAACTCGCCCTCGACCACGCGGCGCTGGGCACCGAGCCGGGCGAGCGTGTCGGCGATGACGGCCGACCCCAGGCCGATGGCCGTGGCCGCGTCGGCGATGGTGAAGGGCCCGTGCGTGCGGGCGTAGCGGCCCGCAAGGTCGCCCAGGGGATCGGCCACGGGCTCGACGAACGCGAGCGGCGTGCCGATGGGCAGCGGCACCCCGAGGGCGTCGCGCAGGCGGCTCGCGTCCTCGATGGCGGCGACGCGCGGACGCCCGCCGAACGAGACGCGGAGCGCGCGCTTGCCGGCGACGAGCGCGTCGAGGTGGTCGCCGGCGGACGCGGACTCCTCGGGCTCCAGGCGCGCGGCGACCTCATCGGCGTCGAGCGGCCCGAGGATGCGCAGCAGGTCGGCCACGCCCTCGACGCCCTTCGCGCGGCGGTCGGTCGCGAGGCGCTGCAGCTCCAGCTCGGTGCGCTCGATGACCGCCGGATCCAGCAGCTCGCGCAGCTCCGCACGGCCGAGCAGCTCCGACAGGAGGCCCGCGTCGAGCGAGAGCGCGGCGGCCCGGCGCTCGGCGAGCGGGCTGTCGCCCTCGTACATGAACGCGCCCACGTAGCTGAACAGGAGGCTGCGCGCGAACGGCGACGCGTCCTCCGTGGTGGTCTCGACGATGCGGATGCGCCGCGCCTCGATGTCCTTCGCGAGCGACGTGAGCGCGGGCAGGTCGTAGACGTCCTGCAGCACCTCGCGCACGGTCTCGAGCACGATCGGGAACGCGGGGAACTTCCGCGCCACGTCGAGCAGCTGCGACGCGCGCTGGCGCTGCTGCCAGAGCGGCGACCGGCGGCCGGGGTTGTAGCGGGGCAGCAGCAGGGCGCGAGCGGCGCACTCGCGGAACCTGGACGCGAAGAGGGCGGATCCGCCGACCTCGCGCGTGACGATGGCGTCGAGCTCGTCCGGCTCGAACACGAACAGGTCGGCTCCCGGCGGCTCGCCGTCGGTCTCGGGGATGCGCACCACGATGCCGTCGTCGTTGGCCATGGTCGCGCCGTCGATGCCGTACAGCTCGGTGACCCGCGCGCCCACCGCGAGCGCCCACGGCGCGTGCACCTGCATGCCGTAGGGGGAGTGCAGCACCACGCGCCAGTCGCCCAGCTCGTCGCGGAAGCGCTCGACCACGAGCGTGCGGTCGTTCGGGACGTGGCCGGTGGCCTTCTTCTGGTCGTCGAGGAACGCGAGCAGGTTGTTGACGGCGCGGTCGTCGAGGCCGACCCGGCCGGCCCGCGCCCGGGCGTCGTCCACCGCGGATCCCGAGAGCTCCCGCACGAACGCGCCGATGGCCCGGCCGAGCTCCAGCGGCCGGCCGAGGCCGTCGCCCTTCCAGAACGGCAGCTTTCCGGGCTCGCCGAACGCGGGCGTCACGAGCACGCGGTCGTGCGTGATCTCCTGGATCCGCCAGCTCGTCGCCCCCAGCGCGAACACGTCGCCGACGCGCGACTCGTAGACCATCTCCTCGTCGAGCTCGCCCACGCGCGACGCCTTCTCGCCCACCATGAACACGCCGAACAGGCCGCGGTCGGGGATGGTGCCGCCGGAGGTGACCGCGAGCCGCTGCGCGCCCGGCCGCCCCTCGATGGTGCCCTCATCGCGGTCCCAGACGATGCGGGGCCGCAGCTCGGCGAACTCGTCCGACGGGTAGCGTCCGCTGAGCAGGTCGAGCGTGGCCTCGTAGGCCGAGCGCGGCAGCGTCGCGAACGGCGCGCTCCTGTCGGACGGTGTCGAACCACTCCTCGACGCCCACCGACTCGAGCGCGACGGCCGCGACGGTCTGCTGCGCGAGCACGTCGAGCGGGTTGGCGGGCACGCGCAGCGACTCGATCTGCCCGCTCGCCATGCGCTCCGCGGCGACGGCCGAGTGGATGAGGTCGGCCCGGTGCTTGGGGAAGATGACGCCGCGCGAGACCTCGCCCACCTGGTGCCCGGCGCGGCCGACGCGCTGCAGCCCGCTCGCGACCGACGGCGGGGCCTCGACCTGCACGACGAGGTCGACGTCGCCCATGTCGATGCCGAGCTCGAGGCTCGAGGTGGCGACCACGCAGCGCAGGCGCCCCGACTTCAGGTCGTCCTCGATGAGGGCGCGCTGCTCCTTCGAGACGGATCCGTGGTGCGCCTTCGCGAGCACCGGATCGGCGCCCTCGGTGCTCCCCGCCTGCGCCATGACCTCGGCGGGCGGGCGCGCGGCGGTGCGGCGCGTGGCCGAGAAGGCGGTGGCATCCACGGGCCGGGACGCTCCGGACGCGGCCCCGGCGCCCGCCAGCACGGGCACCGCGTCGGCCGTGGCGCCCTCCTCCGCCGACCCGGCGACGATCGCGCGCCCCTCCGCGTCGATCCGCCCGTCCTCGATGCGCGCCGTGTAGATCTCGTTGAGCCGGGCGGTGAGCCGCTCCGCCAGCCGCCTGCTGTTCGTGAAGACGATGGACGACGTGTGCTGCAGCACGAGGTCGACGATGCCCTCCTCCACGTGCGGCCAGATGGACCCCTGCTGCGGCTCGCCCTGCGCCGCCGACCCCTCGAGCGGCGCCGTGGTGCCGAGCTCGGTCATGTCGTCGACCGGCACGATGACGCGGAGATCGAACTCCTTGGTGTTCCGGGGCGACACGATGGTGACGGGCGAGCGCCCGCCGAGGAACCGCGCCACCTCCTCGGGCGGCCGTACGGTGGCGGACAGGCCGATGCGCTGGGCCGGCCGCTCGAGCAGCGCGTCGAGCCGTTCCAGCGACAGCGCGAGGTGGCTCCCGCGCTTGGTGGCGGCGACCGCGTGCACCTCGTCGACGATGACCGTCTCGACCCCCGCGAGCGTCTCGCGTGCGGCCGAGGTGAGCATGAGGAACAGGGACTCGGGCGTGGTGATGAGGATGTCCGGCGGCGTCCTCGCCAGCGCGCGCCGGTCGCCTGCCGGGGTGTCGCCCGAGCGCACGCCCACCGTGACCTCGGGCGGCTCGGCCCCCAGCCGCTTCGCGGTCTGCACGATGCCCACGAGCGGCGAGCGGAGGTTGCGCTCCACGTCGACCGCGAGCGCCTTCAGGGGCGAGATGTAGAGGACGCGCGTGCGCCGCATGGGGTCCTCCGGCGCGGGCCGCGAGGCGAGCCGGTCGATGGACCACAGGAACGCCGCGAGCGTCTTGCCGGATCCGGTGGGCGCCACGACGAGCGCGTGCGATCCCTTCTGCACCGCGTCCCACGCGCCGGTCTGCGCGGCGGTCGGGCCCGGGAACGCGCCCTGGGAACCACTCCCGGGTGGCCGGCGAGAAGCGCGCGAGGACGTCATCCATCCGCTCATCCTCCTCCGTGCCACCGACATCCGCCGAGGCCCCGCGCTCGGCGGACGGGACGGGGACGGGCCCGCGGACGGGCACCGGGCCGCGCCGCCGCCGCCCGCGATCCGGGCCGGCCGGCCGGATCAGCCCGCGTGCTCCCGGATGAACGCGGACACGTCCCGGAGCTCCGGCGCGGACACCGAGTGCGGCAGGTCCTCGTAGATGCGCTCGGTGAGGTCGGTGTGGCCGCCGATCCACGCGCGCGTGCGGGCGACGGCGGCATCCGGGATCACCTGGTCGGCGGTGCCGCGGCCCCAGAAGACGGGCGTGCGGTCGGCCGCCAGCGCGGCGTCGCCCGCGTGCTCACCGCGCACCGAGAACCCGCTGAGCTGCACGGCGTAGGAGAAGCGCCCCGGCGCGAGCCGCAGGAGCTGGAGCGCGGTCGCGCCGCCCTGGCTGAAGCCGAGGAGGCCGACCGAGCGCGGTGCCGCGGGCAGCCCGTCGAGCCAGTCGAGCACCCCCTGCGCGGCGGCGTCGGCGGCGGCGGGATCCGGGTCGCCGGTCGATCCCGGCACGATCGGGAACCACGCGTGGCCGCCCTGCAGGGCGATCGGCGCCCGCAGCGACGCGACCACCGGTCCGAGCGGCAGGTACGGCGAGAGCCCGAACAGGTCGCCCTCGTGCGAGCCGTACCCGTGGAGCAGCACGAGCATCGGCCGGTCGGCGAGCTCGGCGGTGGAGGCCGACCAGAGGACGGCGTCGGGATCCAGCGGGAGTGCGGTCACGGTGTCCTCGGGGGCGGCGGCGGATGCGCGGACGCGGGGTCGTCCGGCGCGCCCATCCTCGCATCCGCCCCCGCGGATCCGGTCCGCGCGCCGGGTGGCCGCCGGGCTCCGGCGGTGGGTGACAATGGACCATGACCGTTCGCACCCCGGACCCGAACATCCCCGACCCGAACTCCGGCTGGCTGTCGGACGTGGAGCTGGCGCAGATCCGGCAGCGCCTGCCCCTCCTCTACGTCGAGGCCGTCCCCGTGCGGGTCGACGGCGTGGGTCGCGTGAAGGACATCGGCGTCCTGCTGCGCGCGACGGCGACCGGCCAGATGACGCGCATGCTCGTCTCGGGCCGCGTGATGTACGGCGAGACCCTGCGCGACGCGCTCTTCCGCCACCTCGAGAAGGACCTCGGGCCGATGGCGTTCCCGCAGCTGCCCGCGAGCCCGACGCCGTTCTCGGTGGCCGAGTACTTCCCGTTCCCCGGCGCGAGCCCGTTCACGGACGAGCGGCAGCACGCCGTCTCGCTCGCGTACGTGGTGCCGGTCACGGGCACGTGCGATCCCCGCCAGGACGCCCTCGAGATCACCTGGATGACCCCGGAGGAGGCGGCCTCCGACGCCGTGTCGGCCGACATGGAGGGCGGCCGCGGCGCGCTGCTCCGCGCGGCCCTCGCCTCCGTGGGTGTGCTGCCCTAGCCGGATCCCGTCGCTCAGACGGCGGCGGACCGCGCCGCGGACGGCGGCTCGAGGTAGTGGCGGCGCAGGTCCTCGAAGGCCGCGCTCGCCCCCGCGCCCACGCCGTAGCAGCGCTGCACGTGCAGGCCGTCCATCGCGGACAGCACGACCGCGGCGGCGGATCCCGGGTCGAGCTCCCGGTCGATGAGCCCGCGTGCCTGGTCGACCACGACGCCCGCCGTGATGCGCTCGAGCTCGCGCGACCGGCGCTCCCGGAACAGGTCGTGCAGCGGGTGGCCGGACGCGGACGCCTCCGAGGAGACGACGGCGATGACGCGGGTGAGGCAGGCGCTCTGCTCCCCGTCGGCGATGACGACGGCCGCGTGCTCGGCGACGCTGCGCGGCCGGTGCACCTCGACGGCGGCGGCGAGGCGCTCCTCGCGGCGCTCCAGCACGGCGAGCAGCAGCTCCTCCTTGCCCGCGAAGTGGTGCAGGAGGCCCGCCGGCGTGATCTGGGCCCGCGCGGCGATCTCCCGGAGGGAGCTGCTGCGGTACCCCTGCTCCGCGAACACCTCGATGGCGGTGCGGATGAGGAGCTCCCTGCGCTCCAGGCCCTTGCGGTATGGGCCTCGGGTGGCGAGGGCGGCGCGCGTCATCCGCACAAGCTATCCGGATCCGGCCGCGGTCCCCGGTGACCGTCCCCAGGCGGCGCCCGCGGTGCCGCGGACGGGGGCGCGGAGGAGTCGGAGGGGTCCGTGCTCCGACACGACGAAGGGCCCCCGTCCGTGACGGGGGCCCTCGGTCTCATGCCGACGCGCGCTGCGCGTCGTGCGGTCTAGCGTCCGCTGGAGACGCGGCGGTGCGTGCGCGCCCGGCCGCCGGCCGCGGCACCGCCGGAGGCCGCGGGGCGGTCCTGGCGGGGACGCGAGGGAGCGGCGGACGAGCCGCCGCCGAAGCCCTCGGACGAGGTGCTGAAGGTGCGGGGCGTGCCGCCGCGCTGTCCGCCCGAGGCGCCGTCGCGGCGACCCGACGCGGCGCCCTCGCGGCGACCGCCGACGGGCGCGCCGTCGCGGGCCGCGCGCTTGCGCTGCGCGTTGGCGCCCTGCGAGCGTCCGCCGCCGTTGGCGCGGCCGCCCTGCGACTGGCGCTGGGTGGCCTCGCGCACCGACTTCGTCTCGCGCGGCGCGGGCTTCACGTACGCCGCGACGGCGCCCGTCAGCTCGGCCACGGCGGGCGAGGTCTCGGTGACCTGCTGCGGGGTGACGTGGATGTCGGCCTTGCGCATGAGGAGCTGCACGTCCTTGCGCTGCGCCGGCAGCATGATCGTGACGACGTCGCCCGCGGAGCCCGCGCGCGCCGTGCGGCCCGAGCGGTGCAGGTACGCCTTGTGCTCGGCCGGCGGGTCGACGTGGATCACGAGCTCGATGTCGTCGACGTGCACGCCGCGCGCCGCGACGTCGGTGGCCACGAGGACCTTGACGTCGCCCGCGGCGAACGCGGCGAGGTTGCGGTCGCGGGCGACCTGCGAGAGGTTGCCGTGCAGGTCCACCGACGGGATGCCCGCGTCGGTGAGCTGCTTCGCGAGCTTCTTGGCGTGGTGCTTCGTGCGCATGAAGAGGATGCGGCGGCCGGTGCCGCCCGCGAGCTTCTGGACCAGGAGGCGCTTGGCCTCGACGTCGGACGCCTCGAAGACGTGGTGCGTCATGGCGGCGACGGGCGAGTTCGCCTCGTCGACGGAGTGCAGCACCTGGTCGTGCAGGTAGCGGCGCACGAGCTTGTCCACGCCGTTGTCGAGCGTGGCGGAGAACAGCATGCGCTGGCCGGTGTTCGGGGTCTTGTCGAGGATCCGCGTGACGACGGGCAGGAAGCCCAGGTCGGCCATGTGGTCGGCCTCGTCGAGGACGGTGATCTCCACGGCGTCGAGGTTCACGAAGCCCTGCTTCATGAGGTCCTCGAGGCGGCCGGGGCAGGCCACGACCACGTCGACGCCGGCCTTGAGGGCCGCGACCTGGCGCTGCTGCGAGACGCCGCCGAAGATCGTGGTGGTCGTCAGGTCGTACGCCTCGGCCAGCGGCGCCATGGCGGCCGTGATCTGCGTGGCGAGCTCGCGGGTCGGCGCGAGGATGAGGCCGAGCGGGCGGCCCGGGCGGCGGCGGCCGCCGGCGAGGCCGCCGCCGAGGCGCGCGATCATCGGGATGGCGAACGCCAGCGTCTTGCCGGAGCCCGTCTTCCCGCGGCCGAGCACGTCGCGGCCGTTCAGGGTGTCGGGGAGGGTGTCGACCTGGGATGGGGAACGGCGTGGTGATGCCGTTCGCCGTGAGGGCCGAGACGAGGGGAGCGGGCACGCCGAGCGCGCCGAAGGTGTCAGTGGACATGCGGGGGAGTTGCCTTCCAGGCAGGGGTCCGCCCCGGCGTGCGGGTCAGCCGGTGGGCGGACACGCACGGAAGCGGAGGATGGCGAAGGCGCCGATGGGCGCATCCGTTCGCCAAAAGAAAGATGTCACCCGCACCCGTCGGCCGGTGTCGGCGATCTGATCGGGGCGAGGAGGGAACGCGTTCTCTCGACGCAGGGAGCACGATGATGTGCTCGCAAGTCCTCACACCGTAGCAGGTCAGGCCGGGGAGAAGCCCATCTCGCCCACGGGGACCTCGAAGCCGAGCACGTTCCCGGCCGGCGCGAGGGGGCACGCCCACTCCGGGTCGTAGGCGCACGACGGGTTGTAGGCGAAGTTGAGGTCGACCACGATCGAGCCCGGCGCGCCCTGGCCGAGGTCGGATCCCTTCACCGTGTCCAGCAGGTAGCGGCCGCCTCCGTAGGTGCCGCCCTCGCGCCGGTGCGACGCGTCCTTGACGGGCAGGTGCAGGCCGCCGCCGTAGCTCGCGAGGCGCCACACGTCGAGGCTGCCGGGCTCGCGACCATCGGCGGCGGGGAGGTGCACGGACCCGAGCAGCTCGAACGGCACGACGCCGTCCGTGCCGGTCTCGACCTCGTGGCGCTCCTCGCCCCGGTCGTCGTGGACCTCCAGCTCGAACCGCCAGGCCGGGTCGTACTCCTTCACGTCCAGCCGGTCGAAGCCGTCGCGGTGCTCGGGCAGGAGCGGCGTCGCCGGGTGGCTGCGGAACATGTCGTCGCGCGTGCGGCGCCAGAGCGCGTGCGCGGCCGCGGGATCCGTCTGCGCGACCCAGCGCACCTCCGCGTACATCTCGTGGGTGCGGCGGCGCCAGTCGGCGACGTGGAGGGCGGTGACGGCGGAGGGCATGGGGCCACCGTACGCGGACGGACGGGCAGCCTCGGGCAGGGGCGGGGCGGGACGTCAGCCGGCGGACACGTCCGCGGCGGGGGAGGCGTCGCCGCCGGGCCCGTCCTCGGGCTCCCAGTCGTACGCCCACGTCGGCGCCAGCTGCCGCAGGCGGAATGCGCGCCACTGCCAGAAGGCCCAGAAGGTCGGCCACATGGCGGGGCCGAGGAGCCCGGCCTCGAACTCGAGCTGGTCGCGGAAGAGCGTCCTGACGCGGCCGTCGGCGTCGGGGCCGGCGGGATCCGCGGAGACGGCCATGCTGTGCCGCATGCTCGTGGGGATCGCCATGAGGCCGGAGAGCCCGTGCCCGTCGTCCCGCACGATGCGGACGCCCTCGACGCGCGGCTTCATGTCGTGCAGGCGGATGCTCTGGCGTCCCGCGGTGACGGGGCCCGCCTGCATGGCGGCGACGTGCTCGCGGCCGTCCCAGCTGGTGGGGAACCCGCCGTCCTCGAGCGGGACGAAGTCGACGAGCGGCTGCGACCTCCCGCATGACGGTCGGCGAGTGGAGCGCGCGCCAGGCGGCGTCGGGATCGCAGTCGAGGATGGTCTTCAGCAGCACGCGCATGACCCCAGTGTGCTCCGCGCGGCTGGGCGTGCCCGACGGCCGGCCGCCGTGGGACAGGATGGGACGGACATGATCAGGTACTGGGTGGGCGTCGTCTCGCGCGACCGCGTGCTCGACGGCCTGGACCTCGGCATCGCGCAGGTCAACCGCGGGGCGCGCGAGCCCGTCGAGCGGCTCGGCGAGGCCGACGGCTTCGTCTACTACTCGCCGCGCGAGTCCTACCCGGACGGGCAGCTCCTGCGCTCCTTCACCGCCATCGGCCGCGTCGCCGACGCCGCCCCCTACCAGGGCCGCGTGGGCGAGTGGCGCCCGTGGCGGCGGCGCATGGACTGGGACCTCGGCGCGGTCGACGCCCCCATCCGCCCGCTCGTGCCCGTGCTCGACTTCACGCGCGACGCCCTCGAGTGGGGCCGGAAGCTCGCGCCCGGGCTCCTCGAGATCTCCCGCGACGACTTCGAGGTGATCCGCCAGGCCATGCGCCGCGGGGCGCCCGAGCCGTCCCGCCGCGTCATCCGCGGAGGTGCGGGCCCGTGGACGCCCGTAGCATCGGATCGTGACCTCCTCCGCTGACGCCGCGCACCCCGACCCGTCGACGCAGGCCCGCTACCAGGTCCGGCTCGACGGCGGCGTGGCCGGCGCCCGCCGCATCGCCGGCGGCGCCGACGTCATCGTCTGGGTCGACGCCCTGCCCTCCGTCCCGCCGCCCACCGCCGCCCGCCGCGACGAGGTGCTCGCGACCATGCCGGCGCGGCCGGCCGTGGTGAGCGCGGGGCTCGCCGACGCGACCGCCGTCGCCGCGTGGATCCTCGCCCTCCAGGAGGCGCTCGGCCGCCGTGCGTACGTGGCCGTCGTCGCCGCGGGCGCGGTCGAGGCCGACGGGTCCTGGCGGGCGTGCGCCGAGGACCAGCTCGCCGCCGGCGCCGTGGTCGACGCGCTGGCAGCCCTCGGCCTCGACGCGTCGTCCCCGGAGGCCGCCGTGGCCTGCGCCGCGTACCAGCAGCTGCGCCCGGCCGTCGGGCACCTCATGACCGCGGGCGTCTCCGCCCGTCGGCTCGACGCCGCCGGGCACGGCGCGCTGGTGTCCGCGTCGCTCGCCGCCGGACCGGCCGACGTCGTCGTGCACCGCCTCCACCGCGACGCCTGAGCGGTCGCGGACCCCGGCACGCCCGCGCTGCGTCGGCGGCATCCGCTCGCGGTCGTCGCGGAATGGGCGCCCAGGAGCGTGTGTTCCCCTGTGCAGCAGGCGCCGCACCGTCACGACGCCCGGAACCGGAACCGGAAGGTCATCACATGAAGGCACAGCTCAACGGCGTCACCGTCGCCGAGGCCCCGAAGGACGAGCTCATCGAGATCGAGGGCAACTGGTACTTCCCGCCGCAGAGCGTGGACATGTCGCTCCTCACGGAGAGCTCCACGCCCTACCACTGCCCGTGGAAGGGCGACACGCAGTACTACTCCGTGAAGGACGGCGACACCCTGCTGCAGGACCGCGCCTGGTCGTACCCGACGCCCATCCCGTCGTCGTTCGACCGCGTCGGCCGCGACTACAGCGGCTACGTCGCGTTCTGGAAGGAGGTCCGCGTCGGCGAGTGACGCGGATCGGCCGCTACGGCCCGGGAGCTCAGGCTCCCGGGCCGTCGGCGTCCCCGGAGGGCGCCGGGCGGGGGTCGGCGGGGCCGGTGGATCGCTGCGGCACCACGCGCGCCGGGATCCCCGTGCGCCGCTCCCGCAGCTGCCGTGCGCGGTGGGCGCGCACCTTCGCGCGGTTCCCGCAGCGCCGCATCGAGCACCACCGCCGGGTGCCCGAGCGCGTCGTGTCGAGGTAGAGGACGGTGCAGTCCTCCGCCGAGCAGCGGTGGATCCGCTCGGATCCCGCCCCGAAGACCACGACCGCGTCGCGCGCCGCGGTCGCCAGCGCCTGCGCCGGCCGGGCGAGCGCGCGGCCGGCCTGGCGGGATCCGCCGCCGAGCGCGGGCGGCAGGTCGGGCGTGGCCGCGTACAGGTTCAGGACGTCCACGTCCCGGGGCGCCGGCTCGCCGCCGTCGGCCAGGGCGGACGCGATGTCCCCGACGGCCTGCCGGAGCGTGCGGGCGTCCGCGAGGTCGCGCTCGGTCGGCTCGGACACGGGAGCGAGGTGCTCGCTCAGCCACGTGCCGAGGGCCGCGGCGTCCGGCAGCGTCTCGCGCGGCGCGGGATCCCCGAGGGACCCCGTGTAGGCGAGGTCGAGGCTCACGGCGCCCGTGTCGAGGAACCAGCGCAGGCCGTCCGGGTCGGTGATCCACTGGCCGGTAGGCCGCTCGGATCCGGGCGCCCGGCTCACGCGGCGCCCTCGCGGGCGGACGGCGCGGCGACGCCGGACGGCACCGCCCGCCGGGTCCAGGCGATCAGGTGCGCGGCGTCGAAGCGGCGCGAGCACACCCCGCAGGCGAGAGGGCGGGTGGGCTTCCGGTAGCGGAAGTGCGCATGCCCGGCGGGGCACGCGCCCACCCAGGGCGCGAGCTCCTCGGCCACCTGGCCGGAGTGCAGCCGCGACCCCTCGTAGCCGAGCTCCGCCGCCTGGGCCTTCCACCGCGGGCCGTGGCCGGCGCGGGACCCGGCGAGCGCGTGCGCGACCTCGTGCAGCAGCACCTGGTGGATCTCGTCGTCCTCGAACCGCCCGGCGAGATGACGGGAGACGGTGATCCGGCGGTCGCCGTAGTGGCAGGCGCCGGCGCGCGTCCGGGCGTGGTCGAACTCGAACGACCACGACGGGTCGAGGTGCAGCGCGATCAGGGCCTCGGCCCAGATCCGCACGCGGGCGAGGTCAGCCACGGCCGGCCGTCCGCGGCCGGGGAGGGAGCGGGCCCATCACGCGGGCTGGGCGGCGATGCGCTCCTTGGCGACGTCGATCGCGAGCGCCGAGCTCTCGAGCTGGTCGCTCGGCAGGCCCTCGCGGGTGCGCAGCGTGTAGGCGTCCTCGAAGTCGCTGAGCGCGTGGCGGTAGTCGCCGCGGTCGAAGTGCACCTTGCCGCGGTGCTGCAGCGCGAACGCCTCGAGCGCGAACCACTCGTGGGCGCGCGCCTCGTCGACGCAGCCGCCGAGGTCCTGGAGCGCGATGTCGAGCTTGCCCTGGTACTGCTGCACCTGCGCGCGGCGGATGCGGCACGCGAGCAGGGTCTCCCTGGTCGCCGGTGAAGCGCGCCTGGCGCACGGCCGCGTTCGCCATGTCCCACGCCTCGTCGAGACGGCCGAGCATGCGCAGCAGCGCGACCTTCTCGGTGATGGCGGAGAGGCTGCGGAGGTTCTCGAGCTCGTCCAGCCGATCGCCGGCAGCCCGCAGGTCCACCTTCTCCCGGAGGGTGTCCCTGTCGTAGCCGATGATGATCGCGGTGCCTGTCACGAGGAAGAGATTATCCCGCCTGGATCGGCATGAGCTCGACCCGGAGCAGCTTGTCGTCGCCCTCGCGTGGCGTCCCGCGCCCGTCGGTGTTGTTCGTGAGCATGCGCAGCGTCCCGTCCGGGGCGGCCTGCACGTCCCGGATCCGCCCGAACTCGCGGGTGTAGAACTCCGTCACGCGGTCGTCCGGGATGGGGTCGGTGGGCACGGCGCCCGGGCGGATCACCCAGAGGCGCTCGCCGCCGAGGCCCGCCATGAAGATCGTGTCGCCGGAGACGGCGATGCCGCTCGGGCTGGCGTCGTCGGTGGCCCACTGCCGGACCGGGTCGATGTACATGCCGCCCGCGGCGTCGTCGGTCGCGCCCTCCACGACGGGCCAGCCGTAGTTCCCGCCCGGCTCGATGAGGTTCAGCTCGTCCCAGGCGTCCTGCCCGAACTCGGCCGACCACAGGTTGCCCTCGGCGTCCCAGGCGATGCCCTGCGGGTTCCGGTGGCCCATCGAGTAGACGGGCGATCCGGGCGTCGGGTTGTCCTCGGGGCCCTGCCCGTCGGGCGTGAGGCGGAGGATCTTGCCCGCCAGCGAGATGGGGTCCTGCGCGGCGTCGCGGAGGTTCGCGTCGCCCGTGGTCGCGTAGAGCATCCCGTCCGGTCCGAACGCGATGCGCCCGCCGTTGTGGTTGCTGTCGCGCGGGACGCCCGTCACGATCTCCTCGGGCGCGCCGAGCCCCAGCGATCCCGGGGCGCCGGTGACGTCCATGCGCACGATGCGGTTGTCCGTGGAGCTCGTGAAGTACGCGTACAGCTGCGTGCGCCCGTCCGCCTCGCGCGCCGCGATGCCGAGCAGCCCGCCCTCGCCCTGCGGCCCGACCCCGGCCACGGTGCCCGCGACGCGGGTGGTGCCGTCGGCGAGCACCTCGACGATGCGCGAGGTGTCCCGCTCGCTGACGAGGAGGGCGCCGGTGGGCAGCTGGGCGACGGACCACGGGGACACGAGGCCCGTCGTGATCGCGGTCGGCGTCCCGGAGGGCGCCACGCCCGCCGGCATCGCGACGGTGCTGGTGGGGGAGGGCGCGGGCGGCTCGGTCGCGCGGACGTCGACGGGCGAGCCGTCGTCGTTGGTGCAGCCCGTGAGCGCGACCAGGGCGGCGATCCCGAGCACGGCGAGGCGCGCGGGGCGGGTGCGGGAGCGGCGGTTCATGGTGACTCCGGTGGATCGGCGGTCGTCGGCGACCGGGAGGCCGGTCAGGGCCTCGTCTGGAAGATGCTGCGGGCGGGGGAGGGCGAGGGCACGGCGGTGGCGTCGGTGACGACGGAGGCGCCCGCGATGAAGTCGGCGAGCTCGCGGCCCTCGACGACCTTCGCGGGGTGCGGGCCGCCCGCCAGCAGGCGGGGCACGAAGTCCAGAGGGAGGGGCGTGGCCGAGGCCGCGAGCACGACGTTGCCGAACCGGCGGCCCTTCAGCACCTGCGTCTCCGCGAGCGCGGCCACGTGCGGGAGCACGTCCTGGATCGTCGCGGCCTGCCCGCGGGCGAAGGCGAGCCCGTGGCCGTCGGCGACGTTGACGGTCATGATCCCGCCGGGCGCGAGGAAGGCCGCGGCCTCGGCGTGGAACTCGCGGCTCGTGATGTGGGCGGGCGTGCGGGCGCCGCTGAAGACGTCCACGACGACGAGGTCGACGGATCCGCGGAGCCCCTGGGGCAGGCGCCCCAGCACCTCGCGCGCGTCGCCGTAGCGCAGCCGGATGGAGGCCCTCCGCGACCACGGCAGGTGCTCCCGCACGAGGTCCACGAGGTCCTGCTCGAGCTCGATCACCTGCTGGCGGGATCCGGGACGCGTCGCCTCGACGTACCGGGGGATGGTGAGCGCGCCGGCGCCGAGGTGCAGGGCGGTGATCGCCTCGCCGGGCTCGCCCACCAGGTCGATGACGTGCCCCATGCGCTGGACGTACTCGAAGAACAGCTCGCCCGGGTCGTCCATGTTCACGTGCGACTGCGGGGTGCCGTCGACCACGAGCTGGTACGCGCCCGGCACGAAGCGGTCGGGCTCGATGACGGCCCGGTGCCCGCTGAGGGCCAGGACGGTCGACGGGTGCTCGGGCATCTCCTCAGCCTAGGCGAGCCCCGCGCGCACGGCCCGGTCGCGGGACGGCGCCCGGCGTCCCGTCACCAGCCGCGCTCGCGCCATGCGGCGAGGGACCCGCGCTCGGCGCCGAGCGTGGTCGAGTCGCCGTGGCCGGGATGCACGTGCGCGTCGTCGGGGAAGCGGGCGAAGAGGCGCTCCTCCACGTCGTCCATGAGCTGCCGGAAGCGCGCCGCGTCGCCGCCCGTGTTCCCGACCCCTCCCGGGAAGAGCGAGTCGCCCGTGAAGAGGTGCGTGCTCCCGTCGCCCGGCTGCAGCACGAGCGCCACGCCGCCGGGGGTGTGCCCGCGGAGCGCGACCACCTCGACGGACACGCCGCCGAACGCCACCTCGTCCCCGTGGGCGAGCCGCCGGTCGGGGTCGACGGGCAGGTCGCCCGCGTCGGCGGCGCCCGCGGCCGAGGACGCGTCCGTCGCGTCGAGCGCGGCCGCGAGCGCGCCGTGGTGGTCCAGGTGGCCGTGGGTGGTGACGACGACGGCCAGGCGGCCGGCGGGATCCGGCTCCGCCACGAGGGCGAGCAGCCGGTCGACGTCGGCCGCCGCGTCCACGAGCAGGCGCTCGCCGGAGTCGAGGTCGGTGAGGAGGTACGCGTCGTTGTCCATGGGGCCGACGGACGCCTTCCGGATCTCCACGTCGCCCGCCCGGTGCGCGTGGGAGGGGCCGCCGGGGGTCACGTGCCAGGGAGCGCTCATGCCCCGACGGTACCCGCGGCGGGACGGCCCGGATCCGCGCGACCGGACGTTATACACCGAGACACGCCGAGGATGCAAGATTCCGCTGGACATGGCGCGTCGCGACCCGTATGGTGATCCTTTGCGCTCCCACTCCCTTTGCCTTCATATTGCGGTCGGTCATTCGTGTGCGCTCGGGTCCGTCCCGAGCCCATCCCGCGAGGTGTGGCGAGCAACTCCATCAGGATCGGCACGGGTGACAACCCGGGTCGGTCTCGGCGTATCGACGACATCGGAGCCCGACGGGGCCCACGGAGGTAATTTCCTTGGCTGCTGCGCGCAACGCAACTCCCACTCCCCAGAACGGTCGCGACGCATCGCGGCTCTCGTTCGCGAAGATCACTGACACCCTCACCGTCCCCGACCTGCTCGCCCTGCAGACCGAGAGCTTCGACTGGCTCGTCGGCTCGGACGTGTGGAAGCGGCGCGTCGAGGAGGGCACCGCACAGGGCCGCACCGACCTGGCCCTCAACTCCGGCCTCGAGGAGATCTTCGAGGAGATCTCCCCCATCGAGGACCTGGGCGAGACCATGCAGCTCGGGTTCACCAACCCGTACCTCGAGGAGCAGAAGTACTCCATCGACGAGTGCAAGGAGCGCGGCAAGACCTACTCCGCCCCCCTGTACGTCGAGGCCGAGTTCATGAACCACCTCACGGGCGAGATCAAGACCCAGACGGTGTTCATGGGCGACTTCCCCCTCATGACGGAGAAGGGCACGTTCATCATCAACGGCACCGAGCGTGTCGTCGTGTCCCAGCTCGTCCGCTCCCCGGGCGTGTACTTCGAGCGCCAGCAGGAGAAGACGTCCGACAAGGACATCTACTCCGCCCGCGTCATCCCCTCCCGCGGCGCCTGGCTCGAGTTCGAGATCGACAAGCGCGACCAGGTCGGCGTCCGCATCGACCGCAAGCGCAAGCAGTCGGTCACCGTCTTCCTGAAGGCCCTCGGCCTCACCAGCGAGCAGATCCTCGAGGAGTTCAAGGGCGTCGCGTCCATCGAGCTCACGCTCGAGAAGGACTCCATCCTCACCAAGGAGGAGGCCCTCAAGGACATCTACCGCAAGCTCCGTCCGGGCGAGCAGGTCGCCGCCGAGGCCGCGCGCGCGCTGCTCGACAACTTCTACTTCAACCCGAAGCGCTACGACCTGGCGAAGGTGGGTCGCTACAAGATCAACCGCAAGCTCGGCATCGACAAGCAGCTCACCGACTCGGTGCTGACGGTCGAGGACATCCTCGCCACCATCAAGTACCTCGTCTCGCTGCACGCGAACGAGACGAAGATGGGCGGCACGCGCGACGGCAAGCCCGTCGAGCTCCGCCTCGACGTCGACGACATCGACCACTTCGGCAACCGCCGCATCCGCGCGGTCGGCGAGCTCATCCAGAACCAGGTGCGCACCGGCCTGTCCCGCATGGAGCGCGTCGTCCGCGAGCGCATGACCACGCAGGACATCGAGGCCATCACGCCCCAGACCCTGATCAACGTGCGCCCCGTCGTCGCCGCGATCAAGGAGTTCTTCGGCACGAGCCAGCTGTCGCAGTTCATGGACCAGAACAACCCGCTCGCGGGCCTCACCCACAAGCGCCGCCTCTCGGCGCTCGGCCCGGGTGGTCTGTCCCGTGAGCGCGCCGGCGTCGAGGTCCGCGACGTCCACCCGTCGCACTACGGCCGCATGTGCCCCATCGAGACCCCGGAAGGCCCGAACATCGGCCTGATCGGCTCGCTGGCGTCGTTCGCCCGCATCAACTCGTTCGGCTTCATCGAGACCCCGTACCGTCGCGTCGTCGACGGCGTGGTCACCGACCAGATCGACTACCTCACGGCCAGCGAGGAGGACGAGTTCCTCGTCGCCCAGGCCAACGCGCCCCTCACGAAGGACTTCCGCTTCGCGGAGGACCGCGTCCTCGTCCGCCCGAAGGGCGGTGAGGTGGAGCTCGTCGCGAAGGAGAACGTCCACTACATGGACGTCTCCCCGCGCCAGATGGTGTCGGTCGCGACCTCGCTCATCCCCTTCCTCGAGCACGACGACGCGAACCGGGCCCTCATGGGCGCGAACATGCAGCGTCAGGCCGTCCCGCTGCTGCGCAGCGAGAGCCCGCTCGTCGGCACCGGCATGGAGGGCTACGCGGCGGTCGACGCCGGCGACGTCCTCACGGCCGACGCCTCGGGAGTAGTGCAGGAGGTGTCGGCCGAGGTCGTCACCATCCAGCTCGACGAGGGCGGCACGCAGACCTACTACCTGCGCAAGTTCGACCGCTCGAACCAGGGCACGAGCTACAACCACCGCGTCCTGGTCTCGGCCGGCGACCGCATCGAGGCCGGCGAGGTCATCGCCGACGGCCCCGCCACGGAGAACGGCGAGCTCGCGCTCGGCAAGAACCTGCTCGTCGCGTTCATGCCGTGGGAGGGCCACAACTTCGAGGACGCGATCATCCTGAGCCAGAACCTGGTCAAGGACGACACCCTCTCCTCCATCCACATCGAGGAGTACGAGGTCGACGCGCGCGACACCAAGCTCGGCAAGGAGGAGATCACCCGCGACCTCCCCAACGTCAGCCCGGAGCTGCTCGCCGACCTCGACGAGCGCGGCATCATCCGCATCGGCGCCGAGGTCCGCCCCGGCGACATCCTCGTGGGCAAGGTCACGCCGAAGGGCGAGACCGAGCTCAGCGCCGAGGAGCGCCTGCTGCGCGCGATCTTCAACGAGAAGAGCCGCGAGGTCCGCGACACGTCCCTGAAGGTGCCCCACGGCGAGCAGGGCACGATCATCGGCGTCAAGGTCTTCGACTCGCAGGACGGCGACGACGAGCTCGGCTCGGGCGTCAACCAGCGCGTCGTGGTGTTCATCGCCCAGAAGCGCAAGATCACCGAGGGCGACAAGCTCGCCGGCCGTCACGGCAACAAGGGCGTCATCTCCAAGATCCTGCCGGTCGAGGACATGCCGTTCCTCGCCGACGGGACCCCGGTCGACGTCATCCTCAACCCGCTCGGCATCCCCGGCCGCATGAACTTCGGCCAGGTCCTGGAGACCCACCTCGGGTGGATCGCCAAGCAGGGCTGGGAGGTCGAGGGCAAGCCCAAGTGGGCCGAGCGCCTGCCGGACCACGCCCGCCAGGCCGCGCCCGGCACGAAGGTCGCCACCCCGGTGTTCGACGGAGCGCTCGAGGAGGAGATCGCCGGCCTGCTCGACTCGACGACGGTCACCCGCGACGGCGACCGCCTCATCGGGTCCAGCGGCAAGACGCGCCTGTTCGACGGCCGCTCCGGCGAGCCTTTCCCGGAGCCCGTCTCGGTCGGCTACATGTACATCCTGAAGCTGCACCACCTGGTGGACGACAAGATCCACGCGCGCTCGACGGGTCCCTACTCGATGATCACGCAGCAGCCCCTGGGCGGTAAGGCCCAGTTCGGCGGCCAGCGGTTCGGCGAGATGGAGGTGTGGGCGCTCGAGGCGTACGGAGCGGCCTACGCGCTCCAGGAGCTCCTCACCATCAAGTCGGACGACATCCTCGGCCGCGTGAAGGTGTACGAGGCCATCGTCAAGGGCGAGAACATCCAGGAACCGGGTATCCCCGAGTCCTTCAAGGTCCTGATCAAGGAGATGCAGTCCCTCTGCCTGAACGTCGAGGTCCTCTCGGCGGACGGCCAGGCGGTCAGCCTGCGCGACACGGATGACGAGGTCTTCCGCGCGGCGGAGGAGCTCGGCATCAACATCTCCACCCGCTTCGAGTCGTCCAGCATCGACGACATCTAAGCCCGCTCAAGACTTTCGACTCGAAGCTTTCCAAGGAGAGAAGGAAAATTGCTCGACGTAACAACTTTCGATGAGCTGCGGATCGGCCTCGCGACGGCCGACGACATCCGCCGCTGGTCGCACGGTGAGGTCAAGAAGCCCGAGACCATCAACTACCGCACGCTGAAGCCCGAGAAGGACGGCCTCTTCGGAGAGCAGATCTTCGGGCCGAGCCGCGACTGGGAGTGCTCCTGCGGCAAGTACAAGCGGGTGCGCTTCAAGGGCATCGTCTGCGAGCGCTGCGGCGTCGAGGTCACCAAGTCCGCGGTCCGCCGCGAGCGCATGGGCCACATCGAGCTCGCCGCGCCCGTCACGCACATCTGGTACTTCAAGGGCGTGCCCTCGCGCCTCGGCTACCTGCTCGACATGGCGCCGAAGGACCTCGAGAAGGTCATCTACTTCGCCGCCTACATGGTGATCAGCGTGGACGAGGACGCCCGTCACGAGGACATGCCGGGCCTCGAGAACGAGCTCCGGCTCGAGATCAAGACCCTGCAGGACCAGCGCGACTCCCAGATCGCCGAGCGCCTCGGGCGCCTGGAGACCGACCTGGCCGCGCTGGAGGCCGAGGGTGCCAAGAGCGACCAGAAGCGCCGCGCGAAGGACGGCGCCGAGAAGGAGATGGGTCAGACGCGCAAGGCGTTCGACGAGGACATCTCCCGTCTCGAGCGCGTCTGGGAGGAGTTCCGCAGCCTGAAGGTCGGCGAGCTCAAGCCCGAGGACGCCGTCTTCCACGAGCTGCAGGACCGCTTCGGCATCTACTTCGAGGCCCACATGGGCGCCGAGGCGATCCAGAAGCGCCTGGAGGCCTTCGACCTCGAGGCCGAGGGGGAGCTGCTCCGCGAGCAGATCGCCACCGGCAAGGGCCAGAAGAAGATCCGCGCCATCAAGCGCCTGCGCGTCGTCAGCTCCTTCCTCGCGACCGGCAACTCGCCGGCCGCGATGGTGCTGCAGGTCGTCCCGGTCATCCCGCCGGAGCTGCGCCCCATGGTGCAGCTCGACGGCGGCCGCTTCGCGACCAGCGACCTGAACGACCTGTACCGCCGCGTCATCAACCGCAACAACCGCCTCCGCCGCCTGCTCGACCTCGGTGCCCCCGAGATCATCGTCAACAACGAGAAGCGCATGCTGCAGGAGGCCGTCGACGCGCTGTTCGACAACGGCCGTCGCGGTCGTCCCGTCACGGGCACCGGCAACCGCGCGCTCAAGTCCCTCAGCGACATGCTGAAGGGCAAGCAGGGCCGGTTCCGCCAGAACCTGCTCGGCAAGCGCGTGGACTACTCGGGCCGCTCGGTCATCATCGTCGGACCGCAGCTCAAGCTGCACCAGTGCGGTCTGCCCAAGCAGATGGCGCTCGAGCTGTTCAAGCCGTTCGTCATCAAGCGCCTGATCGACCTGAGCCACGCCCAGAACATCAAGGCCGCCAAGCGCATGGTCGAGCGCAGCCGCGGACAGGTCTGGGACGTGCTCGAGGAGATCATCCGCGAGCGCCCCGTGCTGCTCAACCGCGCGCCCACGCTCCACCGTCTGGGCATCCAGGCGTTCGAGCCCCAGCTCGTGGAGGGCAAGGCCATCCAGCTGCACCCGCTCGTCTGCGCCGCGTTCAACGCGGACTTCGACGGCGACCAGATGGCCGTCCACCTGCCCCTGTCGGTCGAGGCCCAGGCCGAGGCGCGCATCCTCATGCTCGCCTCGAACAACATCCTCAAGCCGTCCGACGGACGCCCGGTCACCCTGCCCACGCAGGACATGATCATCGGCCTGCACCACCTGACCACCCTCAAGGAGGGCGTCGCCGGTGAGGGTCGCGCGTTCAGCTCGGTGGCCGAGGCCATCCTGGCGAAGGACCAGCTCTCGCTGGACCTCAACGCCAAGGTGCGCATCCGCCTGCACGACCTCTACTTCGCCGAGGGCGAGACGCCCGAGGGCGTCGAGCTCGACGAGAAGGGCAAGACGGTCGGTCCCGTGCTGCTCGAGACCACCCTCGGTCGCGCGCTGTTCAACGAGACCCTGCCGGTCGACTACCCCTACATCGAGGCCGTCGCCGACAAGGGCAAGCTCTCCGAGATCGTCAACGACCTCGCGGAGCGCTACCCCAAGGTGGAGGTCGCCGCGGCGCTCGACCGGATCAAGGACGCGGGCTTCTACTGGGCCACGCGCTCCGGCGTCACGGTCGCCCTCTCCGACGTGCTGACCCCGCCCACCAAGGCGGCCATCCTGTCGGGCTACGAGAAGCAGGCCGCGAAGGTCCAGGGCCAGTTCGAGAAGGGCCTCACGACGAACGCCGAGCGTCGTCAGGAGCTCATCGAGATCTGGAACAAGGCCACCGCCGAGGTCGCGAAGGCGATGGAGGACAACCTCCCCGCCGACAACAACATCAACCGCATGGTGTCCTCCGGGGCACGAGGCAACTGGATGCAGGTCCGCCAGATCGCCGGCATGCGCGGCCTCGTGTCGAACCCGAAGGGCGAGATCATCCCCCGCCCGATCGTCCACTCGTACCGCGAGGGCCTGACGGTGGCGGAGTACTTCATCTCCACCCACGGCGCTCGCAAGGGACTGGCCGACACCGCGCTGCGTACCGCCGACTCCGGGTACCTCACCCGTCGTCTGGTGGACGTGTCGCAGGACGTCATCATCCGCGAGGACGACTGCGGCACGGGCCGCGGCCTCGACCTGCCCATCGCCACCCAGGCGGCGGACGGCACGTCGGTCCGCGACTCCAACGTGGAGAACTCCGTGTACGCCCGCTCGCTGGCCGCCGACGCGGTCAACGAGGCCGGCGAGGTCGTCGCCCCCGCGGGCAGCGACGTCGGCGACGTCATGATCGACCACCTGATCGCTGCCGGCGTACACGAGATCAAGGTGCGCTCGGTCCTGACCTGCGAGTCCGCCGTCGGCGTGTGCGCGGCCTGCTACGGCCGCTCGCTCGCCACCGGCAAGCTCGTCGACATCGGCGAGGCCGTCGGCATCATCGCGGCCCAGTCCATCGGCGAGCCCGGCACGCAGCTCACGATGCGCACCTTCCACACCGGTGGTGTGGCATCGGCGGACGACATCACGCAGGGTCTGCCCCGCGTGCAGGAGCTCTTCGAGGCGCGCACCCCCAAGGGCGCGTCGCCCATCGCGGAGGCCGCCGGTCGCATCACGATCGAGGACACGGATCGCAGCCGCAAGGTGATCCTGACCCCGGACAACGGCGACGAGCCGCACATCTACCCGGTGCTCAAGCGGGCCACCCTCCTCGTGGAGGACGGCCAGCACGTCGAGCTCGGGCAGCAGCTGCACGTCGGCGCCATCGACCCCAAGGAGGTCCTCCGGGTCAAGGGCGTGCGCGAGGTGCAGAAGCACCTCGTGGGCGGTGTCCAGGGCGTCTACCGCTCGCAGGGCGTCCCGATCCACGACAAGCACATCGAGGTCATCGTGCGGCAGATGCTGCGCAAGGTCACGGTCGTCGAGCACGGCGACACGGACCTCCTCCCCGGTGAGCTGGTCGACCGGGCCCGCTACAACGAGGTCAACCGCGCCACGCTGACGGAGGGCAAGAAGACCGCCTCCGCCCGCCAGGAGGTCATGGGCATCACCAAGGCCTCGCTCGCGACCGAGTCGTGGCTGTCGGCCGCGTCCTTCCAGGAGACGACCCGCGTGCTCACGCAGGCCGCCATGGAGGGCAAGTCCGACCCGCTGATGGGCCTCAAGGAGAACGTCATCATCGGCAAGCTGATCCCGGCCGGCACGGGGCTCGCGAAGTACCGCGACGTCACCGTCACCGCGACGGAGGAGGCCAAGGCCGAGCGCTACCCGAACCGCATCTTCACGGATGAGTCGGTGTTCAACGAGTCCGACCTGAGCTTCGTCGACTTCGACAGCTTCAGCTCGGACGACTACACGCCCGGCACCTACAACTAGGCAGGCCGGCGCGTGAGCGCACGATGAGAAGGGCCCCGCTCCGGCGGGGCCCTTCCTCGTCCCCGGGCACGTGCGGCCGGCGGATGCCGCTCCGGAGCCTCCCGCCGCGTGCTCCCGATCCGGGGGCGGGGCGGCGATACAGTGGGGTCCCGACGGCGGTCCCCGCCGGGACCCGAGGAGGCGTCGACGTGCGGATGCTGGAGGACGTGGTCCTGGCCTGGCGGGCGCACGCGCTGCGCTACGCCACGGAGTCGCCGGCCTCTCCGGGCGGCGGCTCGGGTTCGTGCCCCGCGTGCGACGCCTCGTTCTTCACCGACCAGGAGGCCATCCCGCGGGATGCGCCGCACACGGCCATCCACCCCCTCATCGCCGCGCTCGAGACGGCACGCGAGGAGGCCGGGCTCGACGCGCGGGAGCGGCTCTACCGCGAGACCCGCGGGTCCGTGTACCGCGACCACCCGTTCGGCATGCCCGCCTTCGTGGACTACGGGGAGCGCGCCGAGGAGATCCAGCGCGTCGTGGACCAGGCCCTCGCGCGCGAGCTGGCGCCGTTGGCGCCCGTCATCCGGCAGGCGCTGGACCGCTTCGTCAACCTCCGGCTCCTCGAGCTCGAGGGCGAGATCGGGCCGATGGCCGACGGCCGCGACGGCACCGGTCCCGAGCCCCTCTTCTAGCCGCGTCGCGCGCTGTCGTGCGCGGCCGTCGCCGTCATCCGGCGACATGGGAATACCGGCTCCGCGCGGGCGTTGAGACCATGGCGGTCGGCGATCCCGGAGGGATCCCGCACATCAGCCGCCGCACCCCGCACCCGCACAGCACCGCACGAGGCGATCCCGCGCACGAGGATCCGCCGTGACCGCAAGGACCCCCATGAGCCGCCTGTCCCGCATCCGCCCCTCCCTCGCCCTCACGGGCCTCGTCGCCGTCGCGGCCCTCGGACTCGCCGGCTGCGCCTCGGGCGACGCGGGCACCACGGGATCGACCGACGGCGCGTCGGCCTCCCCGGCCGCCGCGACGAGCCTCTCCGACGTCCAGGCCGCGGGCGAGCTCGTGATCGGCACCGAGGGCACCTACTCGCCGTTCTCCTTCCACGAGGGCTCCGGCTCGGGGGCCCTCACCGGCTACGACGTCGACATCGCCACGGCGGTCGCGGGCGAGCTCGGCGTGGAGCCCGTCTTCGAGGAGACCCAGTTCGACGGGATCTTCGCGGGCCTCGAGGCGGGTCGTTGGGACGTCATCGCGAACCAGATCTCCATCACGGACGAGCGCGAGGCCGTGTACGACTTCTCCGAGCCGTACACCGTGTCGCCCGGCGTGATCATCGTCAAGGGCGAGGACTCGGGCATCTCCTCCTTCGACGACCTCGCCGGCAAGACCACGGCCCAGTCGCTCACCAGCAACTGGAACGAGCTCGCCACCGAGAGCGGCGCCCGCGTCGAGGCCGTCGAGGGCTTCGCGCAGGCCGTCACGCTCCTGCAGCAGGGCCGGGTGGACGCCACCATCAACGACCGCCTCACGCTCCTCGACTACCAGAAGCAGCAGGGCGACTCCGACCTGCGGGTCGCGGCCGAGACCGACGACCCGTCGCTCAACGCGTTCGTCTTCCGCAAGGGCAGCGACGACCTCGTGGCCGCGGTCGACCAGGCCCTCGCCGACCTCCGCGCCGACGGCACGCTGGCCGAGATCTCCGACCGGTACTTCGGCGCGGACGTCTCGCAGTAGTCCTCCGCGTACGCTGACGTAGAGCCGGACGAGGGGATCGCATGTCGAGGGAGTGGGACCTGTTCTGGTCGTCCATCGGGCCGCTCGCGCTCGAGACGATCCGCGGCACCATCCCCCTCGCGCTCGTCACCTTCGCGCTGGGCCTCGCCCTGGCGCTGGGCCTCGCGCTCATGCGGCTCTACGGCAACCGGCTGGTCTCCGGCATCGCGCGCGCCTACATCTCGGTGGTGCGCGGCACCCCGCTCCTGGTGCAGCTGTTCGTGATCTTCTACGGGCTGCCGTCCATCGGGGTGGTGCTGCCGCCGTGGCCGAGCGCGGTCATCGCCCTGTCCGTGAACGTGGGCGGCTACGCGGCGGAGATCATCCGGGCGTCGATCCTGTCCGTCCCGCGCGGGCAGTGGGAGGCGGGGCACACCATCGGCATGTCACGGGCGATGACGCTCCGGCGCATCATCGTCCCGCAGGCGGCCCGCGTCTCCGTGCCTCCGCTGTCGAACACGTTCATCAGCCTGGTGAAGGACACCTCCCTCGCCTCGGTGATCCTCGTGACGGAGCTCTTCAAGCAGGCGCAGCTCATCGCGTCGTCGACGTTCGAGTACATGCTCCTGTACCTGGAGGCGGCCCTGATCTACTGGCTCGTCTGCCTCGTGCTCTCCTTCGCGCAGACCCGCCTCGAGAGGAGGCTCGACCGGTATGTCGCCCACTGATCCCGCACCCGTCGCCCCGCGCACGCCCGGCGAGCCCGTCCTCACGGTCCGGGGGCTCCGGAAGTCGTTCGGCGACAACGAGGTCCTGCGCTCCATCGATCTCGAGGTCCGGCGCGGCGGCGTGACGGCCCTCATCGGCCCCAGCGGTTCCGGCAAGACCACCGTCCTGCGGTCGCTCAACGGCCTCGAGGTGCCGGAGGCCGGCGTCGTGGAGGTCGCCGCAGCGGACGCCGACTCGCGGGCGGGCACCGCCGGGGCGCTCCGCGTGGACTTCGGCGCGAAGCCGCGCTCCCGGGAGCTGCTGGCCCTCCGCGACCGGAGCGCCATGGTCTTCCAGCAGTACAACCTCTTCCCGCACCGCACGGTGCTGGAGAACGTGATCGAGGGCCCCGTGCAGGTGCAGCGGCGGCCCGTCGCCGAGGCGACGCGCGAGGCCGAGGAGCTCCTCGCCCGCGTGGGCCTCGCCGACAAGCGCGACCAGCACCCGTTCCAGCTCTCGGGCGGGCAGCAGCAGCGCGTGGGCATCGTGCGCGCGCTGGCGCTGCGGCCGCAGATCCTGCTCTTCGACGAGCCGACCTCGGCCCTCGACCCGGAGCTCGTGGGCGAGGTGCTGAGCGTCATCAAGGAGCTCGCCGACGAGGCGTGGACCATGGTCATCGTCACGCACGAGCTGGCCTTCGCCCGCCAGGTGGCCGACGAGGTCGTCTTCATGGACGGCGGCGTCGTCGTCGAGCGCGGTCATCCCGCGCAGGTGCTGCAGCACCCGGCCGAGGAGCGCACCCGCCGGTTCCTGCAGCGCCTCCTCGAGCCCTTCTAGCCGCTCACCGGCACGGCGCCCGGGCGGCGGAGGCCCCCGGAGGTAGGTTCGTGGCATGACCGACGACAGGCCCGCCCCGCACCGACAGCCCGACGAGGCCGACCAGCCGCGGGATCCCCGCGACCCGGACGAGCGTGCCGCCGCCGCGTTCGACGACGGCCCCGCCGACCGGTCGGACGCCGACACGTCCGCCTTCGACCAGACGGCGTTCGCCGCTCCCGTCGACGAGGACCGCGCCGTCCGCGAGCGTGAGGCGCGCGAGGCTGACGCCCGCGAGCGCGCCGCCCGCGACTCCGGATCGCGCGACGCGGAGGCCCGCGAGGCGGAGGCGCGCGAGCGCGACGCCCGTGAGGCGGAGGCGCGTGAGGCGGAGGCCCGCGAGGCGGACGCGCGTGAGGCCGAGGCCCGCGAGGCCGAGGCGCGCCGCCGCGACGTCGAGGACCGGGAGCGCCGCGAGCGCGAGGCGCGCGACGCCGACGCCCGCGAGCGCGACGAGCGCGACCGCCGGGCCCGCGACGAGGAGGGCGCCCGCCAGTCGTCGCAGCCCATCTACGTGCAGGCGCCCACGCCGCCCCAGAAGCGCGGCAACCGGGGCTTCGGCGTGCTCATCGCCGTCGTCGCCGCCATCCTCTTCGCCCTGCTCTACTCGCTCGGCACCGCGCTCCTCGCGTCGGTGCAGAACCCGGACGCCTTCGGCGACGTCTTCGGCCGGTACCTGCTGTCGCCGGTCTTCTACGTCCCTACCATCGCGTTCCTCGTCTTCTTCGTCCTGCTCGCGCTGCTGGTCAACCGCGGCAAGTGGTGGGCGTTCGTGCTCGGCGGCCTGCCCGTCGCGCTCCTCGTGTACGCGGCGTACATCGGCACCCGCCTGCTGCAGGGCGGCGTCATGGACCTCGCCCCGTCGGAGCAGGCACTGCTGCTCCAGCGCACGGTGACGTTCCCCGACGGGATCCTGGCCGCCTTCCTCGCCCGCGAGCTCGTGACGTGGCTGGGCGCCGGCATCAGCGCCCGGGGCCGCCGGGTCAAGGCGAAGAACGTCGAGGCGCGGGCCGAGTACGACCGCAAGCTGGCAGAGCAGCCGGACCACCGCTGACGCGTGTCAGGCTGGGGGAGTGATCCCCCTCCTGGCCGCGGTGATGCACGTCGCGCTCGTCGTCTGCATCTTCGGCTTCGTCGCCCTCCTCGGCGGTGACGACGTCATCCCGGAACGGGACGCGGGCGTGCTCCTCGGGCCGCTCATGGTCGTGAGCTCCACGCTGGTCTTCGCGGGCGGGCTCGTGCGCACGGCCCGGGAGGCCGACCGCGACCGCAGGATCCCCGTGCTGCCCGTGGTCGCGTGGGGCGCCGCGGCGTGGCTCGCCTACGGTCTGGTGGGAGCCGTCGTCTACCTGCTCGGCGGCGCGGACGTGTTCGCGAGCCTTGCCTTCGCGCTCCGGCACCTGGTGGACCCGTTCGGCATCGCCGTGCTCGGCGTCTCGGCGCTCCTCGGCCTCGGAGCCGTGGCGCTGGCCGCCCGAGGGCCCTCGTCCACCGTTTGACCGGCGAGTCGCGGAACTGTATCGTAACGGGGGTGTGCGCTTCGTCGTGCGCTCGTGTCGTGCCGTGAAGTCGGGGCGCGCGAGCCGGCCACGAGAGCACCGACCAGGGTTCGGCCATTCGGCCGGCCCCCACGGCATACCCGCCGGCGCCTCCCACTCCCGTGGTCGGCGGACGCGCGGGTCCAGTTGAACTCGATCCCGTCCGCGGGCGTCGAATGCTGACCATCAACCCGCTGTCACCGTGCAGCATCGAGGAGTCCCGTAGTGCCAACCATCCAGCAGCTGGTCCGCAAGGGCCGCACGCCCAAGGTCGTCAAGACCAAGGCGCCCGCCCTGAAGGCCAACCCCCAGCAGCGCGGCGTCTGCACCCGCGTGTACACGACCACCCCGAAGAAGCCGAACTCGGCTCTCCGCAAGGTCGCGCGCGTCAAGCTCAGCAACGGCCAGGAGGTCACGGCCTACATCCCCGGTGAGGGCCACAACCTCCAGGAGCACTCCATGGTGCTCGTCCGCGGCGGTCGCGTGAAGGACCTCCCCGGTGTGCGCTACAAGATCGTCCGCGGCGCGCTCGACACCCAGGCCGTGAAGAACCGCAAGCAGGCTCGCAGCCGGTACGGCGCGAAGATGGAGAAGAAGTAATGCCTCGCAAGGGTCCCGCCCCCAAGCGCCCTGTCGTCGCAGATCCCGTCTACGGTGCGCCGATCGTCAGCCAGCTCGTCAACAAGATCCTGCTCGACGGCAAGAAGGGCCTCGCCGAGAAGATCGTCTACGACGCCCTCGCCGGCGTCGCCGCGAAGAACGGCCAGGACGCCGTCGTCACGCTGAAGAAGGCGCTCGACAACGTCCGCCCGGCCCTCGAGGTCCGCTCGCGCCGCGTGGGTGGCTCCACCTACCAGGTGCCGATCGAGGTCAAGCCGCACCGCGCGAACACCCTCGCGCTCCGCTGGCTCACGACGTACGCCAAGTCGCGTCGCGAGAAGACCATGACCGAGCGTCTCACCAACGAGATCCTCGACGCATCCAACGGCCTCGGTGCCGCGGTCAAGCGCCGCGAGGACACCCACAAGATGGCCGAGTCGAACAAGGCGTTCGCGCACTACCGCTGGTAGTCGACCACCTCGTTCGACAGCACCACCAACCCCTTTCGGAGGAACCTGTGGCACAGGACGTGCTCACCGACCTGAACAAGGTCCGCAACATCGGCATCATGGCTCACATCGATGCCGGCAAGACCACCACCACCGAGCGCATCCTGTTCTACACGGGCATCACTCACAAGATCGGCGAGGTCCACGACGGCGCCGCCACCATGGACTGGATGGCCCAGGAGCAGGAGCGCGGCATCACCATCACGTCCGCCGCGACGACGTGCTTCTGGAACAAGAACCAGATCAACATCATCGACACCCCCGGGCACGTCGACTTCACCGTCGAGGTGGAGCGCTCGCTCCGCGTCCTCGACGGCGCGGTCGCCGTGTTCGACGGCAAGGAGGGCGTCGAGCCCCAGTCCGAGACGGTGTGGCGCCAGGCCGACAAGTACGACGTGCCGCGCATCTGCTTCGTCAACAAGATGGACAAGCTCGGTGCCGACTTCTACTTCACGGTCGACACGATCGTGAACCGCCTCGGCGCGAAGCCGCTGGTCATCCAGCTACCCATCGGCGCCGAGGGCGGCTTCGAGGGCGTCATCGACCTCGTCGAGATGCGCGCGCTCACCTGGCGCGGCGACTCCAAGGGAGACGTCGAGCTCGGTGCGAAGTACGAGATCGAGGAGATCCCCGCGGATCTGCAGGACAAGGCGGACGAGTACCGGGCCAAGCTGCTCGAGACCGTCGCCGAGACCGACGACGCGCTGCTCGAGAAGTACTTCGGCGGCGAGGAGCTGACGGTGGCGGAGATCAAGGCCGCCATCCGCAAGCTCACCGTCAACAGCGAGATCTACCCCGTGCTGTGCGGCTCCGCGTTCAAGAACCGCGGTGTCCAGCCCATGCTCGACGCGGTCATCGACTACCTCCCCAGCCCGCTCGACGTGCCTCCCATGGAGGGCCACGACGTGCGCGACGAGGAGAAGATCATCATCCGCAAGCCCGACGCGACGGAGCCGTTCTCGGCTCTGGCGTTCAAGGTCGCGGTGCACCCGTTCTTCGGTCGCCTCACGTACGTCCGGGTCTACTCGGGCACCATCGCGGGCGGCTCGCAGGTCATCAACTCGACCAAGGGCAAGAGAGGAGCGCATCGGGAAGATCTTCCAGATGCACTCCAACAAGGAGAACCCGGTCGACTCGGTCACCGCCGGTCACATCTACGCGGTCATCGGCCTCAAGGACACGACCACCGGCGACACGCTCTGCGACCCGACGGACCAGATCGTCCTCGAGTCGATGACGTTCCCCGAGCCCGTCATCGAGGTCGCGATCGAGCCGAAGACGAAGGCCGACCAGGAGAAGCTGGGTGTCGCCATCCAGAAGCTCGCCGAGGAGGACCCGACCTTCCGCACGGAGCAGAACCAGGAGACCGGCCAGACGGTCATCAAGGGCATGGGCGAGCTCCACCTCGACATCCTGGTCGACCGCATGAAGCGCGAGTTCAACGTCGAGGCGAACGTCGGCAAGCCGCAGGTCGCGTACCGCGAGACCATCCGCGGCACCGTCGACAAGCACGACTTCACCCATAAGAAGCAGACGGGTGGATCGGGCCAGTTCGCCAAGATCCAGATCAAGATCGAGCCCATGGAGGTGACCGCGGAGAAGACCTACGAGTTCGACAACAAGGTCACCGGCGGTCGCGTCCCGCGGGAGTACATCCCCTCGGTCGACGCGGGCATCCAGGACGCGCTCCAGGTCGGCGTCCTCGCGGGCTACCCCATGGTGGGCGTGAAGGCGACGCTGCTCGACGGCGCCGCGCACGACGTCGACTCCTCGGAGATGGCGTTCAAGATCGCCGGCTCGATGGCCTTCAAGGAGGCCGCGCGCAAGGCGAAGCCCGTGCTGCTCGAGCCGCTCATGGCCGTCGAGGTCCGCACGCCCGAGGAGTACATGGGCGACGTCATCGGCGACCTGAACTCCCGCCGCGGCCAGATCCAGGCCATGGAGGACGCCAGCGGCGTCAAGGTCATCACGGCGAACGTCCCCCTGTCGGAGATGTTCGGCTACGTCGGCGACCTGAGGAGCAAGACCTCGGGCCGTGCGGTGTACTCGATGAGCTTCGGCAGCTACGCCGAGGTCCCGAAGGCTGTGGCCGACGAGATCGTCCAGAAGAACAAGGGCGAGTAGCCCTCCAGTTCGAGCGGCATCCGCCGTTTCAGTAACATAAGCACCATCTCCAATCCGCAGGGCGTCCGAGGAACAACCGGACGCCCTGCCACCGAGTCCTGAGGAGGACCCACAGTGGGTAAGGCCAAGTTCGAGCGGACCAAGCCGCACGTCAACATCGGAACGATCGGTCACGTCGACCACGGCAAGACGACGCTGACGGCAGCGATCTCCAAGGTCCTGGCGGACAAGTACCCGTCGGCGACCAACGTGCAGCGCGACTTCGCGTCCATCGACTCCGCTCCCGAGGAGCGCCAGCGCGGCATCACGATCAACATCTCGCACGTCGAGTACGAGACGCCCAAGCGTCACTACGCTCACGTCGACGCCCCGGGTCACGCTGACTACATCAAGAACATGATCACCGGCGCGGCCCAGATGGACGGCGCGATCCTCGTGGTCGCCGCCACCGACGGCCCCATGGCCCAGACGCGCGAGCACGTGCTGCTCGCGAAGCAGGTCGGCGTGCCGTACCTGCTCGTCGCGCTCAACAAGTCCGACATGGTCGACGACGAGGAGATCCTCGAGCTCGTCGAGCTCGAGGTCCGCGAGCTGCTCTCCAGCCAGGACTTCGACGGCGACAACGCCCCCGTCGTCCAGGTCTCCGGCCTCAAGGCGCTCGAGGGCGACGAGAAGTGGGTCGAGCAGATCGTCAAGCTCATGGAGGCGGTCGACGAGTCCATCCCCGAGCCCGTCCGCGACAAGGACAAGCCGTTCCTCATGCCCGTCGAGGACGTCTTCACGATCACCGGTCGTGGAACCGTCGTCACGGGTCGCGCCGAGCGCGGCACGCTCGCCATCAACTCGGACGTCGAGATCGTGGGCATCCGTCCCACCGTCAAGACCACCGTCACGGGCATCGAGATGTTCCACAAGCAGCTCGACGAGGCCTGGGCCGGCGAGAACTGCGGGCTCCTGCTCCGCGGCACGAAGCGCGAGGACGTCGAGCGCGGCCAGGTCATCGTCAAGCCGGGTTCGGTCACGCCGCACACCGACTTCGAGGGCACCGCGTACATCCTCTCCAAGGAGGAGGGCGGGCGTCACAACCCGTTCTACGCGAACTACCGTCCGCAGTTCTACTTCCGCACCACCGACGTCACCGGCGTCATCACGCTGCCCGAGGGCACCGAGATGGTCATGCCCGGCGACACCACCGACATGAACGTCGCGCTGATCCAGCCGATCGCCATGGAGGAGGGCCTCGGCTTCGCCATCCGTGAGGGTGGCCGCACCGTCGGCGCCGGCACGGTCACGAAGATCGTCAAGTAGCACCAGCTCCACCAGCTCCACCAGCACCACCTCCGACAGGGTCGGGCCGTCATGGCCCGGCCCTGTCGGCCGTTAAGGAAGTGGACCCGTCTCACGGCTGCCTGCGGATGGCGTCCCCGGATCGGTAGGGGGCGAACGGTTCGCGCCGCGGCGCGTAGGTTCGAGGGATGGTCAGACTCCGGCGCAGCGACGCCAACGGCAAGGGCTACACGCGGAAGAGGTCCGGCAGGGGCTGGACGTACCTCGACTCCGACGGGAACCGGGTCGTCGATCGCCAGCTCCGCGCGCGCATGGAAGGGCTCGGCATCCCGCCCGCGTGGACCGACGTCTGGATCGCCCCGTACGAGAACGGTCACGTGCAGGCGACGGGCGTGGACAGCGCCGGTCGCCGGCAGTACATCTACCACCCGACCTGGCGGGAGCAGAAGGACCGCATCAAGTTCGACCGCGCCCTGCAGCTGGCGGAGTCGCTGCCGGCGGCTCGTCGCCAGGTCACGATGCACCTCCGTCAGGACGGGTTCACGCGCGAGCGGGCCCTCGCCGCCGGCTTCCGGATGCTCGACACGGGCAGCCTCCGCGTCGGCAGCGAGCGCTACACGGAGTCGAACGGCAGCCACGGGCTGTCGACGCTGCTGTGCTCGCACGTCACGATCCACGACGACACCGTCCACCTCGAGTTCCCCGCGAAGAGCGGCCAGGAGTGGTCGAGCGACATCCGGGACGCGGACCTCGTGGAGGCCATCCATGGCCTGACGCGCCGCGGGCCGAACGCGCGGCTGCTCGCCTACCGGGACGGGAGCGACTGGCATCCCCTGGGGGCGGCCGACATCAACGACTACGTGCGCGAGCGCACGGGCGGCGACTTCACCGCGAAGGACTTCCGCACGCTGCACGGCACCGTCGCCGCGGCGATCAGCCTCGCGAAGCACGGCCCGGAGGAGACCAAGGGCAAGCGGCAGAAGGCGCTCGCCCAGGCGTACCGCGACGCCGCGGAGGTCCTGAGCAACACCCCGACGATCGCGAAGAACAGCTACGTGGATCCGCGCCTCGTAGACGAGTACCTCCACGGCCGCACCATCGACCCGCAGCGCCCGGCCTCCGGCGAGACGGAGCTCCGCAACCTCCTCTTCCGATGATGAGGGAGCCCTCCGCGGGGTTCGCGGCAGGCGCTGCGAGGCCCGGAAACACGGGGTAGTGGGCGCGACACGCCCGGGTTGCACGCATGCCCGGACTATGACAAACTCGTCTAGTTCAACATTCCGGTGCACGCCGCCCTGCGCGCGAGACACCGGATCACTGCCAGGCAGTGCATAGCCGCCCGGAGCGCACGTCGCTCCCGGAGCAGGTTAGGCCGCGGGCAGCAGAGCACAGGCACACGACACCCACCGGATGAGCACCGCTCGTCCGCGCCCGCATGCGGGCGGGTGCACGAGCTGCCCGAGGCCGCGTCCCACGATGCGCGCCCGGGTGCACCACGGATCACGGCGCCACGAGGCGCCCGATCCGAGCGAGGGACACACGCGTCCAATACGGTCCGAGGCCGCATGACGCACGAAAGAGAGAGAGTCACACATGGCGGGACAGAAGATCCGCATCCGACTTGAAGTCGTACGACCACTCGGTCATCGACTCCTCGGCCCGGAAGATCGTCGACACGGTGACCCGCGCGGGCGCCACGGTCGTCGGCCCGGTGCCGCTGCCCACCGAGAAGAACGTGATCTGCGTGATCCGCTCCCCTCACAAGTACAAGGACAGCCGCGAGCACTTCGAGATGCGCACGCACAAGCGTCTGATCGACATCGTCGACCCGACGCCGAAGGCGGTCGACTCGCTCATGCGACTCGACCTCCCGGCCGACGTCAACATCGAGATCAAGCTCTAAGGGAACCCATGTCTACCGCTAACAGGACTTTCACCGGTCTGCTCGGCACGAAGCTGGGCATGACGCAGGTGTGGGACGAGAACAACAAGCTCATCCCCGTGACCGTCGTGCAGATCACCCCGAACGTCGTCACCCAGGTGCGCACGCCCGAGGTGGACGGCTACGGCGCCATCCAGATCGCCTACGGCCAGATCGACCCCCGCAAGGCCGACAAGCCCAGCACCGGCCACTTCGACAAGGCCGGCGTCACGCCGCGCCGCCACCTCACCGAGGTCCGCACCGCCGACTTCGCCGAGTACTCGCTCGGCCAGGAGATCACGGTCGGCGCCTTCGAGGCCGGCACCAAGGTCGACGTCGTCGGCACCAGCAAGGGCAAGGGCTTCGCGGGCGTCATGAAGCGCCACAACTTCAAGGGCGTCTCCGCCTCGCACGGTTCGCACCGCAACCACCGCAAGCCCGGCTCCATCGGCGCCTCCTCGACCCCCAGCCGTGTCTTCAAGGGCATGCGCATGGCCGGTCGCATGGGCGGCGAGCGCGTCACCGTGCTGAACCTCGTCGTCCACAGCGTGGACGCCGAGAAGGGCCTCCTGCTCGTCAAGGGCGCAGTGCCCGGCGCGCGTGGCCGCATCGTCTTCGTCCGCAACGCAGTGAAGGGGAAGTAGTCATGGCTACCGACACCCAGCTCGACGTCCTCGACGCGACCGGTGCAGTCACCGGCTCCGTCGACCTGCCCGCGTCGATCTTCGACGTGCAGACCAACGTCCCGCTCATCCACCAGGTCGTCGTCGCCCAGCTCGCCGCGGCGCGCCAGGGAACCCACAAGACCAAGGGCCGCGGCGAGGTCTCCGGCGCCGGTCGCAAGCCGTTCAAGCAGAAGGGCACCGGTCGCGCTCGTCAGGGCTCGATCCGCGCCCCCCAGATGACCGGCGGTGGCATCGTCCACGGACCCACGCCCCGCAACTACTCGCAGCGCACCCCCAAGAAGATGATCGCCGCAGCCCTGCTCGGCGCCCTCTCCGACCGCGCGCGCGGCGCCCGCCTCCACGTCATCGAGAGCCTCTCCGCCGGAGACGTCCCCTCGACGAAGACCGTGGTCGCGCTGCTCGAGGGCATCGCCACGAGCAAGCACGTCCTCATCGTCCTGGAGCGCACCGACGAGGTCAGCCTCCGCAGCGTGCGCAACATCCCGACGGTCCACGTGCTGTCCTACGACCAGCTCAACGCGTACGACGTGCTCGTGAGCGACGACATCGTCTTCACGAAGGGCGCGTTCGACGCGTTCGTCGAGTCGAAGACGGCCAAGGAAGAGGTTGCCGCATGAGCGCCACCCAGAAGGACCCCCGCGACATCATCATCGCGCCGGTCGTCTCCGAGAAGAGCTACGGCCTGATCGACCAGGGCAAGTACACGTTCATCGTGGACCCCCGCTCGAACAAGACCGAGATCAAGCTCGCGATCGAGAAGATCTTCGGCGTGCAGGTCGCGTCGGTCAACACGCTCAACAAGCAGGGCAAGACCCGCCGGACCAAGTTCGGGATGGGCAAGCGCAAGGACACCAAGCGCGCCATCGTCTCCCTCAAGTCGGGCTCCATCGACATCTTCACGACTGTCGGCTGAGACCGGGACTAGGAAAACACCAATGGCTATTCGCAAGTACAAGCCCACGACCCCGGGTCGTCGCGGTTCGTCCGTCGCCGACTTCGTGGAGATCACGCGCTCGACGCCCGAGAAGTCGCTGCTCCGCCCGCTCTCCAAGACCGGTGGCCGCAACAACCAGGGTCGCATCACGACCCGTCACATCGGTGGTGGCCACAAGCGCCAGTACCGCGTGATCGACTTCAAGCGCAACGACAAGGACGGCGTCATCGCGACCGTCGCCCACATCGAGTACGACCCCAACCGCACGGCGCGCATCGCGCTCCTGCACTTCATCGACGGCACGAAGCGCTACATCCTCGCGCCGAACAAGCTGAAGCAGGGCGACAAGATCGAGTCGGGTGCCACGGCCGACATCAAGCCGGGCAACAACCTGCCGCTGCGCAACATCCCGACGGGTACCGTCATCCACGCCATCGAGCTCCGCCCCGGCGGCGGCGCGAAGATGGCCCGCTCCGCCGGCGCCTCCGTGCGCCTCGTGGCGAAGGACGGCCCCTACGCCCAGCTGCGCCTGCCCTCCGGCGAGATCCGCAACGTCGATGCGCGCTGCCGCGCGACCATCGGCGAGGTCGGCAACGCCGAGCAGTCGAACATCAACTGGGGCAAGGCCGGCCGCATGCGCTGGAAGGGCGTCCGCCCGACCGTCCGCGGTGTCGCGATGAACCCCGTCGACCACCCGCACGGTGGTGGTGAGGGCAAGACCTCCGGTGGACGCCACCCGGTCAGCCCGTGGGGCCAGAAGGAAGGCCGCACGCGCCACATCAACAAGCCCAGCGACAAGCTCATCGTTCGCCGCCGCAACGCCGGCAAGAAGCGCAAGTAGGAGTTGTAGAAGATGCCACGCAGTCTGAAGAAGGGCCCCTTCGTCGACGACCACCTGCTCCGCAAGGTGATCTCGGCGAACGAGGCCAGCAGCAAGAACGTGATCAAGACCTGGTCGCGCCGCTCGATGATCATCCCGGCGATGCTGGGTCACACCATCGCGGTGCACGACGGCCGCAAGCACGTCCCGGTGTTCGTCACCGAGTCGATGGTGGGCCACAAGCTCGGCGAGTTCGCTCTCACGCGCACCTTCCGCGGCCACGTGAAGGACGACAAGAAGGGTCGTCGCCGCTAGCGCGGCGACGAGAAGGAGGAGAGAAATGGTGGAGTCGATCGCACGCGTGCGTCACATCCGCGTCACCCCCCAGAAGGCCCGTCGCGTCGTGGACATGATCCGCGGGAAGCAGGCCGAGGAGGCCCTGGCCATCCTGAAGTTCGCGCCGCAGGGCGCGAGCGAGCCGATCTACAAGCTGGTGGCCTCGGCCATGGCGAACGCGCGGGTCAAGGCCGACGCGTCCAACAGCTTCCTCGCGGAGCAGGACCTCTACATCGCCAAGGCGTTCGTGGACGAGGGCACCACCCTCAAGCGGTTCCAGCCGCGCGCACAGGGTCGCGCATTCCGTATCAACAAGCGCACCAGCCACATCACGGTCGTCCTCGCGACGCCGGATGAGGCGGACGTGGCGACGACCACGAAGAAGGCGAGCAAGTAATGGGACAGAAGGTCAACCCGTACGGGTTCCGTCTCGGGATCACCACCGACCACGTGTCGCGCTGGTTCTCGGACAGCACGAAGAAGGGGCAGCGTTACAGCGACTACGTCGCCGAGGACGTGCGCATCCGCACCATGCTCAAGACGAGCCTCGACCGCGCCGGTGTGGCGCGCATCGAGATCGAGCGCACCCGTGACCGTGTCCGCGTGGACATCTACACGGCCCGCCCGGGCATCGTCATCGGCCGTCGCGGCGTCGAGGCCGAGCGCATCCGCGCCGACCTCGAGAAGCTCACGGGCAAGCAGATCCAGCTGAACATCCTCGAGGTGAAGAACCCCGAGGCCGAGGCCCAGCTGGTCGCCCAGGGCATCGCCGAGCAGCTCGCGGGTCGCGTGGCGTTCCGCCGTGCGATGCGCAAGGGCCTGCAGGGCGCCCAGCGCGCCGGCGCCAAGGGCGTCCGCATCCAGGTGTCGGGCCGCCTCGGCGGCGCCGAGATGAGCCGCTCGGAGTTCTACCGCGAGGGACGCGTGCCGCTGCACACCCTCCGCGCGAACATCGACTACGGCTTCTACGAGGCCCGCACCTCCTTCGGCCGCATCGGCGTGAAGGTCTGGGTCTACAAGGGCGACATCACCAACAAGGATCTCGCTCGCGAGCAGGCGAACCAGAAGTCGTCGCGCCCCGAGCGTCGTAACGACCGTTCCGACGGTCGAACCGGAGATCGCCGCACCAACGCGCCGCGCACCGCGCCGGCCGCCGAGGCAGCGCCGGTCGCCGCAGCAGGAGTTGAGGCGTAACCATGTTGATCCCCCGTCGAGTCAAGCACCGCAAGCAGCACCACCCCGGCCGTTCCGGCCACGCGACCGGTGGCACCACCGTGTCGTTCGGTGAGTACGGCATCCAGGCCCTCACGCCCGCCTACGTCACCAACCGCCAGATCGAGTCCGCTCGAATCGCCATGACGCGTCACGTCAAGCGCGGCGGGAAGGTGTGGATCAACATCTACCCCGACCGTCCGCTCACCAAGAAGCCCGCCGAGACCCGCATGGGCTCCGGCAAGGGCTCGCCCGAGTGGTGGGTCGCGAACGTCAAGCCGGGTCGCGTCCTCTTCGAGCTCGCCGGCGTCGACGACGTCACGGCGCGCGAGGCGCTCACCCGGGCCATCCACAAGCTGCCCCTCAAGGCACGCATCATCAAGCGCGAGGAAGGCGACGCATAATGGCGATCGGTTCCAAGGAGCTCGCCCCCGTCGAGCTGGACACTTTCGAGGACGAGCGACTCGTCGAAGAGCTGAAGAAGGCCAAGGAGGAGCTGTTCAACCTGCGCTTCCAGTCGGCCACCGGTCAGCTCGACAGCCACGGCCGCCTCCGCGCGGTCAAGCGCGACATCGCTCGGATCTACACGGTCATCCGCGAGCGCGAGCTGGGCATCCGTGCCACGCCCGCCCCCGTCGAGGTCCCCGAGAAGCCCGAGAAGAAGAAGGCGACGAAGAAGGCCGCGAAGGCCGACGACGCCGCCGTCACCGAGAAGGCTGAGCAGGCTTGATCATGGCGAACGCCGAAGAGAAGAACACGGCTGACACCGCGACGGTCGACCGCGGCTACCGCAAGTCCCGTCGTGGCTACGTCACCAGCGACAAGATGGACAAGACCATCGTCGTCGAGGTCGAGGATCGCGTGAAGCACCCGCTGTACGGCAAGGTCATCCGCCGCACCTCCAAGGTCAAGGCGCACGACGAGGCGAACTCCGCCGGCATCGGCGACCTCGTCCTGATCAACGAGACCCGTCCCCTCAGCGCCTCCAAGCGCTGGCGCCCTGGTCGAGATCCTCGAGAAGGCCAAGTAGCCCCGGCTGCTTGGATAAGGAGCAACAGTGATTCAGCAGGAATCCCGCCTCAAGATCGCGGACAACACGGGTGCCAAGGAGATCTTGACCATCCGCGTGCTCGGTGGCTCGGGTCGTCGCTACGCCGGCCTCGGCGATGTCATCGTCGCGACCGTCAAGGACGCGATCCCCGGCGGAAACGTCAAGAAGGGCGAGGTCGTCAAGGCCGTCATCGTCCGCACCAAGAAGGAGACGCGCCGTCCCGACGGCTCGTACATCAAGTTCGACGAGAACGCCGCCGTCATCCTGAACAGCAACGGGGAGCCCCGCGGCACCCGCATCTTCGGACCGGTGGGCCGCGAGCTCCGGGACAAGAAGTTCATGAAGATCATCTCGCTGGCACCGGAGGTCATTTAGTCATGGCGAACATCAAGAAGGGTGACCTCGTGCAGGTCATCACGGGTCGCACGCAGGCCAAGGGCGGCGACCGGGGCAAGCAGGGCAAGGTCCTGTCCGTCCTGGTCGAGCGCAACCGCGTCGTCGTCGAGGGCGTGAACTTCATCACGAAGCACGTCCGCGTCGGCCAGACGCAGCGCGGCTCCAAGACCGGCGGCATCGAGACCGTCGAGGCGCCCATCCACATCTCCAACGTCGCGCTCGTCGACCCCGAGTCCAAGAAGCCCACGCGAGTCGGCTTCCGGACCGAGACGGTCGAGAAGGACGGGGTCTCCAAGACCGTCCGCGTCCGCTACGCCAAGAAGTCAGGTAAGGACCTCTAGCAATGACCGACACCGCAACCGCTGGCACGGCCGAGGAGAAGCAGCTCCCGCGCCTGAAGCAGAAGTACCGCACCGAGATCGTCAGCCAGCTGACCGCTGATCTCGGCTTCACGAACGTGCACCAGGTGCCCGGGCTCACGAAGATCGTCGTGAACATGGGCGTCGGCGACGCGGCTCGTGACGGCAAGATCATCGACGGCGCGGTCGCCGACCTCACCAAGATCACGGGCCAGAAGCCGCAGGTCACGAAGGCCCGCAAGTCGATCGCCCAGTTCAAGCTGCGTGAGGGCCAGGCCATCGGCACCCACGTGACGCTGCGCGGCGACCGCATGTGGGAGTTCCTCGACCGCCTGCTGTCCCTCGCCCTGCCCCGCATCCGCGACTTCCGAGGGCTCAGCCCGAAGCAGTTCGACGGGAACGGCAACTACACGTTCGGTCTCAACGAGCAGTCCATGTTCCACGAGATCGACCAGGACCGCATCGACCGGGTCCGCGGCATGGACATCACGGTCGTCACGACCGCTCGGACGGACGACGAGGGACGCGCGCTGCTCAAGGCGCTCGGCTTCCCGTTCCAGACCCCCGAGAACACGCCGTAACCAGCACCAGCAGCTCCATCCGCACGACCAGCACCACCGCACGATCGGCGCCGGGCACCTCCGCCCGGCGCCGCCACCACCACAGGTCGTCATCCGTGTCCGGATGAACGAAACCAGGCGAGAGAGGTACCACCAGTCATGACAATGACCGACCCGGTCGCCGACATGCTGACCCGACTCCGGAACGCGAACTCCGCGCACCACGACACGGTCTCCATGCCGCACTCCAAGCTCAAGTCGCACATCGCCGACATCCTCAAGTCCGAGGGCTTCATCGCCGGCTGGGACGTCGCGGACGCCCGCGTCGGCCAGACGCTGACGCTCAGCCTCAAGTTCGGCCCCGATCGCGAGCGCTCCATCCGGGGCATCAAGCGCGTGTCCAAGCCCGGATTGCGCGTCTACGCGAAGTCCGCGGAGATCCCCCAGGTCCTCGGTGGCCTCGGGGTCGCCATCCTGTCCACCTCCTCGGGGCTCCTCACGGACCGCCAGGCTGCGAAGAAGGGCGTGGGTGGGGAAGTCCTCGCCTACGTGTGGTAACGACATGTCCCGCATCGGAAGACTCCCCATCGACGTCCCCGCAGGGGTCGACGTCGCCGTGGCCGGCCAGGTCGTCACGGTCAAGGGCCCCAAGGGCGAGCTGAGCCTCACCGTGGCCCAGCCCATCCGCGCCGAGGTCCAGGACGGACAGGTGCTCGTCACCCGTCCCGACGACGAGCGCGAGTCGCGCTCGCTCCACGGCCTCACGCGCAGCCTCATCGCCAACCAGATCGTCGGCGTCACCACCGGCTACACCAAGGGCCTCGAGATCGTCGGCACGGGTTACCGCGTCGCGCTCAAGGACAAGGGCGTCGAGTTCGCGCTCGGCTTCTCCCACCCGGTGTACGTCGAGGCGCCCGCGGGCATCAGCTTCACCGTCGAGGGCGTCAACAAGATGACCGTCGTCGGCATCGACAAGCAGCTCGTCGGCGAGACGGCCGCCAACATCCGCAAGATTCGCAAGCCCGAGCCCTACAAGGGCAAGGGCGTCCGCTACGCCGGCGAGAACGTTCGCCGCAAGGCCGGAAAGAGTGGTAAGTGATCATGGCTCTCGGAGTTAGAGGAAAAAGCAAGTCCGCCGCCCGCGGCCGCAGGCACGCACGCCTGCGCAAGAAGGTCGAGGGCACCGAGCTGCGTCCGCGCCTGGTCGTCACCCGTTCGGCCCGCCACGTCTTCGTGCAGGTCGTCGATGACAGCCGTGGTCACACCGTCGCGTCCGCATCGACCCTCGAGGCCGACATGCGCGCGTTCGACGGCGACAAGACCGCCAAGTCGCGCAAGGTCGGCGAGCTCGTCGCCGAGCGCGCCAAGGCGGCCGGCGTGGAGAGCGTCGTATTCGATCGTGGTGGCAACCGCTACGCAGGACGCGTCGCGGCCATCGCCGAAGGAGCTCGAGAGGGTGGTCTGAGCCTGTGAGCGCAGCCGAGAACAACAACAAGGAGCCCGAGGTCGTGGCCGTGGCGGAGACGCCCGTCGAGACCGCGGCGTCCACCGCACCCGCGCAGAACGAGGGCCGTGAGGGCCGTCGTGGCGGGCGTGACCGGAACCAGGGCGGCCGTGACAGCCGCGGTGGCCGTGATGCCGACAAGAGCCAGTTCCTGGAGCGCGTCGTCACCATCAACCGCGTGTCCAAGGTCGTCAAGGGCGGTCGTCGCTTCAGCTTCACCGCGCTCGTGATCGTCGGTGACGGCAACGGATTGGTGGGCGTCGGCTACGGCAAGGCCCGCGAGGTCCCGACCGCCATCTCCAAGGGCGTCGAGGAGGCGAAGAAGAACTTCTTCCGCGTCCCCCGCATCGGCCTGACCATCCCGCACGCCGTGCAGGGTGAGGCCTCCGCCGGAGTCGTCCTCCTGCGTCCCGCGTCCGCGGGTACCGGCGTCATCGCCGGTGGCCCCGTCCGCGCGGTCCTGGAGTGCGCCGGCATCCACGACGTCCTGAGCAAGTCGCTCGGCTCGTCGAACACGATCAACATCGTGCACGCCACCGTGGAGGCGCTCGAGCAGCTCGAGGAGCCGCGCGCCGTCGCCGCCCGTCGTGGGCTCGAGCTCGAGCAGGTCGTCCCGGCCCGCATCCTCCGCGCCCAGCGTGCCGAGGCCGACGCGAAGGCAGGTGTCTGATGGCTCAGCTCCGAGTGACGCAGATCAAGTCCAAGATCAGCGAGAAGCAGAACCAGCGCGACACCCTGCGGAGCCTCGGGCTCCGTCGCATCGGTGCCGTGGTGGTCCGAGAGGACAACGCCCAGAACCGCGGCTACGTCAACACCGTCGCGCACCTGGTGAAGGTGGAGGAGATCGACTGATGGCTGAGAAGAACGAGTCGGCCGAGGCGGCGCCCGTGAAGGCGCCCAAGGCCGCACCCAAGAAGACCGCGAAGGCCCCCGCCGCCGCGGCCGCATCCGCCGAGACGACCACGGTCGCCGCGACGGAGACGGTCAAGCGCGAGCAGGTCCTCAAGGTCCACCACCTCCGTCCCGCCGCCGGGGCCAAGAAGGCACGCCAGCGTGTCGGCCGCGGTGAGGGCTCGAAGGGCAAGACCGCGGGTCGTGGCACCAAGGGCACGAAGGCCCGCTACACGGTCCGCGTCGGCTTCGAGGGTGGGCAGATGCCGCTGCACATGCGCACCCCGAAGCTCCGCGGGTTCGAGACCCGTTCCGCGTCGAGTACCAGGTCGTGAACCTGGAGAAGCTCGCCGTGCTCTACCCCGACGGCGGCGACGTCACCACGAGCGACCTGGTCGCCAAGGGTGCCGTGCGCAAGAACGAGAAGGTCAAGGTCCTCGGGGACGGCGACATCTCGGTTAAGCTGACGGTTGCTGTCGACAAGGTCTCCGGCTCCGCTGCGGAGAAGATCGTCGCAGCAGGCGGCTCCGTCAAGTAGCACTGCAGGACGCAACGGAGGGGCGGTCGGGAAACCGGCCGCCCCTCCGAGCACCTGGGGCCGCATCGGGTCGGCCCGACCCCCGCCTCGCGGCGGACCTCCCACAGAAAGCAGGACACCCTCCGTGTTGAGCGCCGTCGTCAGGATCTTCCGCACCCCCGATCTGCGTCGCAAGATCGGCTTCACGCTGGGCATCATCGCCCTCTTCCGCCTGGGATCCTTCATCCCGGCGCCGTTCGTCGACTTCGCCAACGTGCAGTCGTGCCTCGCGGCGAACCAGGGCACCTCGGGCCTCTACGAGCTCGTCAACCTCTTCAGCGGCGGTGCGCTGCTGAAGCTCTCCATCTTCGCGCTGGGCATCATGCCGTACATCACGGCGTCGATCATCGTCCAGCTGCTCCGCGTGGTCATCCCGCACTTCGACACCCTCTACAAGGAGGGCCAGTCCGGCCAGGCCAAGCTCACGCAGTACACGCGCTACCTCACGATCGCCCTCGCGGTCCTCCAGTCCACGACGCTCATCACCGTCGCGCGGAGCGGCGCCCTGTTCGGGCAGACCAACGTCAGCGCCTGCACGCAGCTCGTGACGAACGACGCCTGGTACGCCATCATGCTGATGGTCATCACCATGACCGCCGGCACCGGCCTCATCATGTGGATGGGCGAGCTCATCACCGAGCGCGGCATCGGCAACGGCATGTCGCTCCTCATCTTCACCTCGGTCGCCGCCGCCTTCCCGACCTCGCTCCTCGCCATCCAGCAGAGCCGCGGCTGGGAGGTCTTCCTCCTGGTGATCGCCGTCGGGCTGCTCGTCGTGGCCGCGGTCGTCTACGTCGAGCAGTCGCAGCGCCGCGTCCCGGTCCAGTACGCCAAGCGCATGGTCGGCCGCCGCACCTACGGCGGCAACAACACCTACATCCCCATCAAGGTCAACATGGCCGGCGTCGTGCCCGTCATCTTCGCCTCGTCGCTGCTGTACCTCCCCGCGCTGGTGGCGCAGTTCAACCAGCCCGCCGTCGGCGAGGCGCCGGCGCCGTGGGTGCAGTGGATCACCGACAACCTCACCACGGGCGACCACCCGCTCTACATGGCGATGTACTTCCTGCTCATCGTCGGCTTCACGTACTTCTACGTCGCCATCACCTTCAACCCGGAGGAGGTCGCGGACAACATGAAGAAGTACGGCGGCTTCATCCCCGGCATCCGCGCGGGCCGCCCCACCGCCGAGTACCTCGACTACGTGCTCACGCGCATCACGCTCCCGGGCTCGTTGTACCTCGGCCTCATCGCGCTCCTGCCGCTCATCGCCCTGTCGCTCGTCGGCGCCAACCAGAACTTCCCGTTCGGCGGCGCGAGCATCCTGATCGTCGTCGGCGTCGGCCTCGAGACGGTGAAGCAGATCGACTCGCAGCTGCAGCAGCGCCACTACGAGGGGCTGCTCAAGTGACCCGCCTCCTGATCGTCGGCCCTCCCGGTGCGGGCAAGGGCACGCAGGCGACGCGCATCTCGGACGAGTTCGGCATCCCGGACGTGTCCACCGGCGACATCTTCCGCCAGAACATCAAGGACCGGACCGAGCTCGGTCAGCAGGTCCAGGCTCTGGTGGACGCGGGCGACTACGTGCCCGACGAGCTCACCAACCGCCTCATCACGGCCAGGCTCCAGGAGGACGACGCCCAGGCGGGCTTCCTGCTCGACGGCTACCCCCGCACGCTCGACCAGGTCGCGTACCTGGAGGAGCTGCTGCAGGGCTGGGGCCAGGAGCTCGACGCCGTCATCCAGCTCGTCGCCGACGAGGAGGAGGTCGTGGCCCGCCTCACCCGGCGCGCGGCCGAGCAGGGCCGCGCCGACGACGGCGAGGACGAGATCCGGCACCGCCAGGAGGTCTACGTCCGTGAGACGAGCCCCCTCATCGCGGTGTACCGCGATCGCGGCCTGCTCCTCGAGGTCGACGGCCTCGGCGAGGTCGACGAGGTCGCCCAGCGCGTCCGTGAGGCCCTCGCCGGTCGCGGCGTCCGTCCCGTCTCCGACGCCGGCCGCGCGTAGGCCGTGGGCGCGCTCCGCCGGACCCCCGGGATCTACAAGACGCCGGACGAGATCCGCCGCATGGTGGCACCCGGGCTCGCGACCGCCGCGTCCATCGACGCCGTCCGCGGGCTCATCGCCCCGGGCGTGACCACGGGCGAGCTGGATGCGGCGGCGGACGCCGCCATCCGCGCCCTCGGCGGGCACTCCAACTTCCAGCTGGTCCCGGGCTACCGGCACACCGTCTGCGTGTCCGTGAACGACGAGGTCGTCCACGGGATCCCCGGCGACCGCGTGCTGCAGCCGGGCGACATCGTGTCGGTCGACAGCGGCGCGGAGATCGACGGGTGGAACGGCGACTCGGCGATGACGGTCGTCGTGCCGGATCCCGCCCGCCCGGACGTGGTGGAGGCCCGGGAGCGCCTGTCCCGCGTCACGGAGGACTCCCTGTGGGCCGGCATCGCCCGGCTCGCGACCGCGTCCCACCTCAACGAGGTGGGGGAGGCGGTCGAGGAGAGCGTCGAGGCCGCCGGAGCGTTCGGTATCGTCATGGACTACACCGGGCACGGCATCGGCCGGAGCATGCACGAGGACCCGCCGGTGTTCAACTACCGCGTGCGCGGCAGGGGCCCCGCCGTGAAGCCCGGACTGGTCGTCGCGATCGAGCCGATGATCACCGACGGCGAGGCGGAGACGCGCGTGCTCGACGACGACTGGACCGTCGCCACCGTCGACGGCAGCATGGCGTCGCACTGGGAGCACTCGGTCGCGGTGCACGCGCGCGGCATCTGGGTGCTCACGCTCGCGGACGGCGGGGCGTCGCGTCTCGTGCCGCTCGGCGTCACCCCCGTCGCGCCCTGAGCGCGCAGGGCGGGCCGACGCCGGCCTAGGTGTCCATGACGTGCACGAGCTCCTCGATGAAGGAGCCGTGCGAACCCGACGCCCGCATGATCGACTGCACGTCGCGGTGGTCGGAGAAGACCTCCACGAACTGGTCGAACACGTGCTGGAAGCTCGTGCGGCCGCTCGCGCTGAACGCCACCAGCGCGACGACGTGCACCCGGTTGCCGCCCCACTGCATGGCCTCGTCGTTCACCACGATGGCGATCGCGGTGCGGTGCGCGGTCATGGCGAGCGAGTGCGGCACCGCGAGCGTGTCCGTGAACGCGGTCGACGAAAGCCGCTCGCGCTCGATGGCGCCCTCGATGTACTCGGGCTCGATGATGCCCTGCTCGACCATGCGCTGACCGAGGAGCCGGATCATCGACTCCTCGTCCGGGGCGTGCAGGTCGCGGAAGAACAGCGACTCGTCGAGGAACCGCAGCAGGTCGTGCTTCATGGCGCTCCGACGCGCGTGCCGGCGCACGCGGGCGACGGCCCGGCGGATCGCCTCGATGTCGTCCGGCGTCGGCAGGGGCTGGACCACCACGACGTTGTCGGCGGGCGGGCGGGCCCCGGTGGCGTCGATCACGAGCTGCACGCCCAGGGCGTCGGCGTCCACGTCCGTGCGCGTGACCACGGCGTCGACGCTGATGTCGGCCCCGAGCGCCTGCTCGATGCGCTGCCGCATGATCTGGTGCAGGTCGTAGTAGTTGGGGCACACGAGCGCGCACGCGACCCGGTCGTCGCGCCGGGCGACGCGCTCCCGGTGCGAGCCCACGTGCAGGGCGATGTACGCGATCTCGTCGTCGTTGATGGCGATGCCGCGGCGGCGCTGCACCTCGCTCGCGATGAAGACGGCGATCTCGTACGTCATGGGGTACGACGTCTTGATCGACCGTGCCAGCGGGTTCCGTGAGAAGGAGCGGTCGGCGGCGCGGGCCACGAGGTTGCCGAGGTGCAGGGAGAAGCGGACGGTGAAGTCCTCGTCCTCGAGGTCGACCAGGTACTCCTGCTTGACGCGGCGCACGATCGCGCGCACCACGTCGAGGTCGCTCTCGACCACGTGCTCGCGCATCACGGTGGCGAGGGACTGCTCGTTGCCGGGCGTGACGACGCGGGTGCGGACGAGGAGCGCGAGGTAGGCGACATCGCCCACAGGCACCGGCACGTCGAAGTGCGCGGCGAGCAGGCGGGCGAGCACCGTGCGGATCGCGAGCGCGGTGCGGTCCTCGGACGGGCCCTCCGGATCCGCGTTGCCGGGGTCGGTGTCGTCCGCGGCATCGTGCGCGTCGCCCGCGGCATAGTGCGCGTCGCCCGCTTCGAGGGCGGCGGCATCGGCGCGCGACGCTGCCCGGGTGTCGTCCGCCCGCTCGTCGGCGGTCGCGTCCGCCTCGATTCCCTCCCGCCGCGGCGACCGCGTCAGGCGGTCGACCGCGATGGCGACGTGCAGCAGCACGTTGTCGACCCCGTACTCGTTGACGAAGAAGCCGCCCTCGGTGAGCTCGCGGATGAGGTCCGTCTTGAACGCGCGCAGCGAGTCCGACGCGAACTCGCGCTGCACCGACTCCAGCGGCAGGAAGCCCTGCGCGCTCTCGTCCCGGAACATCCGCGACAGGAGGCGACGGAAGTCGCGCTCGGACCCCTCGAGGACGGCGGTGGACCCGGTGCGGCGGAGCGCGAGGCCGGCGTCCTCGACGAGCGCGCGCACCTTGCGGAGGTCCGCCTCGACCGTGGACTCGCTCACGTGCAGCTCGCCGGCGAGCGCGAAGACGTCGAGCCCGTCGGGCGCGTCGCCGAGCCGGCGGACGAGCGCGTGCAGCCGGTCGCGCGGCGTGCCCTGCGGGTCGGCGCTCGGGCGGGCACCGAGGTGGCGGGCGTAGCTCGCGGCATCGATGCGGTAGCCGTCGGGGGAGGAGGCGATCGCGACGGAGGAGCGCTCCCGGACGGCGGTGACGTAGTTGCGGACGCTTCGCGTCGTGACCCCGAGGCGGTCCGCGAGCTCGCCGGCCTCGACCCAGCGGTCGGCGGTGGACAGGTAGTCCAGCAGCCTCTCGTGGTTCTCGCTCAGCATGTCGTCTCCCTCGGGGGCGGGACGCGATGCGGCCCGAGGGCCGGTGCGCGTCCGTCCCCCTGAGTCAACCATCCGCACCCGCCGCCCATGCCGTCCGCCGCGGGCCCGGAGGCGGTCTTCCTACCCCGCGGAAACGATCCTGCTGGTCGGGTACCGTGCCGCCGGAGCACCATGGGACGACCAGCGACGACGCGAGGAGGCACAGCATGACCGGGAGGATCCTCGTCGTCTGCGGCTCCGGCGCATCCAGCACCTTCCTCGCCCAGCGCCTGCGCACCCTCGCGGAGGCCGACGGGCTCGAGATCGAGGCGGTCGCCGGATCCCTCGCGCAGGTCCGGATCGATGCCGCGGGCATGGACGTCGTCCTCCTCGGCGCCCACCTCGCCGACCGCCTCGAGGCAGTGCGCGCCGCCGCGGCCGACGAGGGCGCGACCGCCGTCCTCCTCGATGCGGACGCCTCACGTCCGGAGGGGGCCCGCGCGGCCCTCGACCGGGCGCTCGCCGCGATGCGGACGGGGGCGCGCTCGCTGCGCCGGCCCTCCGGCGTCCACGGCCGACCCGCCGGAGGATCGCTCCCGGCCCCCTGACCCCCGGCGCCCGCGCCGACCCCGCACGACCGCACCACCGCACCACCGCACGACGACCGCCCACCAGGGCCCCGACGACGGGGCCGACCGAAGGAGCCACCATGGCAGAACGCACCGTCACCATCGCCTCGTCGCACGGGCTGCACGCCCGCCCCGCCTCGCTGTTCACGCAGGCGGCCGCGAAGGCCGGTATCCCCGTGCAGCTCGCCAAGGGCGACCGCAGCGTCAACGCCGCGAGCATCCTCGGCGTCATCTCCCTCGGCGTCGACACGGGCGACGAGGTCGTCGTCTCGGCCGAGGGCGAGAACGCGGAGCAGGTCGTCACCGACCTCGCCACGCTCCTCGAGTCCGACCTGGACGCGGCATGAGCTCCCGCACCCTGCAGGGGATCGGCATCGGCCGGGGGTCCGCCGTCGGACCGGTCATCCGGATGCCCGACCCGCTCCCCGAGCCCGCCGACACCGCGAGCGCCCTCACCCCCGACGAGGAGCGGATCCGCGTGAGCGCGTCGCTCGCCGCCGTCGCCGCCGACATCCGCATCCGCGGGGAGAAGGCCGGCGGCGCCGCCAAGGACGTGCTCGAGGCGCAGGCCTTCATGGCGGAGGACCCGACGCTCGTCGACGACGTCACCGCGCGCCTCGCGAACGGCCGCACCGCCGAGCGCGCCGTGCACGAGGCCTTCGCGGGCTTCCGCGACCTGCTCCTCAGCATGGGCGGCTACATGGGGGAGCGCGCCACCGACCTCGACGACGTCTCGCAGCGCGTCGTCGCGCACCTGCAGGGCGTCGCCGCACCGGGTGTGCCGGATCCCGACCACGCGTTCGTGCTGGTGGCCCGCGACCTCGCGCCCGCCGACACCGCGCTCCTCGACCTCGACAAGGTCCTCGCGCTCATCACGACCGACGGCGGACCGACCTCGCACACGGCGATCCTCGCCCGCGAGAAGGCCATCGTCGCGGTCGTCGGCGTGGCCGCCGCCGCGGACCTCGCCGACGGGGAGACCGTCGTGGTCGACGCGCTCACGGGCGCCGTCACCGTCGACCCCACGGCGGAGGAGGAGTCCGCGGCGCGCGACGCCATCGCGGCCCGTCGCGCGCAGGTCGCCGTGCCCACCGGCCCGGGCGCACTCTCCGACGGCACCGCGGTCCCGCTGCTGGCGAACCTCGGCTCCGCCGACGGCGCGGCCGACGCGGTCGAGAAGGGCGCCGAGGGCGTCGGCCTCTTCCGCACCGAGTTCCTCTTCCTCGACGCTACGAGCGCGCCGACCGTCGAGGAGCAGGAGGCGCACTACACCCGGCTGCTCGAGGCGTTCCCGGGGCAGAAGGTCGTCGTGCGCGCCCTCGACGCCGGTGCCGACAAGCCCCTCAGCTTCCTCAACGACGCGGCCGAGGAGAACCCGGCGCTCGGCCTCCGCGGCCTCCGCGCGCTCCGCGCCAACGAGCAGATCCTCCGCGACCAGCTCACGGCGCTCGCCCGGGCCGACGCCGCCACCGAGGCGGACCTGTGGGTCATGGCTCCCATGGTCTCCACGGTGGAGGAGGCGCGGTACTTCAGCGCCCTCGGCCGGGAGCTCGGCCTCCGGACCGTCGGCGTGATGGTGGAGGTCCCGTCCTCCGCGCTCCTCGCCGACCGGATCCTCGGCGTGGCCGACTTCGCGAGCATCGGCACCAACGACCTCACGCAGTACACGCTCGCGGCCGACCGGCTGCTGGGATCCGTGGCCGCGTTCCAGGACCCGTGGCACCCCGCCGTCCTCCGCCTCGTGCAGGAGGTCGGCGCCGCGGGGCGCGCGCTCGGCAAGCCGGTGGGCATCTGCGGCGAGGCGGCGGCCGATCCGCTGCTCGCCGTCGTGCTCGTCGGCCTCGGCGCCACCAGCCTCTCGATGTCGCCGGCGGCGCTCGCCGACGTGCGCGCCGAGCTCGCCCTCCACACGCGCGGGGAGGCGGAGGCGCTCGCCGCCGTCGCCCTCGCCGCCGACAGCGCCGTCGAGGCGCGCGCCGCGGTCACCGCGGCGTCGGCGCCCGCCCCCGTCTGACCCGCACCACCGACCCCCTCCACCGCACCACGAGCGATCACCCCCATCCGCAGCACGGCGGGCCGCAGCAGGCCCGCCACCACCACGACAGGAGCACCACCCCCATGACGACGACGTCACCCACCCGCAGCACGGGACGCTCCGTGCGCACCGGCGTGCAGAAGTTCGGCACGTTCCTCAGCGGCATGATCATGCCCAACATCGCGGCGTTCATCGCCTGGGGCCTGCTCACGGCCCTGTTCATCCCGGACGGCTACCTGCCGAACGCGGACATCGCCCAGCTCATCGCTCCGGTCCTGTACTTCCTCCTCCCGCTCCTCATCGCGAACACCGGCGGCCGCATGGTCTACGACGCGCGCGGCGGCGTGGTGGCGACCATCGCCACGATGGGCGTCATCGTCGGCACGGTCGGCGAGCCGTACTTCGACGGCGGCAGCCCGATGTTCCTCGGCGCCATGATCACGGGCCCGCTCGCGGCGTACCTGCTGAAGGTCATCGAGCGCCTGTGGATCGACAGGATCCGCCCCGGCTTCGAGATGCTCGTCAACAACTTCTCCGCGGGGATCCTGGGCGCGGTCTTCGCGATCGGCGCGTACTACCTGCTCACGCCGGTGATCCGCGGCATCACGTCGGTCCTCGGCGGCGGCGTCGGCTTCCTCGTCGACAACGGCCTCCTGCCCCTCACGAGCATCGTGATCGAGCCCGCCAAGGTCCTCTTCCTCAACAACGCCATCAACCAGGGCATCCTCACGCCGCTCGGCACCACCGAGGCGCTGGAGAACGGCAAGAGCGTCCTGTTCCTGCTCGAGGCGAACCCCGGCCCCGGCTTCGGCGTGCTCCTCGCCTTCGCGATCTTCGGCGCGGGCGCGGCGCGCTCCACCGCCCCCGGCGCGATCCTCATCCAGTTCGTCGGCGGCATCCACGAGATCTACTTCCCGTACGTGCTCTCCAAGCCCCTGCTGTTCCTCGCGGTCATCGCGGGTGGCGCCTCGGGCGTGGCGACCAACGTCGCGTTCGGCTCCGGCCTCCGCGGCCCGGCCTCGCCCGGCAGCATCCTCGCCGTGCTCGGCCAGACCGAGCGCAACAGCTTCCCCGGCGTGATCCTCTCCGTGCTGATCTCGGCCGCCGTCACCTTCGTCGTCGCCGCGGTCATCCTCCGCACCGGCAAGAAGGGCTCCGGCGACTTCGGCGCCGCGGTCGCCGCGACGCAGGCCAACAAGGGCAAGGAGTCGAGCATCCTCACGGGCCTCGGCGCCGAGACGGGCACCGCGGGCACGGTCGGCGGCCTCGCCGACGGCGCGGCCGCGACGGACGGCGGCACGGCCACGGCCACCCGCATCCAGGACATCGTGTTCGCCTGCGACGCCGGCATGGGCTCCTCCGCCATGGGCGCATCGGTCCTCCGCAACAAGATGAAGAAGGCCGGCGTCACCGACGTCACGGTCGTCAACAAGGCCATCGCCGCCCTCGACGGCACGGCCGACCTCGTGATCACGCAGCGCGAGCTCACCGACCGCGCCCGCCAGAAGAGCCCGTCCTCGGAGCACGTCTCCGTCGACAACTTCATGAACTCGCCGCGCTACGACGAGATCGTGGAGCTGGTCCAGAAGCAGCGCTCGGACAGCTGATCCCGCTCCGCCCCACGGCGGACCCGCACCACCGCACGCGCGAGGCCTCCGGGGCCCGGTCGACACCGACCGGGCCCCGGTAGCCTCGCACCAGCCACGCACCAAGTCAGGAGCATCATGTCGAACGTCCTCGAACCCGCCCAGATCCGCGTCGGCGGCACCGCGTCCAGCGTGGAGGAGGCCATCGCCGAGGCGGCGGGCATCCTCGTCGCCGCGGGTGCCGTCACCCCCGAGTACCAGGGGTTCATGCTCGAGCGCGAGAAGAGCGTCTCGACGTACATGGGCAACCTCCTGGCCATCCCGCACGGCACCAACGAGGGCAAGGACACGATCCTCGACTCCGCGCTGTCGTTCGTGCGCTACGACGCCCCGATCGACTGGGCGGGCAACGAGGTCCGCTTCGTCGTCGGCATCGCCGGCAAGGACAACGGCCACCTCGAGATCCTCAGCAAGATCGCGATCATCTTCAGCGACGACGACGAGGTGCGGAAGCTCCTCGACGCCCCCACCGCGGAGGAGCTGTACGCGCTCCTGGCCGAGGTGAACGAGGCGTGAAGGCCGTCCACTTCGGCGCCGGCAACATCGGCCGGGGCTTCGTCGGGCTGATCCTGCACGAGGCCGGCTACGAGGTCGTGTTCGCCGACGTCAACGCCGAGCTCATCGGGCACCTGGCCTCCGCCGACTCGTACCGGGTCACCGAGGTCGGGCCGCACGCCCGCGACTGGACGGTCACCGGCTTCCGGGCGATCGACAGCGCGGTCGACGGCGAGGCCCTCATCGCGGAGATCGCGACGGCCGACGTCGTGACCACCGCGGTGGGCCCGGCGATCCTCCGCTTCGTCGCCCCCGCCATCGCCTCGGGCCTCCGGGCGCGCTCCGCCGACCTCGCCCCCGTCGCCGTCATGGCGTGCGAGAACGCGATCAACGCCACGGACACCCTCCGCGACGAGATCCGGACGGCGCTCGGCGACGACGCCGCCGCGCTCGACCGCGCGGTGTTCGCCAACACGGCCGTCGACCGCATCGTCCCGAACCAGGATCCTGCCGCCGGCCTCGACGTCACCGTCGAGGACTTCTCCGAGTGGGTGGTGGAGCGCGGCCCGTTCGGCGACGCCGTGCCCGAGATCGCCGGCGCCACGTTCGTCGACGACCTCGCCCCCTACATCGAGCGGAAGCTCTTCACGGTCAACACCGGCCACGCCACGGTCGCCTACCACGGGTACGCCCGCGGCGCCGTGAGCCAGTCGGACGCCATGGCGATCCCCGAGGTGGCCGAGGAGGTGCGGCAGGTGCTCGAGGAGACGAGCGCGCTGCTCGTGGCCAAGCACGGGCTCGACGAGGCCGAGCAGGCCGCCTACCGGGAGAAGAACCTCGCCCGCTTCGCGAACGCCGCGCTCGCGGACACGGTCGAGCGCGTCGGCCGCCAGCCGCTGCGGAAGCTCTCCCGCGAGGAGCGCTTCGTGGGACCCGCGTCGCAGCTCGCCGAGCGCGGGCTCCCGCACGACGCGCTCGTGCGCGCCATGGGGCAGGCGCTCCGCTTCGATCCCGCGGCGGACCCGCAGGCGCTCGAGCTGCAGGAGCTCCTGGCGACGGACACCGCGGCCGACCTCGTCCGCCGCGTCACGGGGCTCGACGACGGGCACCCGCTGACCGCCGACCTCGTCGCCGTCGTCGACGCGGTCCAGGCCGACCGGCGCCGCGCGCCGCGCCACCGCGCGGAGTAGCGGTGCCGGACGGGCCGGGCGGGCGACCGTCCGGCCCGTCCGCGCGTTGCGCTAGCGCAGGATCCGCGGATCCGGCCGCGACACGCGGGGAGAATTGCGACACGCCCGGGGATGCCGTACTCTCGACCCTTGGTGCTCGGCCGCCGTCCCGGCGTGCCGCCCGCACCTGCGCCTCACCATGATGCGCATCCGCACGAACAGCAGACACCACCTCTAGCGACAGTGAGTATATGGCCAAGAAAGACGGCGTCATCGAGATCGAAGGCGGAGTTGTCGAAGCTCTGCCGAACGCGATGTTCCGCGTTGAGCTGAGCAACGGGCACAAGGTCCTCGCCCACATCTCGGGCAAGATGCGTCAGCACTACATCCGCATCCTCCCCGAGGACCGCGTGATCGTGGAGCTGAGCCCGTACGACCTCACCCGCGGCCGGATCGTCTACCGCTACAAGTAGGCCTGCTGCACAAGGAACGGCCCCGCATCCGCGGCGGCACGAGGCCAGCGAGAACCGAAAGCAAGGAAGCATCATGAAGGTCAACCCCAGCGTCAAGAGGATCTGCGAGAAGTGCAAGGTCATCCGACGCAACGGACGCGTGATGGTCATCTGCGAGAACCCGCGCCACAAGCAGCGCCAGGGCTAGTCAGCACCACCGCACGGCACCACCCGCACCACCCCACGTAGAACGACAGCAGCGCCGGAAGCCGGGACCCGCGAGGGTCCGGGGGACACCATCGGTCGGAGGCCGATGCACAGGCTCTGCTGCAGACCTCCACATCATCACCAGGAGAAGCCTCAATGGCACGTCTAGCAGGCGTCGACCTCCCGCGCGACAAGCGCGTCGAGATCGCACTCACGTACATCTACGGCGTCGGCCGCACCTCGAGCGTCAAGACCCTCGAGGACACCGGCATCGACAAGAACATCCGCGTCAAGGACCTGAGCGACGACCAGCTCATCGCCCTGCGCGACTACATCGACGGGAACTTCAAGGTGGAGGGCGACCTCCGCCGCGAGGTGGCCGCCGACATCCGCCGCAAGGTCGAGATCGGCAGCTACGAGGGCATCCGCCACCGCCGCGGCCTCCCTGTCCACGGGCAGCGCACGAAGACCAACGCTCGCACCCGCAAGGGCCCGAAGCGCACCGTAGCCGGCAAGAAGAAGGCGCGCTAGGCCTCCGGCCCGCGCCTCGCCACCCGTAGACACAGGAGAATTCCATGGCAGCACCCAAGTCGGCCGTTCGCAAGCCGCGCCGCAAGGACAAGAAGAACATCGCCGTGGGCCAGGCCCACATCAAGAGCACCTTCAACAACACCATCGTCTCGATCACGGACCCCACCGGCGCCGTCATCAGCTGGGCGTCCTCGGGCGTCGTCGGCTACAACGGCTCGCGCAAGTCCACGCCGTTCGCCGCGCAGCTCGCCGCCGAGTCGGCCGCCCGCCAGGCGCAGGAGCACGGCATGAAGAAGGTCGACGTGTTCGTCAAGGGACCCGGCTCCGGCCGCGAGACCGCGATCCGCTCGCTCCAGGCCGCCGGCCTCGAGGTGGGATCGATCAACGACGTCACCCCGCAGGCGCACAACGGCTGCCGCCCGCCCAAGCGCCGCCGCGTCTAGCTCGCGCTGATCGGCCGCTGCCGTCCCGCTCCGTCAGGAGGGGACGGCGTCGGCCGATCCGCCGTGTGTCCGTTCGACCAATCCACCACCCGCCCGGACCGCCATCCGGGGGGCATCGCAGGTGTCATATAGCGGACGCCTCGCCGAAAGGAAACAACACAGTGCTCATTGCGCAGCGCCCCACCCTCACCGAGGAGCAGATCTCGGAGTTCCGCTCGCGGTTCGTCATCGAGCCGCTCGAGCCCGGCTTCGGCTACACGCTCGGCAACTCGCTCCGCCGCACCCTCCTCTCGTCCATCCCCGGCGCGGCCGTCACCAGCATCCGGATCGACGGCGTGCTGCACGAGTTCAGCACCGTCCCCGGCGTGAAGGAGGACGTGACCGAGATCATCCTCAACATCAAGGGCCTCGTCGTCTCGAGCGAGCACGACGAGCCGATCACCGCGTACCTGCGCAAGCAGGGTGCGGGCCAGGTCACGGCCGCCGACATCTCCGCTCCGGCGGGCGTCGAGATCCACAACCCCGAGCTCGTCATCGCCACGCTCAACGAGAAGGCGAAGTTCGAGCTCGAGCTGACGATCGAGCGCGGCCGCGGCTACGTCTCGGCGACCCAGAACCGCAGCGAGTTCAGCGAGGCCGGCCAGATCCCGGTCGACTCGATCTACTCGCCCGTGCTCAAGGTCACCTACCGCGTCGAGGCCACCCGTGCCGGCGAGCGCACCGACTTCGACCGCCTCGTGGTCGATGTCGAGACCAAGTCGGCCATCACGCCGCGCGACGCCATCGCGTCGGCCGGTCGCACGCTCACCGAGCTGTTCGGCCTGGCGCGCGAGCTCAACTCGGCCGCAGAGGGCATCGAGATCGGCCCCGCGCCGGTCGACGCCGTCCTCAGCTCCGAGCTGTCGATGCCCATCGAGGACCTCGACCTCTCGGTGCGGTCGTACAACTGCCTCAAGCGCGAGGGCATCAACAACGTCAGCGAGCTCGTCGCCCTCTCGGAGACGCAGCTCATGAACATCCGCAACTTCGGTCAGAAGTCGGTGGATGAGGTCAAGGACAAGCTGGTCGAGCTGGGTCTGTCGCTGAAGGACGCCGTCCCCGGCTTCGACGGCGCGCACTACTACAGCTACGACGAGGACGAGACCACCACCAACTGACCCGTCCGGCCTCGGCCCGACTTCTTTCGACCACTACGGAGACAAGACCATGCCCAAGCCCACCAAGGGTCCCCGCCTCGGAGGCGGACCGGCGCACGAGCGCCTCATGCTCGCGAACCTGGCACAGAGCCTGTTCGAGCACAAGTCCATCAAGACGACCGAGACGAAGGCCAAGCGCCTGCGTCCCGTGGCCGAGCGCCTCGTGACGTTCGCCAAGCGCGGCGACCTGCACGCCCGCCGCCGCGTCATGGGGATCATCCCCTCGAAGAGCGTCGTCCACGAGCTCTTCACGGAGATCGCGCCGCTCGTCGCCGAGCGCGAGGGCGGCTACACCCGCATCACCAAGCTCGGCTTCCGCAAGGGCGACAACGCCCCCATGGTGCAGATCGAGCTCGTGCTCGAGCCCGTGACCCCGAAGGTCCGCTCCTCGCGCACCGCGACCACGACGGCTCCGGCCGCTGCGGCCCCGGTCGCCGAGGCGGAGACCGAGGAGTCCGCCGCCGAGGTGCCCGTCGAGGAGACCGACGCCGTCGAGCACACCGACGCCACGCCCGCGGAGACGACCGACGAGGCCGCCGCCGAGGTCGAGGCCGACGCCGCGGAGAAGTCCGACAAGTAGGACCGCCCGTCGCACCACCCCGAGAGCCCCCGCCGCCCTGCGCGATGGGGGCTCTCGTGCGCCCGGGGCCGGGAGGCGCTGTGCGGGCGGTGCCCCTGCCGCGCAGGTGCGCCGCCGCCCGGGAGGGGTCGAGGCGGGCCCCGGTAGCCTGGGGCCATGACCGACCGCACCGCGACCACGCCGGACGACCTCCCCTCCACCGCGCCGATCCCGCTCCCCGAGGGGCCGGAGGGGATCACCTGGCGGGCGACGACGCCCGACGACGTCGACGCGCTGGTCGAGCTCGACGGCCTCATCGCGGACGCCGACCACCCGGACCATCGCGCCTCCCGCGAGGAGGTGGCGATGTCGTTGGGCTTCTCCTACGTCGACCTCGCGCGGGACGCCGTCGTGGCCGTCGACGCGGACGGGCGCCTGGCCGCCGAGGGCTCCGCCATCGTCAAGCCGGACGACGAGAGCGTCGTCCGCGCGCACCTCCCCGGCGGCGTCCGCCCCGACCTCCGACGCCGCGGCATCGGCGCGCGCCTGCTCGACTGGCAGGTGGCGCGGGCCACCCAGGCCCTGCAGGTCGCGCAGCCGGCGGACCACGTGGAGGGTCCCGTCCCCACGCGCATGGGCGTCGAGTTCCCGGACGACCTGGCCGGGGCGACCGCGCTCGTGGCGTCCCGCGGGTTCACGCCCAGCCGCTACTTCATCGAGATGCACCGCGACCTCGCCACCGAGCTGCCCGAGGTGCCGGCGCCCGAGGGCCTCCGGCTCATCCCCGTCTCGCGGGAGTGGTGGGAGCGCACGCGGCTCGCCAAGAACGACGTCTTCCGCGACCACTGGGGCTCCGAGCCGGTGAGCGCCGAGCGCTGGGACGCCTTCCTGTCCCTGCCGACCGCGCGCGACGACCTCTCCGTCATCGCTGTCACGGGCGACGGCGCGGACGCGCAGGTGGCCGGCTTCGCGATGACCGAGGTCTCGCCCGACAACTGGGAGGCCGCGGGCTACTCGTCCGCCTACCTCGCGCTCGTCGGCGTCCGCCGCGAGTTCCGCGGCCGCCGCCTCGCCCAGGCGCTGCTGTCCGCGGCGCTCGCGGCGTTCCGGGCGGAGGGGCTCGACCGGGCGGTCCTCGACGTCGACTCCGACAGCCCCACGGGCGCGCTCGACCTGTACGAGCACCTGGGGTTCACCGCGTCGAGCCGCACCGTGGTGCAGGAGCGCGAGGTCGGCATGACGCCTCCCCGGGGATCCGCCGCACGATGACCGACGATGCGGCCGCGGCGGGCCGCCCGGCGGTCACCCGCCTGCGCCTCGACGTCGCCTACGACGGCACCGGATTCGCCGGCTGGGCCAAGCAGCCGGGCCTCCGGACCGTGCAGGGCACGCTCGAGGACGCGCTCGCGCAGCTCCTCGTCCGCACGCCGCCCGCGCCGACGCTGGTCGTCGCCGGACGGACGGACGCGGGGGTGCACGCCACCGGGCAGGTCGTCCACGTCGACCTGACGGATGCGCAGATCGCGGCGCTCGACCGTCCGCCGCGCGGCCGCGCCGCCGCCGAGGCGGGGGAGCCGCTGCCGCACGTCCCGTCCGCCGACCGCGCGGCCTCCGCGCTGGCCCGTCGCCTGGGCGGCGTGCTCGGGACCCGGTCCGACGTGGTGGTGCTCTCCGGGGTGCGCGCGCCGGACGGCTTCGATGCGCGCTTCTCCGCGACGTGGCGGGCCTACCGGTACCGGATCTCCGACGCCACGGGCCCGCGCGACCCGCTGCAGCGGCACCGCACGGTCGAGGTGCCCGCGGCCCTCGACGAGGCGCTGCTGCAGCACGCCGCTGACGCGCTCCTCGGCCTCCACGACTTCGCCGCCTACTGCAAGCCGCGGGCGGGGGCGTCCACGATCCGCACGCTGCAGGAGATGACGTGGTCGCGGGCCACCGACGGCGCGCTCGAGGCGGTCGTGCGCGCGGACGCGTTCTGCCACAGCATGGTCAGGGCCCTCGTGGGCGCCTGCGTCGCGGCCGCGGGCGGCCGCGTCGGCATCCCGCGGCTGCGCGAGCTGCTGGACATGCGGGAGCGGACGAGCGAGTTCACCGTCATGCCGGCGCGCGGCCTCGTGCTCGAGCGGGTGGGATACCCCGCCGACGCCGACCTCGCGGCGCGGAACGAGGTGACCCGCGCCCGGCGGTCGGACCACGAGGTGGATCCCGCCGCGGAGGGCGCGCAGGCGGCCGCGCGGGTGCTCGCCCGTGGCGCCGACACGCCCGGGATTGCCTGACGGCCCCGGATCGCGTACTCTGAACCGGTTGTCTGCACGCCTGCGTGCGGCGACGTACAAGGTTGAGCCCTCCACCGGATGCGTTCTCGTCAGAACGCCCACGGAGCGGGATCCACGACCATCTCACCTCGAAAAGAAGGCAGTCAGATCAATGACGCGCACCTATTCCCCAAGGCCAGTGAGGTCCAGCACGACTGGGTCGTCATCGACGCCACGGACATCGTCCTCGGCCGTCTCGCCAGCCACGCCGCCGCGCTCCTGCGCGGCAAGCACAAGGCCACGTTCGCCCCCCACATGGACATGGGCGACTTCGTGATCATCGTCAACGCCGAGAAGGTGGCGCTCACGGGCCAGAAGCTCGAGAAGAAGCTGGCCTACCGCCACTCCGGCTACCCGGGCGGCCTCACGGCCACCACCTACGTCGAGATGCTCGAGAAGCACCCCACGCGCGCGGTCGAGAAGGCCATCCGCGGCATGCTGCCGAAGAACTCGCTGGGTGCGGCGCAGCTGAAGAAGCTCAAGGTCTACGCGGGCCCCGAGCACCCCCACGCTGCTCAGCAGCCCACCCCGTACACCCTCGGCCAGGTCGCTCAGTAGCTCCGGCTGCCGACAGCGACGACCAAAGACCTCAGAAGGAATCGAACCCAGTGGCTCAGATCTCAGACTCCCTCGACGTGGCTCCCGAGAGCTTCTCGACCGAGACCCCGAACGAGGAGGCCCCCAAGGCCCCCCGCGCGGTCCTCAACGTGTCCGGCGGCGCCGTCGGACGACGCAAGCAGGCCATCGCCCGCGTGCGCCTCGTCCCCGGCTCCGGCAGCATCACGGTCAACGGCCGTGAGTTCGCGGACTACTTCCCCAACAAGCTGCACCAGCAGCTCGTGAACGACCCGTTCAAGGTGCTCGACCTCCTCGGCAGCTACGACGTCGTCGCGCGCATCTCCGGCGGCGGCCCCTCCGGCCAGGCCGGCGCCCTGCGCCTCGGCATCGCCCGCGCCCTCAACGAGATCGACGAGGAGAACAACCGCGCCACGCTGAAGAAGAACGGCTTCCTCAGCCGCGACGCGCGCGTCAAGGAGCGCAAGAAGGCCGGACTCAAGAAGGCCCGCAAGGCGCCCCAGTTCTCGAAGCGCTAAGGCGCTCGGGCACACCGGCAGCCATGCCCCGGCTCTTCGGCACGGACGGCGTCCGCGGTCTCGCCAACGGCGAGGTCATCACCGCGGACCTCGCCCTGCGCCTGGCCCAGGCCGCCGCGCACGTGCTCGGCCAGGACGCACGGGACTCCGGGCAACGACCCACCGCGGTCGTCGCCCGGGACCCCCGCGTCTCCGGCGAGTTCATCGCGGCGGCCGTGGCCGCCGGCCTCGCGAGCTCCGGCGTCGACGTGTTCGACGCCGGGGTCATCCCGACGCCGGCCACGGCCTACCTCATCGCGGACATCGACGCCGACTTCGGCGTCATGATCTCCGCGTCGCACAACCCCGCTCCCGACAACGGGATCAAGATCTTCGCCGCCGGCGGACGGAAGCTCGCCGACGAGCTCGAGGACCGCATCGAGGCGCAGCTGAGCCAGCCCGTCCTGCTCCCCACGGGAGCCGACGTCGGCCGCATCCGCCGCTTCGCGGACGCCGAGGACCGCTACGTCCTCCACCTGCTCGGCACGCTGCAGCACCGGCTCGACGGCATCCACGTGGTCCTCGACTGCGCCCACGGCGCGGCGGCGGGCATCAGCCCGGAGGTCCTCACCGACGCCGGCGCGCGCGTCACCGTCATCGGCAACGACCCCGACGGCATGAACATCAACGACGGCGTCGGCTCCACCCATCTCGACCTCCTCGCCGAGGCCGTCCTCGCGCACGGCGCCGACGTGGGCATCGCGCACGACGGCGACGCCGACCGGTGCCTCGCGGTCGACCACACGGGCGCCCTCATCGACGGCGACCAGATCATGGCGGTCCTCGCGCTCTCCATGGCCCGCCGCGGCCTGCTGGCGGAGCGCACGCTCGTGGCGACCGTCATGAGCAACCTCGGCCTCCGCATCGCGATGGCCGAGAACGACATCACCGTGCTGCAGACGCGCGTGGGCGACCGCTACGTGCTCGAGGCCATGAACGAGGGCGGCTACTCCCTCGGCGGCGAGCAGTCCGGTCACCTCATCATCGCGGAGCACGCCACCACCGGCGACGGGATCCTCACGGGCATCCAGATCCTCGGCGAGATGGCCGCCACCGGCCGGAGCCTGCGCGAGCTCGCATCGGTCATGACCGTCTACCCGCAGGTGATGATCAACGTCCGCGGCGTCGACCGCGAGCGCGTGGGGGACGACGCGGAGCTGAACGCCGCGGTCGCGCGCGCGGAGGCCGAGCTCGGCGACACGGGACGCATCCTCATGCGCGCCTCGGGCACCGAGCCGATGATCCGGGTCATGGTCGAGGCCGCCGACCAGGCGACCGCCGAGCGCCACGCCGGCGAGCTGGCCGCCCTCGTCACCGAGCGCCTCGCGATCTAGCCCGGCGCCGGGCTCGTCCCACGCCCGCCGCGGGGGCCGACCCGGCTCGCCGCCCGTTCCGTCAGAGCTTCCGCAGCAGGACGTTCGCGACCGAGTGGTCGGCGTCCTTCCGCAGCACCAGCGTCGCCCGCGATCGCGTGGGACGGATGTTCTGCTCGAGGTTCGGCTCGTTGATGGTCGACCAGATGCGTCGCGCGCGCTCCGCCGCCTCGGCCGGGCTGAGCTCCGCGTAGCGGTGGAAGTACGAGCGCGGGTTGCTGAACGCGCCGCGCTGGAGGCTCAGGAACCGCTCCTCGTACCACTGGGCGATGTCGTGCGTGCGCGCGTCGACGTAGATGGAGAAGTCGAAGAGGTCGCTCACCGCGAGCTTCGCGCCGGACGCCGCGGGCTGCAGGACGTTGAGGCCCTCGATGATGAGCACGTCCGGCTGCCGGACAACGACCTCCGCTCCCGGGACGATGTCGTAGGCGAGGTGCGAGTAGAAGGGCGCGCGCACCTCGGGGACGCCGCTCTTCACCTGCGTGACGAAGCGCAGGAGCGCCCTCCGGTCGTACGACTCGGGGAAGCCCTTCCGCTCCATCAGGCCGCGGCGCTCGAGCTCGGCGTTCGGGTGGAGGAAGCCGTCGGTGGTCACCAGCTCGACGCGCGGGGTGTCCTCCCAGCGCGCCAGCATCTCGCGGAGGAGCCGGGCCACGGTCGACTTGCCGACGGCGACGGATCCCGCGACCCCGATGACGAACGGCGTGCTCTTCGCCCGCTCGCCGAGGAACGCGCTGGTCTCGCGGTGCAGCTTCTTGGTGCCCGACACGTAGAGGTTCAGCAGCCGGCTGAGGGGGAGGTAGACGTCGCCCACCTCGCGCATGTCGAGCCGGTCGCCGATGCCCCGCAGCTGCACGAGCTCCGTCTCCCGGAGGGGCAGGTGCGTGGCGGGGGCGAGGGCCGCCCAGTCGGCGCGGGCGATCTCCACGAACGGGGAGACGCTGCCGTGGCTCGTCGAGTGTCCCGTCGCGGTGTCTGGCATGGCCCCTCATCCTACGGCCGGTCCGCGGCGGCGACCGGGCGGCGGGCAGGCGACCGCCGGTGGGACCACCGGGGCGCGCCCGGCGCACGGCCGCGCAGGGGATCCCCGACCCGCGACGGTAAACTCCTGCCCCATGTGCGGAATCGTGGGATACGTCGGTGGGGCCAGGAGCCTCGAGGTCCTCCTCGGAGGGCTGCGGAGGCTGGAGTACCGCGGATACGACTCCGCGGGCGTGGCCATCCTCGACGAGGACGGGACGCTCGGCGTCCGCAAGCGCGCCGGCAAGCTCGACCGCCTGCTGGAGGACCTGGAGGCGTCGCCGCTCCCGGACGGGTCCACCGGCATCGGCCACACCCGCTGGGCCACGCACGGCGGCCCGACCGACCGCAACGCGCACCCGCACCTGGGCGACGACGGCAGGCTCGCCCTCATCCACAACGGCATCATCGAGAACTTCGCGGAGCTCAAGGACGACCTCCTCGCGGACGGCTACACCTTCGAGAGCGACACCGACACCGAGGTCGCCGCCCGTCTCCTCGGCCGCGAGTACGGCATCACGCACGACCTCGAGCAGGCGTTCCGCAACACCGTGAGCCGCCTCGAGGGCGCGTTCACGCTCCTCGCCGTGCACCGCGACCAGCCCGGCCTGGTGGTCGGCGCCCGCCGCAACTCCCCGCTCGTGATCGGGCTCGGCGAGGGCGAGAACTTCCTCGGGTCCGACGTCGCCGCCTTCGTGGAGTTCACGCGTCGTGCGGTCGCCATCGGGCAGGACCAGATGGTCGCGATCCGCCCCGACTCGGTCACCGTCACCGACTTCCACGGCGCGCCCGTGGAGACGCACGAGTTCGAGATCGCCTGGGACGCGTCGGCCAGCGAGAAGGGCGGCTGGTCGAGCTTCATGGCGAAGGAGATCAGCGAGGGACCGGACGCCGTGGCGAACACGCTGCGCGGCCGCATCGTCGACGGCGTCGTCGTGCTGCCCGACCTCGACGCGATCGGCGAGGCCGACCTGGCGGACATCCAGCGCATCGTCATCGTGGCGTGCGGCACGGCGGCCTACTCCGGCATCCTCGGCAAGTACGCCGTCGAGAAGTGGGCGCGCGTGCCGGTCGAGGTGGAGCTCGCGCACGAGTTCCGCTACCGGGATCCCGTGCTCGACTCGCGGACGCTCGTCGTCTCGATCAGCCAGTCCGGCGAGACCATGGACACGCTGCTCGCCGTGCGCTTCGCGCGCGAGGCCGGCGCGCGCGTGCTCTCCATCTGCAACACGCAGGGCGCCACCATCCCGCGGGAGTCGGAGGCCGTCGTCTACACGCACGCGGGCCCCGAGGTCGCGGTCGCGTCCACGAAGGCCTTCGTCGCGCAGGTCGCGGCGCTGTACCTCCTCGGGCTGCACCTCGCCCGCATCCGCGGCACGCTGTCGGCCGACGAGATCGTCGCGAACACGGAGGAGCTCCTCGCGATCCCGGAGAAGCTCGCCACGGTGGTCGAGCAGGGCGAGACCATCCGCCAGCTCGCGAAGTGGATGGCGGACACGCGCGCCGTGCTGTTCCTCGGCCGCAACGTGGGCTTCCCGGTGGCGCTCGAGGGCGCGCTCAAGCTCAAGGAGCTGGCGTACATCCACGCGGAGGGCTTCGCCGCGGGCGAGCTGAAGCACGGGCCCATCGCGCTCATCGAGCCGGGCCAGCCCGTTTTCGTCATCGTCCCGAGCCCCACGCACCAGCTGGCGCTGCACAAGAAGGTCATCTCCAACATCGAGGAGATCCGGGCGCGGGGCGCGCGCGTCATCGCGATCGCGGAGCAGGGCGACGCGTTCGTCCTGCCGCACGCGGACGAGGTCATCCCGATCCCGCTCGCCGCGCCGCTCTTCGAGCCCCTGCTCGCCGTGACCCCGCTGCAGATCTTCGCGATGGAGCTCGCGGCCGCGAAGGGCCTCGACGTCGACCAGCCGCGCAACCTCGCGAAGTCCGTCACCGTCGAGTGACCGGGCGCGCGTGATCAGGGGCATCGGCGTCGACGTGGTCGACGTGGCGCGCTTCGCCCGGAGCGCCGGGCGGACGCCGGGCCTCGTGCCGCGCCTGTTCGCGCCCGCCGAGCGCTCGCTCCCGGTGCGCTCGCTGGCCGCGCGGTTCGCCGCGAAGGAGGCGCTCATCAAGGCGCTGGGCGGTCCCGGCGGGATCAGCTGGCAGGACATGGAGGTCGTCCGCGACGCGCACGGCGACCCGTCGTTCCGCATCGGCGGGGCCGTCGCGGCGGTGGCCGGCGCGCGGGGCGTGACGCGGATCCACCTGAGCATGAGCCACGACGCCGGGCTCGCGACCGCGTTCGTGGTGACGGAGGGGGAGGGCGCATGACCGACGAGGCGACCCTCCAGGCCCCGGCGGCCCTCCGCCGCGAGGCGCGGATCGACACGGGCGCCATCGCCCGGAACGTCCGCACCCTCCGCGCCGCCACGGGCGCCCGGCTCGTGATGGCCGTGGTGAAGGCCGACGGCTACGGCCACGGCGCGGTCGCGTCCGCCCGCGCGGCGCTCGCGGGGGGCGCCGACCGGCTCGGCGTGGTCGACATCCGCGAGGCTCTGGCGCTGCGGGCCGCGGGCATCGACGCTCCCGTCCTCACCTGGATGCACGCACCCGGTGCGGACTTCGACACCGCCATCGAGCACGGCATCGACCTCGGGCTCAACAGCCTGCGCCAGGTTCGGGAGGCCGGGGAGGCCGCGCGCCGGGTGGGTCGCCCCGCCGACGTCCACCTCAAGGTCGACACGGGACTCGGCCGGAACGGCGTCACCACGGCGGAGTGGCCGTCCGTGGTCGCCGAGGTGCGCGCGCTCGTCGCCGACGGCTCCGTCCGCCTCGGCGGGGTGTTCAGCCACCTCGCCAACGCGGGCGCCGACGAGGACTCCGCGCAGGTGCGCGCGTTCCACGCGGCGCTCGACGTGGTGCGGGCCGCGGGGCTCGAGCCCGGGATCCGGCACCTCGCGGCGACCGCCGGAGCGATGCGCGTGCCCGAGGCGCGGCTCGACATGGTGCGGCTCGGCATCGGGATCTACGGCATCTCCCCGCTCGAGGGCGTCACGTCGGCCGAGCTCGGCCTGGTGCCCGCGATGACCCTCGTCGGCAGCGTCGTCGCGGTCAAGCGCGTGCCGGCCGACACGGGAGTCTCCTACGGCTACACGTACCGCACCACCCGCGCGACGACCCTCGCCCTCGTCTCGCTCGGCTTCGCCGACGGCGTCCCGCGCCTCGCGAGCAACCGCGCGCCCGTCGCGATACACGGCGGCCGCTTCCGGGTGAGCGGCCGGATCGCCATGGACCAGTTCGTGGTCGACGTGGGCGACGGCGTCGTCGACGGGCGCGCGGTGGCGGTGGGCGACGACGCCGTGCTGTTCGGGGATCCGGCGACGGGTGCTCCGTCGGTGGAGGAGTGGGCCGAGGCGACCGGCACCATCGGCTACGAGATCGTCACGCGCGTCGCCGGCCGCGTGACCCGGAGGCACCTCGCATGACCGGATCCGCGCACGCGGCGCCCGCACCCGGCGCCGACCGGCCGGCGCCCACCGCGGCCGCCCCGGCCCCCGTCGCCCCGGGTCGTCGCGCCGTCATCGACCTCGACGCCATCCGCCACAACGTCCGGACCCTCGCCGCGCTCGCCGCGCCCGCCCGCACGATGGTCGCCGTGAAGGCCGACGCGTACGGCCACGGCGCCCTCCAGGTGGCGCGCGCCGCCCTCGAGTCGGGTGCCGAGAGCCTCGCGGTGCTCGACGTGGCGTCCGCGGTCGAGCTCCGTCGTGCCGGCATCGGGGCCCGCCTCCTGGCCTGGCTGCACGGCGTCGACACCGACTTCCGCGTGGCCGTCGAGGAGGGCATCGACCTCGGCGTCTCCGCCCTGTGGGAGCTGGAGCGCATCGCGGCCGCGGGGCGCGCCACGGGGATCCGCGCCCGCGTGCACCTCAAGGCCGACACGGGGCTCAGCCGCAACGGCGCCACACCGGAGCTGTGGCCGGACCTCGTGCGCGCCGCCGTCGCCGCCGACGCGGCGGGGGAGCTGACCCTGCACGCGCTCTGGTCGCACCTCGCCGACGCCTCCCTTAAGGACGACGACGCGGCCCTCGCGCGCTTCCACGAGGCTGTCCGCGTCGCCGAGGAGCTGGGTGCGCGCCCGGTGGAGAAGCACCTCGCGGCCAGCTCCGCCGGGATCCGCCTGCCCGCCGCGCGCTTCGACATGGTGCGCTTCGGCATCGCGGTCTACGGCATCTCGCCCTTCGACGACCGCTCCGGCCGCGACCTCGGGCTCATCCCGGCGATGACGCTCGAGGCCGACGTGGTCTCCGTCAAGCGCGTCGAGGCCGGGCAGGGCGTCTCCTACGGGCTCGACCACCGCACCACGGGCCCGTCCACCCTCGCGCTCGTGCCGCTCGGCTACGGCGACGGGATCCCGCGCATCGCCGGCCCGCACGCGTCCGTGCTGCTGGGCGGCCGCCGCTTCCCGATCGCCGGCCGCATCGCGATGGACCAGCTCGTGCTCGACGTGGGCGACCTGCCCGTCGAGGTCGGCGACACCGCCGTGGTCCTGGGCCCCGGCGACCGCGGCGAGCCCACCGCCGAGGAGTGGGCCGGCTGGGCCGAGACCATCGGCGACGAGATCGTGACGCGGGTCGGGCCCCGGGTCGACCGCGTGCACCTCCACGAGCGCGCCGACGCGGCGTCCGACCCGGCCGTCGACGCGGCGTCCGACCCGGCTGCCGATGCGGCCGGCGTCGCCGCTCCGACGGTCCTCTCCGACGAGCGGGTCCCCGTCCCCACGACGGACGACATGGAGGAGCTCGGCCGCGCCTTCGCGCGCGAGCTCGGCGCGGGCGACCTCGTGGTCCTGTCCGGCCCCCTGGGCGCCGGCAAGACCACCTTCACCCGTGGGCTCGGCGACGGCCTGGGCGTGCGGGGGCCCGTCACGAGCCCGACGTTCGTGCTCGCCCGCACCCACCCCAGCATCGTCGACGGGCCGCCGCTCGTGCACGTGGACGCCTACCGGCTGGCCGACGCCCGGGAGCTCGACGACCTCGACATCGACTTCGCGCGCTCCGTCGTCGTGGTCGAGTGGGGTGACGGGAAGCTCGACGGCGTCGCCGACGAGTGGTGGGACCTGCGGATCTCGCGGCCGACGGGAGCCGGGGACGCGGATCCCGATGCTGGCGACGACGACGCCGCGGATCCCGACGCCGCCCTCGAGGAGCCCCGCACCGTCCGCGTCCGACGGCTCCGCGCACGCGCCCGCGCCTAGACTCGACCAGTGCTCCTCGCGATCGACACCTCCGCCGGCACGGGCGTCGCCGTCATCGACCCCGACGGCCGGGTCCTCGCCGAGCGCCAGGAGGCCGACACGATGCGGCACGCCGAGGTCATCGGCACCCTGCTCGACGAGTGCCTCACCGCGTGCGGCGTCGACCGCTGCGACATCCGCGCGGTCGTCGCGGGCATGGGCCCCGGCCCGTTCACCGGCCTCCGCGTCGGCATCGCCGCGGCCCGCGTGCTCGCCACCGGCCTCGACGTCCGCGTCATCCCCGTCGTCAGCCACGACGCCGTCGCTCACGACCACTACGCGGCCGGCGGCACCGGATCCCTGGTGGTCGTCACCGACGCGCGTCGCCGCGAGCTCTACTGGTCCGTGTACGCCGAGCCCGCGGCCGGCGGCGTCGCCGAGCGCACCGCCGGTCCCGGCCTCAGCAGGCCGGACGACGTGCCCGGGGCCGACCACCGCATCGACGCCGCCGGGGTGCGCGCCGCGTCCCTCGCGCAGGTGGCGCGCCTCATGGACGCCCTCGACCTGCCGCAGGCCGCCGACGAGGCGCTGTACCTCCGCTCACCCGACGTCACCGTCTCCGCGGGACCCAAGCGGGTGACCTCGTGAGCGTGGTGTTCCGGCCCGCCGCGCTGGCAGACCTCCCGGCGCTGATGCGCCTCGAGACGAGCACGTTCGTCAGCGACGCCTGGTCGGAGGACGCCATGCGGGGCGAGCTCGTCTCCCCGCACGGCTGGTACGTCGTCGCGGTCGACCCGTCCGACGGCGCGGTCCTCGGCTACGCGGGCCTCTCCTGCCCGCGGGGCCTCCATGCCGCCGACGTGCAGACCATCGCGGTCGCCGGGTCGGCCCGCGGCCGCGGCATCGGCCGCGCCCTCCTCACCCGGCTCCTCGCGGAGGCGCACGGCCGGGGCGCGCGCGAGGTCCTGCTCGAGGTGCGTGCGGACAACCCGGTCGCCCAGGCGCTGTACGCGTCGCTCGGCTTCGAGCCGATCGCCGTGCGCCCGCACTACTACCAGCCCGACGACGTCGACGCAGTCGTGATGCGGGCCCCGCTCGGCCCGGAGCCGCATCCCGCGACCGAGCCGCGCCCCGGCACGGAGCCCACGGCCGCCGAGGCCGCCCCCGCCGCCGCCGACGCCGAGGTCGACGCGTCCGAGGAGGAGGGCGACGAGACGGCGGGCCCGCTCGTGCTCGGCATCGAGACCTCCTGCGACGAGACCGGCATCGGCATCGTCCGCGGCCAGACGCTCCTCGCGAACGTCATCTCGAGCTCGATGGAGGAGCACGCGCGCTACGGCGGCGTGGTCCCCGAGGTCGCCGCCCGCGCGCACCTCGAGGCGCTGACCCCGGCGATCGACGCGGCGCTCGAGGAGGCCGGCGTCACCCTCCGCGAGCTCGACGCGATCGCGGTCACCGCCGGCCCGGGCCTCTCCGGCGCCCTCATGGTGGGCGTCGGCGCGGCGAAGGCGCTCGCCGTGGCGCTCGAGATCCCGCTGCACGGCGTCAACCACCTGGTGGGCCACGTCGGCGCGGACCTCCTCAGCGTCGACGGCGGCCCCGGCCGGCCGCTCGAGGCGCCGAGCATCGCGCTCCTCGTCTCCGGCGGCCACACCTCGCTCCTCCTCGTGCGCGACCTCGTCGACGACGTCGAGCTGCTGGGCGAGACGATCGACGACGCGGCGGGCGAGGCCTTCGACAAGGTCGCGCGCGTGCTCGGCCTGCCGTACCCCGGCGGGCCGCACATCGACCGGGTCGCGGCCGACGGCGACCCCCGGGCGATCCGCTTCCCCCGCGGCCTGAGCCTCCCGAAGGACATGGAGCGCCATCGCTACGACTTCTCCTTCTCGGGCCTCAAGACCGCGGTCGCGCGCTGGGTCGAGAAGCGCCAGGACGCCGGCGAGCCCGTGCCCGTCGCGGACGTCGCCGCGAGCTTCCGCGAGGCCGTCGTCGACGTCCTCCTCACCAAGGCCGTCGCGGCGTGCGTCGACCACGGCATCCCGCGCCTCCTCCTCGGCGGCGGCGTGGTCGCCAACGCGCGGATCCGGGAGGTGGCGGCCGAGCGGTGCCGGGCGGCGGGCATCGAGCTGCGGATCCCGCCCCTGTCGCTCTGCACCGACAACGGCGCGATGATCGCGGCGCTCGGCGCGCGCCTCATCGAGGCGGGGCGCGCGCCGTCGGGCCTCGCTTTCGGCGCCGACTCGACGCTCCCGGTCACCGTCGTCCAGGTCGGCTGAGCCGGCCCCGGTCCGGCGGGCCCCCGTCCGGGGACATTTCAGCGAGCCTCTAAACGCGGGGGCGATGTCACGGTATGTTCCCAGGGACGAAAGGAACGACCATGACCGATCCGCAGAACCCGGACCGCTCCTCCGACGACTTCCCGCCCGCGCCCGGCCAGCCGTCCTACCCGGCTGCTCCCGCCGCCGGATCGGGCTCGCCCTACGCGGCGCCCTACCAGCCCGGCCCGGGCGGTGCGCCCAAGAAGGGCCTCGCCATCACGTCGATGGTGCTCGGCATCGTCTCCGTGGTGCTGTCGCTCCCGCTGTGGTTCCTCACGTTCTTCGTGGGCATCGCGGCGATCATCACGGGCGTCCTCGCGCGCAAGCGCAACCCCGGCACCAAGGGCTTCTGGCTCACCGGCCTCATCCTCGGCATCGTGGGCGTCCTCGTCAGCATCATCGTGGTGCTGGTCGTCGTGGTGTTCGTGAACACGGCGATCCAGACCGGCGAGATCAACGGCACGCCCATCCCGACGGCCCCGTAGCCCGTACGGCACGCAGGCACCATCCGCACCACCACGACGCGGTCGTCCCCTCGGGGCGGCCGCGTCGTCGCGTCCGGGAGGGGAGCCGGGATCAGCCCGCGACGGCCCCGTGGCGGTCCGCGAGGATCGCGACCCGCCGGCCGCCCACGCGCGTCGCGATGAGCGTCGCCGACGCGTCCCCCTTCAGCTGCAGCCGCGTGCGCAGCCGGGCCGGGTCGACGTCGACCCCGCGCTTCTTGATCTCCAGCGTCCCGATCCCGCGTGCCCGGAGCTCGCGCCGCAGCCGCTGCTCGTCGAGCGGCAGCACCTCCCGCACGCGGAACCCGCGCGCGAACGGGGTCGCCTGCTCCCGGTCGGCGGTGATCCACGCGATGCCCTCGCCGACCATGCGGCCGTCGAGCGAGCGCGCGAGGTCGCCGATGAGCCGGGCGCGGATGACGGCGCCGTCGGGCTCGTACAGGTGCTCGCCCAGCTCGCCGAGCTCCGCGTCGGGGCTGTCGGCGGCGGACACGAGCTCCGACGACGCCGCCCCGCTGATCACGAGCGCCGCCCGCCGCACGCCGTCGCGGCGCGTGGGCCCGAACCACAGTCCCATCTCCACCGCCTGCCCGTCGACGGAGACCCACTGCGCCTCCGCCTCCTCGGGGATGAGGTCGCGGTCGAGGCCGGGCCCGAGCTTGATGCCCGCGGGGCGCCCCGCCGCCAGCTCGAACGCCTGCGTCAGCGTCGGCGAGTACGCCGCGGGATCCGAGATGCGCCGCGTCGAGGAGTGCCCGTCGGTGCGCCGCGCGGGGTCCAGGTAGACGCCGTCGACGCGTCCGGCGTCGAAGTCCTCGGCCGTGCCCTGCTCGACCTCCGCCTCGGGGAAGGGCGCGAGGTTCCAGCCCGCGACCGCGGCGGTCACCTCGTCGCGCTCGACGGCCGTGACGCGGATGCCGATGGCCGCCATCGCCATCGCGTCCCCGCCGATCCCGCAGCCGAGGTCGGCGACGTGCGCCACGCCCGCCTGCTGGAAGCGCCCGGCGTGCTGCGCGGCGACGGGGAGCCGGGTGGCCTGCTCGAGCCCGGCCTCCGTGAAGAGCATCCGGCCGGCGAACTCGCCGAACTTGGCGCGGGCGCGGGCACGCAGCCGGGACTGGGTGAGGACGGCGCTCACGAGCGCGGGGGAGTGGCCCTCGCCGCGCAGCGCGGTGACGATGCGCACCGCGTCGTCGCCCGGCCGCGGCTCGGGCAGGCTGTCGAGCAGGCGGAGCCCCTCGAGGGAGAGCACCTCGCGGAGGTCGGTCTGGTCCATCCGCCCACCGTATCGAAGCGGCTCCCCACCGATTGGCACTCGCGTTGCACGAGTGCAAGCCCAGCCCGTAGAATCTCACCTGGCACTCTCCCCCGGGGATTGCCAATCAAGTCTTGTCCCTTAGTCACGAAGGAAGAGGTCAACCGTGTCGGTCTCCATCAAGCCGCTCGAGGATCGCATCGTCATCCAGCAGGTCGAAGCCGAGCAGACCACCGCGTCTGGTCTGGTCATCCCCGACACCGCCAAGGAGAAGCCCCAGGAGGGCGAGGTCGTGGCCGTTGGCCCCGGCCGCATCGACGACAACGGCAACCGCGTCCCGCTCGACGTCGCCGTGGGCGACAAGGTCATCTACTCCAAGTACGGCGGAACCGAGGTCAAGTACGACGGCCAGGACCTCCTCGTCCTCTCCGCGCGCGACGTCCTCGCGGTCATCGAGCGCTGACGCTCGTCGTCTAGCGACACCGCACCACCCGGGAGCCCGGCCGACGCGTTCGGCCGGGCTCCCGTGCGTCCGGCGGCCCATCCGGCGGGCCGGCCCCGGTCGCGGGGCTAGCCTCGGGTGGTGACGCAGCCCTCCCCGGAGACCTCGACCCGCACCGGCCTCCTCGCCGCCGTCGGCGCGTACGGCCTGTGGGGGGTCCTGCCGGTCTTCTTCCTCCTCCTGGTGCCGGCGGGGGCCTTCGAGATCGTCGGCTGGCGCATCCTCTTCTCGCTGGTCGTCTGCGCCCTCGTCATCACGGTCGCGCGCCGCTGGTCGCGCGTGGTCGCGATCGTGCGACGCCCGCGGATCCTCCTGGGCCTCGGGCTCGCCGGGCACCTGATCCTCGTCAACTGGACCGTCTACGTCTACGGCACCCTCTCGGGCCACGTCGTCGAGACCGCGCTCGGCTACTTCATCAACCCCATCGTCACCGTGCTCCTCGGCGTCCTCCTCCTGCGGGAGCGACTCCGTCCCCTGCAGTGGACGGCCGTCGGGCTGAGCGCCGTCGCGGTCGCGGTCATCGCGGTCGGCTACGGGCAGCTCCCGTGGGTCTCCCTGGCGCTCGCCGGCTCGTTCGGCCTGTACGGACTCGTGAAGAAGCGCGTCAGCGGCGGGGCGGACGCGCTCTCCGGGCTCGCCCTGGAGACCGCCTGGCTCGTGCCCGCCGCCACGACCATGCTCGTGATCACCGGCGCGGGGGCGGGCCTCACCATCGGCACCGTCTCGCTGGGGCACACGCTCCTCCTGGTGAGCACCGGCGTCGTGACCGCGGGGCCGCTGCTCCTGTTCGGGTTCGCCGCGGGCCGCCTGCCGCTCTCCGTGATCGGCCTCACGCAGTACCTCGCGCCCCTGCTGCAGTTCGCCTTCGGGGTGTTCGTGATGCACGAGGCGATGCCGCCGGAGCGCTGGGCGGGCTTCGCGATCGTGTGGGCGGCGCTCGTGCTGCTCACCATCGACATGCTCCGGACGGCGCGTCGCGCCTCGTCGCCCTCCGTGCCGATCCGGAGGGATCCGGCGGTGGTCGAGGGCATCTGATTCGGATCCCGTCGCGCATTCCGCGAAAGGTAACGATCGGGTCGCGTTACACGCCGGAAATGCCGATGCATTGTGTCCGTCTCACGCGCGCCATAGGGTCGCACCAGGCGAGGCGCGCATTCGCGTGCCTCATGCACCACATTCCCGAGCATCACCACACACATCCATAAGGAGCACCATGAGCGCATTCGGCAGGGCTTCGGCCTCCCGCTCACGATCCGCCCGCACCGCCCTCAGCGCCGTCACCATCGCGGTGGCCGGCGCCCTCGTCCTGGCCGGCTGCTCCGGCGGCAGCGGCGACAGCGGCAGCGGAGGCACCACGGGCGACGGCGGCCTGGAACTCAAGATCGGCACGATCCTGCCCCAGACCGGCTCGCTGGCCGTCCTCGGCCCGCCCGAGTTCGCGGGCGTCCACCTCGCCGAGCAGGACATCAACGATGCCAAGGCCGGCATCACGGTCTCCGTCACCGACAAGGACTCGGGCGACACCACCACCGACATCGCGAGCCAGTCGGCCACGTCGCTCATCGCGGACGGCAACAGCGCCATCCTCGGTGCCGCGTCCTCCGGCGTCTCGAAGACCTTCATCGACCAGGTCACGCAGGCCGGCGTCGTCCAGCTGTCGCCCGCGAACACGTCGCCCGACTTCACGACCTACGAGGACGACGGCTACTACTGGCGCACCGCCCCCTCGGACGTGCTCCAGGGCCGCATCCTCGGCAACAAGATCCTCCAGGACGGCAAGACGAACGTCTCCATCCTCTACATGAACGACGCGTACGGCACCGGCCTCCGCGAGAACATCAAGAAGACGCTCGAGGAGGGTGGCGCCACCATCGCCGCCGAGTCGGTGTTCGAGCCGTCCGCCACGGACTTCAACAGCGCCATCACGTCGGTGCTCGCCCCGAACCCCGACGCGCTCGTGGTCATCTCGTTCGACGAGATCAAGACGATCGCCGACCAGCTCGCGTCCAAGGGCTTCGACTTCGCGAACTTCTACGGCACGGACGGCAACTACGGCGTCATCAAGGAGACCGACACCAACGTCGACATCGCGGGTGCGCAGTTCACGAACCCCGGCGTCGAGGCCAAGGAGGACTTCCAGGGTCGTCTGCAGGACATGGTCAAGGCCGACGGCGACCCCGAGCTGACCGTCTTCAGCTACGCCGCCGAGTCCTACGACGGCACGACGCTCCTCGCCCTCGCCGCCCTCCAGGGCGGCGCGACCGACGGCGCGACGCTGAAGGACAACCTGCAGTCCGTCTCCGAGGGCGGCACCAAGTGCGAGTCGTTCGCCGACTGCGCGAAGCTCATCGCCGACGGCACCGACATCGACTACGACGGCATCTCCGGCCCCATCACGTGGGATGAGAACGGCGACCCGACCGAGGCGTACGTCTCCGTCTACAAGTACGAGGAGGGCAACGTCCAGACCTTCTCCGAGCAGGTCTACGGCAAGCTCGACTAGCACCGCAGCACGCACGTCCCGAGGGGCCCGGTCCGCATGGACCGGGCCCTTCGGCGTCTCCCCTCCTCCGCCGCGTGGGCGACGGCATGCGGGATAAGGCCGTGTGTTCCCCTGCGTGGGCGACGGCATGCGGGATAAGGCCGGGTGATCCGCATCGCGCGTGGGGCCGGGGCCTCGGCCGACAGCGCCCGGTGCGCACGAGGCCGCATCTCGGGGCGAGAGCCCAGCGGTGCTGCGCACGCGGCCACGTCGTCCGGGGAACTGGGTCGACGTCGCCTGTGCGCGGATCCGAGGCCCGATGGCGGACGGGCGGATGCGCGCCGCATGCCCAGCGCCGCGGCCGTCAGCGGCGCCGGGACGCGCTGCGACAGCCTGGAGCCCCGTCGGCCCCATCTGCCCTCGGACGGGCGCCTCGCGGGCCCCACACGACGACGCGGCACCCCCGAGGGGATGCCGCGTCGGACGGTGCGAGGAGCGGGTCAGGGCTGCGGCGCCGCCTTGGCCTTCTCCTGGTCGGCGGCGAGCGTGCCGAGGTACAGCTCGATGACCTTCGGGTCGTTCATGAAGCTCGCGCCCCCGGCCCTCGTAGGCGTCCTTGCCCTGGTCGAGCACGTAGCCGCGGTCGCAGATCTGCAGGGCCCGGCGGGCGTTCTGCTCGACGATCATGACCGAGACGCCCGCGCGGTTGATCTGCGCGACGTTGATGAACGTCTCGTCCTGACGGACGGGGGACAGGCCCGCGCTCGGCTCGTCGAGCAGCAGCACCGTCGGGTCCATCATGAGCGCGCGCGACATGGCGACCATCTGCCGCTCGCCGCCGGAGAGGGACCCGGCGCGCTGCTTGAGGCGCTTGCCGAGCTCCGGGAACAGGTCGGTGACGAACGCCAGCCGCTCCTTGTACATCCGGGGCTTCTGGTAGACCCCCATCTGCAGGTTCTCGTCGATGGTGAGGGTCGGGAACACGTTGTTGTTCTGCGGCACCATGCCGACGCCGCGGGACACGAGCTTGTCGGCCTTCAGCCCGGTGATGTCCTGGCCGTTCAGCTCGATGCTGCCGCCGCGCACGTTCACCTGCCCGAAGATCGCCTTCAGCAGCGTCGACTTGCCGGCGCCGTTCGGGCCGATGATCCCGACGAGCTCGCCCTTGTCGACGTGCACGTTGCACCCGTTGAGGATGTTCACCCCGGGCAGGTAGCCCGCGTGGAGGTCGGTGGTCTGGAGGACCCGCTCTACCGTCACTTCTCTGCCGCTTCCTTCTCGATCTCTTCCTTGACGAGGTCGGACTCCATGTCCTTCGCCACCTCGCGCTGGCCCGTGAGCGTGCCGAGGTCGGTGTCGTGGTGCGCGCCGAGGTAGGCGTCGATGACGGCCGGGTCGCTCATCACCGTCGAGGGCGGGCCCTCGGCGACGATGCGGCCCTCGGCCATCACGACCACCCAGTCGGCGATCTCGTTGACCATGTGCATGTCGTGCTCGACGAACAGCACGGTCATGCCCTCGGTCTTGAGGTCGAGGATGTGGTGGAGGAGCGACTGCGTCAGCGCCGGGTTGACGCCGGCCATGGGCTCGTCGAGCATGACGAGCTGAGGGCGGGTCATGAGCGCGCGGGCCATCTCGAGGAGCTTCCGCTGTCCGCCGGAGAGGCTGGCCGCGTAGTCCTCCTCCTTGGCGTCGAGCTTGAACTTCCGCAGGAGCCCGCGGGCGCGCTCCGTGATCTCGTCCTCCTTGCGGCTCCACAGGGGGCGGATCAGCGCGGAGAAGAAGTTCTCGCCACCCTGGCCGGTGGCGCCGAGGCGCATGTTCTCCAGCACCGTCATGCCGCCGAGCGCCTTCGTGAGCTGGAACGTGCGCACCATGCCGAGGCGGGCGACGCGGAACGCGCTCATCCCGGCGAGGTTCCGGCCGGAGAACTCCCACTTGCCGGTGTTCGGCTTGTCGAAGCCGGTCAGCAGGTTGAAGAAGGTCGTCTTGCCGGCGCCGTTCGGGCCGATGAGGGCCGTGATGGAGCCGCGTGGGATCTCGAGGTGGTCGACGTCCACCGCCTTGAGGCCGCCGAACTGCCGGCTCACGCCGTGCGCGACGATGATGGGGTCCTTCTTGGCGCAGCCCGGACCGGCGTCGCCGTCGAGGATGGCCGAGACCGGGGTCTTGTCAGGCAAAGTGCGTCTCCTTCTTCTTCCCGAAGATGCCCTGTGGTCGGAAGATCACGAGCAGCATGAGCGCGACGCCCACGATGATGAAGCGGATCGGGCCCTGCTGGGTGCTCGAGATGGGCAGCCAGTCGTTCGTGACCGCGAGGCTGAGCAGGCCGTCCGACAGCGACAGCGTGACCCAGAAGATGATCGAGCCGATGACGGGGCCGAAGATCGTGGCGGCACCGCCCAGCAGCATGATCGTGTACAGGAAGAACGTGAGCTGCGTGCCGTAGTTGTCGGGTTGCAGCGACCTCGGGAGGATGAAGACCACGCCCGCGAGCCCGCCGAACACGCCGCCGAGCACGAGCGCCTGCATCTTGTAGGAGTACACGTTCTTGCCGAGCGCGCGGACCGCGTCCTCGTCCTCGCGCACGCCCTTGAGCACACGGCCCCAGGGGCTGCGCATGAGGAGGAAGACCAGGAGGCAGGCGATGCCGACGAGGCCCCAGCCCACGATGCGGATCCACCACTGGTCGGCGGAGTAGGTGAGGACGCCCGCCCCGAAGCGGCCCTCGGGCAGCGGGTTGAGGTCGTTGAACCCCGCGGCCGCGCCGTTGATGCCCTCGGAACCGCCGGTGACGCTCGAGAACTCGGGGTGTCTTGACGCTGAGGCGGATGATCTCGGCCGCGGCGATGGTGACGATGCTGAGGTAGTCCGCCCGCAGCCGGAGCGTGGGGATCCCGAGGATCAGCGCGAAGACGGTGGACGCGACGATCGCCGCGAGCAGGGACGCCCAGACGGGCCAGTCGTACATGACCGCCGTGATGGCGAACGCGTACCCGCCGATGGCCATGAATCCGGCCTGGCCGAAGTTGAGCAGGCCCGTGAAGCCGAAGTGGATCACGAGGCCGACGGTCGCGAGCGCGTACGCCGCGGTGGTCGGCGAGAAGATCTCGCCGATCGCCAGGAAGATGAAGTTGGTGTTCATGCGCGGCTAACCGATCCGATCTTTCCGGCCCAGGATGCCCTGGGGCCTGACGAGCAGGATGACGATCATGACCACGAGAGCGGCCACGTACTTCATGTTCTCGGGCAGGACCATGGTGCTGACGTTGATGAAGACGCCGATCACGATCGAGCCGATGAGGGCGCCGAACGCCGTCCCCAGGCCGCCGAGGACGACGGCGGAGAAGACGAGCAGCAGGATCGAGGCGCCCGTGTCCCAGCGCAGCGACTGGTAGTAGGCGATGAAGACGCCGGACAGCGCCGCGAGGGCCGCGCCGCCGACCCAGACCACGCGGATGACCCGCTCCACGTCGATGCCGGACGCGGCCGCCAGCGAGCGGTTGTCCGAGACGGCGCGGGTGGCCTTGCCGATCTTCGTGTAGAGCAGCACGTACGCGACGGCGAGCAGCAGCACGATGGAGACCACCGCTCCGGCGACGTCCGTGAACTTGAGGCTCACCGGCCCGACGACGAGGAACGGCGCGGGGCTGTTCGGCAGCGTCAGGCGGTCGGCGCCGAAGATGAACTGGAAGAGGTAGCGCAGCGCGAGCGACAGGCCGATGGTGACGATCATCAGCGGCACGAGGCCGAGGTTCCGCCGCCGGAGCGGCTTCCAGATCGCGGCGTCCTGCGTGTAGCCGAAGGCCCCGCCGAGCACCACCGTGATGAGGATCGCGAGCACCGGGTCGAGCCCCAGCACGTTGCTGAAGAGGTAGGCCATCAGGGCCCCGAAGGTCACCAGCTCGCCGTGCGCGAAGTTGTTGAGGCCGGTCGTGCCGTAGATGAGGGAGAGGCCGATGGCGGCGAGGGCGAGGAGGAGGCCGAAGATGAGGCCCGTCACCACCTTGGGCCAGAAGATCTTCCAGAAGTTGTTGCCCGACACCGGCTCCGCGGTGCCCGAGACCGTGCCGGTCTCGGTGTCCGGGGCGGCGGTCTCGCCGCCCGTGGACGTGCCCGCGTCGGTGCTCGGCGTGGGGCTCGGGCCCGCCGCCGCGCCGCCGTCGGGGGAGAGGAAGAAGAAGGCCGGCACGTTCTTGTTGCCGGCGGCGACGTCGATCTCGCGGGGGCTCGATCCCGCGCGGGGGATGCCCGCGCCCTCGGGGACCGTGGACTCGTCGACCTCGACGGTGAACGACCCGGGGGCGGACAGCCCGACCTCCGCCTTGCCCTCCGCGTCGGTCGTGCCGGTGGCGTCGACGCCGCCGCCCGACACCGTGACGGTGACGCCGGCGATGCCGGTCTTGTCGGCGTCCGCCCGGACCCACACGAGCAGGGACTGCTCGGCGGACGCCGGGTCGACGGCCTGGGCGCCGCGCGGGGATCCGCGTGAGCACCCGCCGGGGCCGTGAGGACGAGTGCGGCGCAGGCGAACGCCACCGCGAGAATCAGGGCCCACATGCGCTGCGCGCGTGCTCCGGCCGAACCAGTGGCTATCACTAGACCTCCATAGGGGGAGCCGTGGGATGGGCACATCCGCACAGGCACCGCGACTACCGTCAGGACGACGTTGGTTGACAGTACGTGCTGATTATGTCCTGGATGTTTCGAGTCCACGGCGCGCGGCGGCGTGCTAGCGCGGGAATAGCGCGGGAGCACGACCGTTAACATCGACACACCGGTTGCCGACGCGGTCCCCCGGGTGCATCGTCCGCCTCTCACCCCCCTGGAGGGAACTTGGATCAGTCCGACCCGTTCGGCGTCATCGGCCTCACCTACGACGACGTCATGCTCCTCCCGGGGCACACCGACGTCATCCCCAGCGAGGCGGACACCACGTCCCGCCTCACCCGCAACATCAGCGTCGCGGCTCCCCTCCTCTCCTCGGCGATGGACACCGTCACCGAGGCGCGCATGGCCATCGCGATGGCCCGCCAGGGCGGGCTCGGCGTGATCCACCGCAACCTCTCCATCGAGGACCAGGCGGCCTTCGTCGACAAGGTCAAGCGCAGCGAGTCGGGCATGATCACGAACCCGGTCACGACGCGACCCGACGCCACCGTCGCCGAGGTGGACGCGCTCTGCGGCCAGTTCCGCGTCTCCGGCCTCCCCGTCGTCGAGTCCGACGGCACCCTCGTCGGCATCATCACCAACCGGGACATGCGCTTCGTCTCGCCCGTCCAGGCGGCGACGACGCTCGTCCGCGACGTCATGACGCGCACCCCGCTCATCACGGGCGAGGTCGGCATCGACCCCGACCACGCGATCGCGATCTTCGCGGAGCACAAGATCGAGAAGCTCCCCCTGGTCGACGACGCCGGCAAGCTCCGCGGCCTCATCACCGTCAAGGACTTCGACAAGTCCGAGCAGTACCCGGACGCCACCAAGGACTCCGAGGGGCGGCTCCGCGTCGGCGCGGCCATCGGGTTCTTCGGCGACGCCTGGCAGCGCGCGCTGGCCCTCGTGGAGGCGGGCGTCGACGTGCTCGTCGTGGACACCGCGAACGGCGACAGCAAGGGCGTGCTCGACATCATCCGCCGCCTGAAGTCCGACCCGGCGACGTCGCACGTCGACGTGATCGGCGGCAACGTCGCCACCCGGTCGGGCGCCCAGGCGCTCATCGACGCAGGCGCGGACGCCATCAAGGTCGGCGTCGGTCCGGGATCCGATCTGCACCACCCGCGTCGTGGCGGGCGTGGGCGTGCCCCAGGTCACCGCCGTCTACGAGGCGTCGCTCGCCGCGCGCGCCGCCGGCATCCCGGTCATCGCCGACGGCGGCCTGCAGTACTCGGGGGACATCGCGAAGGCGCTCGTCGCCGGCGCCGACACCGTCATGCTCGGCAGCCTCCTCGCGGGCTGCGACGAGAGCCCGGGCGACCTCATGTTCGTCGGCGGCAAGCAGTTCAAGAGCTACCGGGGGATGGGCTCGCTCGGCGCGCTCCAGACCCGCGGCTCGAAGACCTCCTACTCGAAGGACCGCTACTTCCAGTCGGACGTGCCGAGCGACGACAAGCTCATCCCCGAGGGCATCGAGGGCCAGGCGCCCTACCGCGGGTCGCTCGCGAACATGGTGTACCAGCTCACGGGCGGCCTCCGGCAGTCCATGTTCTACGTCGGGGCGCGCACGGTGGGCGAGCTCAAGGACCGCGGGCGCTTCGTGCGCATCACGGCGGCCGGGCTCAAGGAGTCGCACCCCCACGACGTGCAGATGGTCGTCGAGGCGCCCAACTACCGCCGCTGAGGCGCGGGGCCGCGCGTCACGCGCGGTGAGGACGAGGGGCCGGCGCGGACAGCGCCGGCCCCTCGCGCGTCCCCGGTGGCGGTCGCGCGGTCGCGTCGGGAGGCCGGGCGCCGTCCCTCACAGACGCGCGCGGCGGCCGTCGTCCCGGGGTCACGGCGGAGAGCGCCCGGGGTCCGGGATGCGCGGCACAGTGCGGTCATGTCCCCGTACCCCGACCCGTACCCCGACCCGGACGCCGTGCCCGACCTCCTCGGGGCGGGGGTGCTGGGGCCGTGCGACGTGGTCCTGATCCTGTCCGGCCCGGTCTCCGCCGGCCTGCCGTGCGCGCGTGCGGCGCGTGCGGAGGGCGGCTCCGAGGCGCGCATCGGGGCGCACGACCGCGCCGGCGCCGCGACGGTCGCACGGGCCGAGGCGCGGGGGAGCTCGTGCGGCTGCGCGCCGGGGTCCACGTCGAGAGGAGCGGCTGGGAGGCCGTGTCGGGTCGCGAACGGCACCTCCTGCGCATCCGGGCGCTCGCCTGCGCGTCGACGACGCCCGTCGTGATCGGCGGTGCGTCCGCCGCTGCCGTGCACGCGCTGCCGCGCATCGCGCCGTGGCCGCAGCTCGTGACGCTCCTGCACGTGCCGGGGCGAGCGGCCGCGCGCCGGTCGGGCACGCGCGTCGTGCGGGATCCGGCGGGCGGGCGGTCCCCCCTCGTGGCGGCCGGAGGGGGAGTGCCGCCGCCCGCACTCGCCGCGACGGCGCTGGCCGCGTCGCACGAGGCGGCGATGGCGGCCGTGCGGGAGGCGGCGCCGCGCGCACCGGGCTGGTTCGCGCACGGCCTCGTCGCGCTCGATGACGCGCTCGGTGCGAGCCGCCCCTCGCCCGTCACCCGCGCGGGCCTCGAGGCGGAGCGGATGCTGCGCGGCCCCGGCCCGTGGAGCCGGCGGTCCGCGCTCCTGGTCGGGGCCGCGGAGGGTGCTGCGCAGGGCCCGGCGGAGTCCGTCGCGCGGGGCGTCGCGGCGGAGATCGGGATGGCCCGCCCGGAGCTCGGCGTGCACGTCGAGGGACACGGGCGCGTCGCCCTGGCCTGGCCGGGCGACCGCGTCGGACTGAGGATCGTCCCGCCGACCCCGCCGACCCCGCCATCCGTGCCGGCCGCGGTCGGCCGCGGACCGTCGGGCGATCCTGCGGGCTGGCGCATGGTCGACGTCACCGAGCGGGACGTGCTGGGCCCCGGGCGGCTGCGCGTGCTCCTCGTGCACGCGGGCCTCGAGCCCGTGCGACGAGCCGGCCTCGCCTCCGGCCGCGCGCGGAGCGCCTCCGGCGTCGGCTGGCCGTCCAGCGGCCCGCCGCTAGGCTGTGCGGGTGAGTGATGTAGAGATCGGCCGCGCCAAGCGGGCCCGCCGGGTGTTCGCGTTCGACGACATCGCCATCGTCCCGTCGAGGCGCACACGCGACCCGCAGGACGTGTCGGTCGCCTGGTCGATCGACGCCTACCAGTTCGAGATCCCCTTCCTCGCGGCGCCCATGGACTCCGTGGTCTCCCCGGCCACGGCCATCGCGATGGGCCGCCTCGGCGGGGTCGGCGTGCTCGACCTCGAGGGCCTGTGGACCCGCTACGAGCACCCCGAGCGGCTCCTCGAGGAGATCCGCTCGCTGCCGCCCGAGTCCGCGACGCGGCGCATGCAGCAGATCTACTCCGAGCCCATCAAGCCCGAGCTCATCACGGCGCGCATCGCGGAGATCCGCGCGGCCGGCGTCGTGGTCGCCGCGGCCCTCTCGCCGCAGCGCACCGCCGATCACTACGAGACCGTCGTCGCCGCCGGGATCGACCTGTTCGTCATCCGCGGCACCACCGTGTCCGCCGAGCACGTCTCCAAGGCCGCGGCCCCGCTCAACCTCAAGGAGTTCATCTACGAGCTCGACGTGCCCGTCATCGTCGGCGGCGCGGCCACGTACACGGCGGCCCTGCACCTCATGCGCACCGGTGCGGCCGGCGTCCTCGTCGGCTTCGGCGGGGAGCGGCGTCCACGACGCGCTCGACGCTCGGCATCCACGCCCCCATGGCCACCGCGCTCTCCGACGTCGCCGGCGCCCGTCGCGACTACATGGACGAGTCCGGCGGCCGCTACGTGCACGTCATCGCCGACGGCGGTCTCGGCAGCTCGGGCGACATCGTCAAGGCCATCGCGGTCGGCGCCGACGCGGTCATGCTCGGCTCGACCCTCGCCCGCGCGACGGACGCGCCCGGCCAGGGCTTCCACTGGGGCGCCGAGGCGCACCACGCGGAGCTGCCCCGCGGCCACCGCGTCCGCGTCGACCAGGTCGGCCCGCTGGAGCAGATCCTCGACCGCTCCGTCCACCACCGCCGACGGCAGCGCCAACCTGGTCGGCGCCCTGCGTCGCGCCATGGCCACCACCGGCTATTCCGACCTCAAGGAGTTCCAGCGCGTCGAGGTCGTCGTCGCGCCGTACGGCAAGTAGTCCGCGCCGGCCGCCCGGCCGGTCCGCTCCGCGTCCGCGGTCCGGGAACATGCGGGGCGCGGCCCGCGTTGTGATCGTCAGGAAGAGGGAGGTGCGCGCATGGCGGAGGTCCGTCGCGTCAAGCTGCCGGGTGTCGGCGTGCTGCACACCTTCATCACCGACGACGGGGGCAAGGTCGGCGTCATCGCGCACCGCTCCGGCCACAGCGACCTGATCACCTTCTCCGAGGAGCAGGACGGACCCGACACGCAGAAGGTGTCCTTGCGCCTCAGCGAGGACGAGGCCCACACGCTCGCGGAGCTGCTGGGCGGCACCCTGGATCACCGAGTCGATCGACAAGCTCGACCAGATCCCGGGCCTCAGCATCGACTGGTTCACCGTCGACTACGACGACCACATCGCCGGGCAGGCGCTCGGCAACCTCGCCTCCCGCGGCGTCGTCGGCCTCACGGTCGTGGCGGTGGTGCGCGGCGACTCGGCGGACCCGGCCCCCGCCGACGACTTCACCGTCTACCCGGGCTGACACGCTCGTGGTCGCCGGCTCGCCCGAGAAGGTGGCCAAGGCCTTCGCGTTCTATCGGACGGGCCAGTTCCCGCACCGTCCCCGCATCCGGCTCCGCGCCGGACGGAGGGTAGCGGGTGCACCACGGCCACGACCTCATCGTCCTCGGCCTGCTGTTCGTCCTCGCCTGCTCGCGTTCGGCCAGCTCGGCAAGCGCATCGGCCCGCCCGCGATCCCCATCTACATGCCGCCGTCGGGCTCCTCGCCAGCCCGAGCGTCCACTGGGTCCCCCTCGACTTCGCCTCGGGCACATCGAGCTGATCGCCGTCTTCGGCCTGATCCTGCTCCTGTTCAACCTCGGCCTGGAGTTCGACCAGGACGAGTCTTCGGCAACGCCGGGAAGCTCATCGTCTCCGGCGGCTCCTACGTGCTCATCAACATGGGCGTCGGCTTCGCGTTCGGGTTCGCGCTCGGGTGGGGGACCCGGGAGGCACTCATCATCGCCGGCATGACGGCGACCTCCTCGAGCGCCATCGTCACCAAGCTGCTCATCGAGCTCAACCGCCTCGCCAACGACGAGACGCCCATGATCCTCGGGGTGACCGTGGTCGAGGACATCTTCATCGCCGTCTACCTCGCCATCGTGTCGGTCGTGCTCAGCGGCCAGACCGAGCCCTGGGCGGTGGTGGGGCAGCTCGCCGTGTCGTTCGCGTTCCTCGTCGTGATGTTCACCGTCGCGAGGAAGGGCGGCGCGTTCCTGTCCCGATTCCTGCGCACGCGCGACGTCGAGCTGTTCACGGTCCTGTTCTTCGGGCTCGCCATCCTCTTCGGCGGCATCGGCGAGGTGCTCGGCGTGACCGACGCGATCGGCGCCTTCCTCATCGGGCTCGTGCTCGGCGCGACCCGCATGCGCAACCGCATCGAGCAGATCGCGATCCCGCTGCGCGACGTCTTCGGCGCGTTCTTCTTCCTCAACTTCGGCCTGGCGCTCGATCCCGGCGAGTTCCCGACGGTGGTCGTGCCGGTCCTGGTCGCCGTGGTGATGACCTTCGTGCTCAACCTCATCGCCGGGCAGTTCGTCGCGTGGCTGAACGGCCACGGGGCCCAGGCGGGCATCAACACGGCCTTCATCCTGCAGAACCGGGGCGAGTTCGCGCTCATCCTCGCGACGCTGTCGCTCTCCGCGGGACTCGACGAGCGGATCCAGCCGTTCGCCGGCCTGTACGTGCTCGTCATGGCGATCATGGGCCCGCTGCTCGCCGCCAACTCGGTGCGCATCGGCACGGCCGTGCTCCCCACCCGCTACCGGTCCGCGACCCGGCGCGCCGCCGAGAAGGCCGAGCGCGACGCGGAGCGCGCCGGAGCGCTCGCGCTGTTCGAGGCCGCCGAGCGCGGCGACGCTCCTGCCGCGGCATCCGCGTACGACGACGGGCTCGCGGTCGCCGGGGCCCGCCCCGGTGCGCCGGGACGCGGCACGACGCCGGGCACCGGGCCCGAGGCGGAGGGCACGCGCGGCGCCACGGCGTCCCCGGGCTCGCCCGCGGCCGAGGGGAGGCGGACGCCCATCCCGCACCCGACCGCCGTCGCGCCGAGCAGGCCGGACAGCAGTCCGACCACGACACCTGGACACCACCCACCCGCGAACGGGAACCCGACTACTGATGACGCACGCACCCGATGACCGCACCCCCGCCTCCGGCCCGGCCGGCCTCGGAATCCGCTGGACCCGGACCCGAGGCTCCCGGCCCCACCATCGGCCAGGTCGCCCGCCGCCCCCGCTCGGTCGCGCTGCTGGCGCTCGCGCTGGTCATCGCGGCCGGCTTCGCCGCCCTCGGCCAGTGGCAGCTGGCGCGCGCGGTCGAGTCCGGCGTCGTGATCGAGCGCGACACGGAGACGGCGCTCCCGCTCGGCACCCTCGTCGAGCCGCAGGGCTATGTGACGGATCGGTCCGCGGGCCACATGGTCACGGTCTCCGGCACCCTCGTCCCCGGCGACTTCGTCGTCGTCGCCGACCGCCGGAACGACGATCGCACCGGTGCCTGGGTCGTCGGACACCTCGCCATCACCGACGCCGGCGTCCCCGCGGACCCCGACCAGGGAGCCCTGCCCGACAGCGTGCCCGTGGCGCTCGGCTGGGCCGAGACGGACACGGAGGCCGCGCGCGTGGCCGCCGCCCTGGACGCGGGCGACGGGGCGCCGACCGGGGTCGTCGAGGTCGTCGGCCGGTTCCTGCCGAGCGAGCAGCCGGAGCCGCCCGGCTCGGGCCAGGATCCCGAGCGCATGACGCGGCTCAGCACCGCGGCCCTCGTGAACCTCTGGCCGGGCGACGTCGGCGCCGTCTACAACGGCTTCATCGTGGCGTCGTCGCCCATCGCGGGACTCGCGGACATCGACTCCCCGCCGCCGAGCGAGGCCGTGCAGCTCAACTGGCTCAACATCTTCTACGCGGCGGAGTGGGCGGTCTTCGCGATCTTCGCGATCGTCATCTGGTACCGGACCGTCCGCGACACCTGGACGCGGAGCAGCCCGGCTACCGCGAGGACGAGGACGAGGACGACGACGAGGGCTCCCGCGAGGACGACCTCGCGGCACCCGCCGGGGCCTCCCGCCCCGGGAGCCTGTGCAGACGCCTCGACCGGGCAGGTATCGCCGCATGGCCTACGGACTCAAGCGCTCCGACGTCCCGCAGATCCGGAGGGTCCTCGCCTTTCTACCGCGTCATGGCGTTCATCACCGGCGCGTTCCTCCTGCTCCTCGTCGTCGAGATGGGCTTCGAGTGCCTGCCCGGGCTCCAGCTCGCGGACGGGCTCGCTGCAGTACCTCGCGGGCGCGGGCTACGAGCTCGAGCTGAACGGGCCGTCCGGCTTCCTGGCGCCTCTCGCCCGCCGACACGCTCCACGGGCACCAACCTGAGCCTCATCATCCAGATCGTCCACGGCAACATCTACGTCGTCTACCTCATCAGCGACTTCCTGCTGTGGCAGCGGATGCGCTGGTCGTTCACGCGCTTCATCCTCATCGCGGCGGGCGGCGTTGTGCCGTTCCTCTCCTTCGTCGTGGAGGCGCGCATCGCCCGCCAGGTGCGGGAGACCATCGCGAGGCTCGAAGGCGCCTCGGCGCGCGGCCACGACCGGCCGGCGCCGACGATCCCATCCCCGACCCATCGACCCCACCACCACCACGGAGGCCACCACTTGAGCGTCGACAACCCCACGAACCAGCGCCCCGTCCTCGTCGTCGACTTCGGCGCGCAGTACGCGCAGCTGATCGCCCGCCGCGTCCGCGAGGCCAACGTGTACTCGGAGATCGTGCCGTCCACGATCACGGCGGAGGAGATCCGCGCGAAGGACCCCTCGGGCATCGTGCTCAGCGGCGGGCCATCCAGCGTCTACGAGGAGGGGTCGCCTGGTCTCGACGAGGGCATCCTCGACCTCGGCGTCCCCGTGCTCGGCATCTGCTACGGCTTCCAGGTCATGGCCCGCGCGCTCGGCGGCGAGGTGGCGCACACCGGCCAGCGCGAGTACGGATCCACCGCGGTCACGCTCACGCCCGGCAGCACCCTCCTCGACGGCCAGCCCGACGACCAGACCGTGTGGATGAGCCACGGCGACTCCGTGTCGAAGGCCCCGGAGGGCTTCGAGGTCCTCGCCTCCAGCGCGTCGACCCCCGTCGCGGCCTTCGCGAGCGACGAGCGCCGCCTCTACGGCGTGCAGTGGCACCCCGAGGTCAGGCACAGCGCGCACGGCCAGGCCGTGCTCGAGAACTTCCTGCACCGCGCAGCGGGGATCCCCGGCGACTGGAACAGCGGCAACGTCATCGCCGAGCAGGTCGAGCGCATCCGCGCCCAGGTCGGCGACGCCCGCGTCATCTGCGGCCTCTCCGGAGGTGTCGACTCGGCCGTCGCCGCGGCTATCGTGCACCGCGCGGTCGGCGACCAGCTCACCTGCGTCTTCGTCGACCACGGCCTCCTCCGCCAGGACGAGCGCCGCCAGGTCGAGGAGGACTACGTGGCCGCCACGGGTGTCCGCCTCGTCACGGTCGACGCGGCCGAGCAGTTCCTCGACGGCCTCGCGGGCGTCACGGACCCCGAGGCGAAGCGCAAGATCATCGGCCGCGAGTTCATCCGCTCGTTCGAGGGCGCCGCGGAGGCGCTGGTGCTCGAGGCGAAGGCCGACGGCGAGCCGATCCGCTTCCTCGTGCAGGGCACGCTCTACCCGGACGTGGTGGAGTCCGGCGGCGGCACGGGCACCGCGAACATCAAGAGCCACCACAACGTCGGCGGCCTCCCCGAGGACCTCAAGTTCGAGCTCGTCGAGCCGCTCCGCACTCTGTTCAAGGACGAGGTGCGCGCCATTGGCCGCGAGCTCGGCCTCCCCGAGGTCATCGTGGACGCCAGCCGTTCCCCGGTCCCGGGCTCGGCATCCGCATCGTCGGCGAGGTCACGGCCGAACGCCTCGAGCTGCTCCGCAAGGCCGACGCCATCGCGCGCGCCGAGCTCAGCGCGGCCGGCCTCGACCAGGAGATCTGGCAGTGCCCGGTCGTGCTCCTCGCGGACGTGCGATCCGTCGGCGTGCAGGGCGACGGCCGTACCTACGGCCACCCCATCGTGCTGCGCCCCGTCTCCAGCGAGGACGCGATGACCGCGGACTGGACCCGCCTGCCGTACGACGTGCTGGCGCGCATCTCCAACCGCATCACGAACGAGGTCGACGGCGTGAACCGCGTCGTGCTCGACGTCACGTCGAAGCCGCCGGGCACCATCGAGTGGGAGTGATCCTCCCGCTTCGGCCCTCGCGCCGGCGCTGAACGACGAAGGCCGCTCCCCGAGGGGAGCGGCCTTCGTCGTGCCGCCGGTCCGCGGTGCTGGGCCGCGGACCGGCGGTGGTGCTAGTTGTTGCCGCGCAGGATGGCGAACAGGCGGAGCAGCTCGACGTACAGCCACACGATGGTGACCACGAGGCCGAACGCCGCGGTCCAGCCGTAGCGTCGCGGTGCGCCCGACCGGACGCCGCGCTGGATGAAGTCGAAGTCGAGGACCAGCGAGTACGAGGCCAGCAGGACGACGAAGATGCCGAGGATCACGCCGAGCGGGATGCCGGCGATGGTGGCGCTGCGGAGGCCGAACGGGCTGTCGAGCACGCCGAACGCCGTGAGGGCGAAGTTCACGAGCGAGAAGAGCAGGTAGCCGACCATGGCGACCATGAAGATCTTCGTGGCCTTCTTCGAGGCGCGGATCTTGCCGCTGCGGAAGAGCAGCAGCACCGTCGCGAAGACGGCCGCCGTGCCGAGGACCGCCTGCGTCGCGACACCCGGGTAGATGCTGTCGAAGACGTGGGAGATGCCACCCACGAAGAGCCCCTCGAACGCCGCGTAGGCGACGATCAGCGGGACCGACGGCTCCTCTTGAAGGAGTTGACGAGGCCGAGGACGAGGCCGCCGATGGCGCCGAGCATGGCGAGGGGGAGCGCAGCGGACCCGAGATCCACGCGACGGCGCCGAGCACCACGACGATGGCGAGCAGGCTGACCGTCTTCACGGTCGTGTCCTCGAAGGTCATCCGGTCGGTCTGGACCGAGGTCGCCGAGGGGCGGTTGTAGAGCTCGTCGAGGCTCTCCGGGGTCACCTCCCTCGTCGGCTGCGCACCCCCGGCCGTTGAAGACCGGGTTGTTGGAGAACGTGGGGTTGGCCATGGTCCTTCTACTCTCAGTGGTGGATGAACGTGATTGCCGACGAATTTAGCCGACCAGCCTGGGAAACCACTCGCGCGGCCTCCCTATTTCCTCGGATGAGCACGCGCTCTCCGTCCACCTGGCGCCTGTAGCGTCCCCCGGGTGGATCACGCCCGTCGCCCCCGCCCCCTCGTCATCGCCCATCGCGGCGCCAGCGGCCACCGTCCGGAGCACTCGGCCGCGGCCGTCCGGCTCGGCTTCGCCCAGGGGGCGGATGCCGTCGAGCCGGACCTCGTGGCGTCGTCCGACGGGGTGCTCGTCATCCGGCACGAGAACGAGCTGTCGGGCACGACCGACATCGCCGACCGTCCCGAGCTCGCGGACCGCCGCACCACGCGGCTCGTCGACGGCGTCGAGCGCACCGGCTGGTTCACCGAGGACATGACGTGGGCCGAGATCCGGACCCTCCGCTGCCGCGAGCGGATCCCCGCGGTGCGGCCGGGCAGCGCGAGACACGACGACGAGGAGACCGTGCTGTCGCTCCCGGACCTGCTGCGGATCATCGACCAGGAGTCCGCGCGCCACGGACGCCCGCTCGGCATGGTCGCGGAGATCAAGCACGCCACGCACTTCCGGGCGCTCGGCCTCCCGCTCGACGAGCTGCTCGCCCGCGACCTCGGTGCGCACGGCTGGGCGGAGGACGCGTCCCGGCTCACGGTCGAGTCCTTCGAGCGCGACGTGCTGCTGCGCGTCCGCGCGCGCGGCGTCGCGGCACGGCTCGTCTACCTCCTCGAGGGGCGTGGCCGACCCGCCGACGAGGTCGCGCGGGTCGGCGACCGCGCGGTCACCTTCGACGACCAGCTGACCGACGCGGGGCTGGCCGCGCTCGCCGCGGAGGTCGACGGGATCAGCGTCGGCGTCGAGCGCATCGTGGCCGCTGCCGGGTTCGGTGCGGCGAGGGCGGCGTCCGCTGGGCCCGCGCCGGTGGATCCCGCGTCGGCCGCGGGTGCGTCGGCCGCGCCCGCGTCGGCCGCGCCGGCACCGGCGGGTGCGGCGGGTGCGGCGGTGCCCGCAGCGGCCGAGGGCGCAGAGCGCGCGGCCGCCGACGCCTACGCCGACGCCGACGCCGACGCCGACGCCGACGGCTCCGACGGCGCGGGCGGCGGCCTCCCGATGGTCGCCCCCGTCTCCGACCTCGTCGAGCGCGCGCATCGCGCCGGGCTGACGGTCTTCACCTGGACGCTGCGGCCGGAGAACGCGTTCCTGCCCCGGCCGCTCCGGAGCGCCGGGCCGCGATCGGCGCACGGCGACCACCGCACCCAGTGGGGGCGGCTCCTGGACGCGGGCGTGGACGGCGTCTTCGCCGACCATCCAGACCTCGCGGTGCGCCTGGTGGCAGAGCGGGCGGCCGCGGCGGGGCGCTGACGCGGCGGGGCTGACGCGTCCACGGGCCCGGTCCGCCGTCGGGGGCAGCGCCTAGGATCGATGCCGACATGAGTGCCGACCCCGCTGCCCTTCGCCCCTCCAGCACGCCGATCATCCTGGATGGCCGTGGTGGCGCCGACGGCGGTGCCGGGAGCCCCCGCGGACCCGCTCCTCGAGGGCCTCAACCCCGAGCAGCGCGAGGCGGTCGTGTACCGCGGTCCGGCGCTCCTCATCGTCGCCGGCGCGGGTTCCGGCAAGACGCGCGTGCTCACGCACCGCATCGCGAGCCTCATCGAGTCCCGGGAGGCATGGCCGAGCCAGATCCTGGCCATCACCTTCACGAACAAGGCCGCCGCGGAGATGCGGGAGCGCGTCGAGTCGCTCCTCGGTCAGGCCTCCGAGGGCATGTGGATCTCGACCTTCCACTCCGCGTGCGTGCGCATCCTCCGTCGCGAGGCCGAGGCCTTCGGCTTCACCCAGAACTTCACGATCTACGACTCGGCCGACTCGCGCGTGCTGATCAAGCGGATCATCAAGCAGCTCGACGCGGACACCCTCGGCTTCACGGTCTCGTCGGTATCGGGTCGCATCTCCAAGTTGAAGAACGAGCTGTCGGACGCGGACACCTTCGCGCGGACGGCGAACTTCCAGGACCCGGCCGAGGCCATGTTCGTGGAGATCTTCCGCCAGTACACGCGCTCCCTCGCCGCGGCGAACGCCTTCGACTTCGACGACCTCATCGGCCAGACCGTCTTCCTCTTCCGGGCGTTCCCGAAGGTCGCGGCGCTGTACCAGCGTCGCTTCCGTCACGTGCTGGTCGACGAGTACCAGGACACGAACCACGCGCAGTACTCGCTCATCCGGGAGCTGACGCGCGCCGTGTCGCCGGACGACGTCCCCGCCGACACCCGCATGTCGACGAACGGCATGGGCGGCATCGACGGCGCGTCGCTCACCGTGGTGGGCGACAGCGACCAGTCCATCTACGCGTTCCGCGGCGCCGACATCCGCAACATCACGGAGTTCGAGCGCGACTTCCCGCAGTCGAAGGTCGTGCTGCTCGAGCAGAACTACCGGTCCACGCAGAACATCCTCACCGCGGCCAACGCCGTCATCTCGAACAACTTCGACCGCAAGGACAAGAAGCTCTGGACCTCCATCGGCGACGGCGACAAGATCGTCGGCTTCACGGGGTACTCGGGTCACGACGAGGCGCAGTTCGTCGCCGACGAGATCCAGAGGCTGCACGAGGAGGGGACCGCGTACTCCGAGATCGCCGTCTTCTACCGCACGAACGCGCAGACCCGAGCGCTGGAGGAGATCCTCATCCGCTCGGCGGTGCCCTACCGGATCATGGGCGGCACCAAGTTCTACGAGCGCGCCGAGATCAAGGAACGCGATGGCGTACCTCATCGCGGTCGCCGACCCCGCCGACGTGCTGGCGCTCCGTCGTATCCTCAACACCCCCAAGCGCGGCATCGGCCCGGCCACGGAGACCGCGCTGGCGAACTTCGCCGAGGCGCACGGGGTGACCTTCCGCGAGTCCATGCGCCTGGGCGTCGGAGCTCGGGCTGGGGCCCAAGGTGACCCAGGCCATCCTCACGCTGTCCCGGATGCTCGACGAGGTGGCACTGCTGCTCGATCCCGACCGGCCGGAGGGCCGCACGACCGTCGGCGACCTCGTGACGACCCTCCTCGACCGGAGCGGTCTCGTGCAGGCACTCCGCGCGAGCCGTGATGCGCAGGACGAGGCGCGCGCCGAGAACGTCGAGGAGCTCGTGGCCGTGACGAAGGAGTTCTCGCGGAACAACCCCGAGGGCCAGCTCGTGGACTTCCTCACGGAGGTGTCGCTGGTCGCTGCCGCCGATGAGCTCGACGACTCGAGCGGCACCGTGTCGCTCATGACCCTCCACACCGCGAAGGGCCTCGAGTACGACTCCGTGTTCCTCACGGTGGAGGAGGACCTGCTCCCGCACCGCATGTCGGCCAACGAGCCGGGCGGCCCCGCCGAGGAGCGCCGCCTGTTCTACGTGGGGATCACGCGTGCGCGTCGTCGCCTCTTCATCTCCCTGGCCATGACCCGGGCCCAGTTCGGCGAGGTCAACGTCGCCGAACGCCGAGCCGGTACCTGCAGGAGATCCCCGCGAGCTCATCGACTGGAAGCAGTCCCCCGGCATGGCCACGTCCCGGGGCGGCACGCAGCCCCGCGCCTTGAACGCCCGTCGGGAGGGTGGAGGAGACGTGGCCGCTCCCGGTCCTCGAGCGGCTTCGAGGATCCGGCGCTGCCGCCGCCGCCGCGTCCCAAGACCCAGTGGGCGAACACCGTCACGGGGCAGGTGCGCGACAACGGCGACCTCGAGCTCGCGTTCGGCGACCGGATCCGCCACACCGACTTCGGGGACGGCCGTGTGCGGGGCGTCACGGGCGAGGGACGGAAGCGCATCGCGGAGGTGCAGTTCGACGGCCCGGCCGGCCGGAAGTGGCTCCTCATCAAGATCGCGCCCATCGAGAAGCTCTGACCCAGGGGCGTGCCCGGCGTGCCCGACGGGCGCTGATGCCTGCCGCCCCCAGGACGCCGAGGGCGACCGCGGCGAGCGCCAGCGTCCCCGGGCCCGCATGCGCCGGTGCTCCCGGCCACGGCACGTCGACGCCGGTCCCGCCGCCCGTCATGGCCAGCTCGTGTCGCGGCGGGGCGTCCGACCCCGTCGGCGGCGGTACCGCACGGAACGTCTCACCGACATGGGCCACGTGATCCGCGAACGCCGCGATCGCCGCGCCATCCGCGTCTCCGGCGGGTCGGCCGACGCTGTCGAGCACGGCCACGTACCACCCCGGGGACGTGACGGTCATGCGCACGGCGTCGTCACGTCCCCCTCGCCCGTGAGCTCGACCTCGGACGCGGACCCCTCCGCTGCAGGGCCGGCGGTCGTGCCGACGGCCTCGCCCTCCGCGGGCGCGGCCGAGAACGGGCCGACGATGAACTGCACCGGGGACGGCGCCGACGCCGACGAACGAGGACGCGTGCAGCGTGTCGGGGTCCTCGGCACCGCCGGGCGCGATCTCGGGCGCGCCGATGGTCGTCGTGATGGTCGGAGGCTGCGGGACCTGCGTGGTCTCCGTCGCCGCGCCGAACGTCGACCGCCAGGGCAGCACCCGATCCCGTCCGCCGGCTCCGCGGGGGTGTCCGCCGGCGAGATGGACTCGACCCAGGTGTAGAAGCCGCCGCCGGGAAGGCGGCAGGCGGGCGAGGAGTAGTCGCCGGCGCCGTGGTCGACGCGGGTGAGGACCTCGCAGACCTGCGGTGCCCCCTCGGGGGCTGCGTCGCGTTCCGGTCCGACCTGCTCGGGGAACGGGCCGAGCTGGCTGCGCACGGTGACCGGTATCGGGGAGAGCCCTCCATCGGAGCCAGGGCGAGTCCCAGCCGCCGGTCGTCGCAGGCCGGTCGCCGTCCGCGGGTGCGGCGGCGTCCGCGGACACGCTGAGCGAGTCCGTCAGCCGTCACCGGCGACCGCGACCGGCAGCGAGGTCCGCGTGACGACGCGGGGGGCGAAGGGGAGGGGGCTCGGTGCTCGCGCCTCCGCCCGTGCATCGGCCCGCGCGTCCGCGGCACGCGCCAGGATCATGCCCTGCGACGCGCCGCCGTCGCCGACGACGTCGAGTGCGTCGCCGTAGGGCAGCGATGCGAACGCCGCGCTCGCCGTGACGTGCACGGACGGTGCCGATCCGGTCGCGCGGACGGGCACCGCCGTGCCGTTCGGGAGGGCCGCGGTCGCCGTGCCGTCGTCGAAGACGGCGCCGTCGAGGGAGACGTCGGCCGTCTCGGACCCTGCGGGGACGTCGGTCGGCCCGCCGGCGATCAGGTCGGCGCGCAGGTCGACGCGGACGCTGCCTCGCCCGTCGTCGCCCAGGACGACCGACGCCGACGCCGACACCGAGCGCGACGCCCCGGATGCCGCCTCGGCGAGCATGTCCCGCGCACGCGACTCGACGGCTGCCGCACGGTCGCCGGCGCGGGCCGCGTACCAGGAGAGGTCGTGCCCGCCGAGGCCGGTGATGTCCATGTGGCGAGCTGGCCGGCAGCCGCGGTGTCGGGATCCTCGGACCCGGCCCACCGGCGGGAGACGTAGGCGAGCCGCGCGCGATCCTCGGGGGAACGGCCCACGTCGTCGGTCGTGGCGTACTCGTGGCCGGGTGGCGCGGCGAGCCCGACGTCGATGCAGAACCCGAGCCGCCCGTCGTCCAGGCGGTAGGACCCCAGCCATCGGCCGTCGTGGCCGGAGGCGTACCCGATGCCGTGGGAGACGGCGCTCAGCGCGTGCGCGGCGGACGGCGCCCGCCGCGAGTCCCAGCCCGAGCGCGAGGCCGATCCCGACGAGGACCGATGCGCCCCGGGTGGCGCGTCGGGCGGATGGCGTTCGCTCGGGGTGGGAGCCCGACGAGGGGAGGAGGCGGGGAGGCGAGGTGTCCGGTGTCATGCCCGCACGATGCGGGGCACCGATCGGTCTGCCCATCCGGTGCGCCGCAGGCGGGACGGCCCGCATCCGGCCGCGCCTGTGCAGGGGCGGCCGCGACGCGCGCTATCCGACGTCGCGTCGGCGGTACCTGCGCGAGATCAGCGATCGCGGGACTCGCGGACCCGGCGCGGCAGCACCCGGTAGACGGCGAGGAGGCATCCGAGCCACCGACTGAACCGGCTCTCGAGCCGGGCATCCCACCGCAGGCCGAAGCCGGGTCGGAGGCGGGGCGGGAGCAGCCCGGCGGTGATGAGGGCGACGAGCGGCATCACGGCGCGGACGGCGGGCGATCCGACGCGCCCGCCGAGCAGGGTCCGCGCGACGCGACGCGCGTCCGCCGTCGGCTCCAGGGTCGCGATCCGCCCGTCCCAGTACGCGCGGAACGCGGCGCGGTCCGCCGGCCACCGCCCCTCCGGCACCTGGAGGGCGGTGCCGAGCACCGCGTACTCCCGGTAGACCCGGTCGGCGGCCTCGTCGGGGAGCGGGCCGAAGCACCGCTCGAACATCGTGATCGCGGAGTCGTAGAGCGTCGCGGCCACCCAGAGCTGCAGGTCGGGGTCTGACGCGCTGTACGCGGGCGCCGATCCGTCGGCCGCGGGGTGCGGCGACCGCACGGCCGCATGGGCCCGGCCGACGACGCGTCGAGCGCGCGCGACCTCGGCGGGGGAGCCGAAGACGACGGCGTAGACGTAGCCGAGGGTCCCCTCGAGGCGGTCGAGCGGGCGCGCGGCGAAGTCGCTGTGCTCCGCGACGCCGCGCGCGACCGAGGGGTCGGCGATCTGCAGCAGGATCGCCGTCCGCCGCGAGGAGGATCCCCTCCCCGGCCAGGTCGCGGATGGATCCCTCCCGTCGTCGTGCGGGATGCGCGCTCGGCCTCGACCACGGTCTCCCTCCCCAGGCCCGCGATCCCACCCCGCGGACGAGCCCGCGTTTCGGGCTTTGCTCTATCCGGATCGGGCGCCTTCCACGGTCGTCGACGCGGCGGGCCGGTCCACCACGGTGGGCGGTGCGCGGGTCGACCAGCCGCAACACACCGGGTGCCGCCACCAGACGGTCGCGGCACCGCAGCCTCGAACGACGCACGTAACCGCCTGGCGCGGGTGCGGATGGGATGACACGCGTGGATCTTTTCGAATACCAGGCCAGGGACCTCTTCGAGTCCTACGGCGTCCCGGTCCTCCCGGGGATCGTCGCCGACACCGCCGAGGAGGTGCGCGCCGCGGCCGAGAAGCTGGGCGGCACCGTGGTCGTGAAGGCGCAGGTGAAGACCGGAGGCCGCGGGAAGGCCGGCGGCGTCGAGGTTGCCCCGAGCGCCGACGCGGCGTACGAGGCGGCGCAGTCCATCCTCGGGCTCGACATCAAGGGCCACACTGTCCACCGGGTCATGGTCGCGGCCGGCGCGCGCATCGAGCAGGAGTTCTACTTCTCCATCCTGCTCGACCGTGCCGAGCGCTCCTACCTGTGCCTCGCCAGCTACGAGGGCGGCATGGAGATCGAGGAGCTCTGGTCACCCGGCCCGAGGCCCTCGCCCGCATCGAGATCGACCCGGTCGCCGGCATCGACGCCGCGAAGGCCGAGGAGATCGCGCGTGCCGCCTCGTTCCCCGAGGAGCTCATCGCCAAGGTCGCGCCCGTGTTCGAGCGCCTCTGGTGGGTGTACCGCGACGAGGACGCCACGCTGGTCGAGGTCAACCCGCTGGTCCTCACCGAGTCGGGCGACATCATCGCGCTCGACGGCAAGGTGACCCTCGACGAGAACGCGGGCTTCCGCCACGAGGGCCACGCCGCCCTCGAGGACGCGGCAGCCGCCGACCCGCTCGAGGCCAAGGCCAAGGAGTCCGACCTCAACTACGTCAAGCTCGACGGCCAGGTCGGCATCATCGGCAACGGCGCGGGCCTCGTCATGTCGACGCTCGACGTCGTCAGCTACGCCGGCGAGTCGCACGGCGGCGTGCGCCCGGCGAACTTCCTCGACATCGGCGGCGGAGCGTCGGCCGAGGTCATGGCCGCGGGCCTCGACGTCATCCTCGGCGACGAGCAGGTCACCAGCGTGTTCGTCAACGTCTTCGGCGGCATCACCTCCTGCGACGCGGTCGCGAACGGCATCGTCGGCGCGCTCGACAAGCTGGGCGACGCCGCCACCAAGCCGCTCGTCGTCCGGCTCGACGGCAACAACGTCGAGGAGGGCCGTCGCATCCAGGAGCGCGATCTCCTCGTCACCGTCGTGGGCACCATGGACGAGGCGGCCGACAAGGCCGCCGAGCTGGCCGCCGGTTAACTCCCGAGAGAGAACAGGAACAGGTACATGTCGATTCTTCTCGACGAGAACAGCAGGATCATCGTCCAGGGCCTCACGGGCTCCGAGGGCACCAAGCACGCGGGCCGCATGCTCGCGTCCGGCAGCAAGGTCGTCGGCGGCGTCAACCCGCGGAAGGCCGGGAGCACGGTCACGATCGAGGGCGTCGAGCTCCCATCTTCGGGTCCGTCGCCGAGGCCATGGCCGAGACGGGCGCGGACGTGTCGGTCATCTTCGTGCCGCCCGCGTTCGCCAAGAGCGCCGTGGTCGAGGCCATCGACGCCGCCATCCCGCTCGCGGTGGTCATCACCGAGGGCATCCCGGTCAAGGACTCGGCCGAGTTCTGGTCGCACGCGAAGAGCACCGGCGGGAAGACGTGATCGCCGGCCTGACCTGCCCCGGCATCATCAGCCCCGGCAAGTCGAACGCCGGCATCATCCCCGCCACCATCACCGAGGCCGGCCCCATCGGCCTCGTGTCGAAGTCGGGGACGCTCACGTACCAGATGATGTTCGAGCTGCGTGACCTCGGCATCTCGACCGCCATCGGCATCGGCGGCGACCCGATCATCGGCACCACGCACATCGACGCCCTCGAGGCGTTCGAGGCCGACCCCGAGACGCGCGCCATCGTCATGATCGGCGAGATCGGCGGCGACGCCGAGGAGCGCGCGGCGGAGTACATCAAGGCCCACGTCACGAAGCCGGTCGTCGCGTACGTCGCGGGCTTCACCGCTCCCGAGGGGAAGACCATGGGTCACGCGGGCGCCATCGTCTCCGGCGGCAGCGGCACGGCGCAGGGGAAGAAGGAGGCCCTCGAGGCGTCCGGCGTCAAGGTCGGCAAGACCCCGACGGAGACCGCGAACCTCCTGCGCGAGGTGTTCGCCGCCCTGTAGCGGGACGCGCTCCGGCGCCGACGTCGACGGCCCGCATCCCCCGTGGATGCGGGCCGTCGGCGCGCCCGCTCCCTCCCCGCGCGGATCGCGACGCCGATGCTCCGCCGCGCCCGCAGGGGGGCCGGCCGGCCGGGGCACGGCCGGTAGGGTCGTCGAGGCATGAACCGACACGCAACCGCCCTGTTCGCGGCACTCGAGGCGCTCCTGGTGGTGGGGGTCGCGTCGCCCTGCCGCTCGTGCCGCTCACCGCGCTGTGGGCGGGCCAGTACGACCTCCAGGTCGACTGGGGCGTCTTCGCGCGGACGGCCGTCGACCTCTGGCTCCTCGGCCACGGGGTGCCGCTCACCGCGTCCCTCGATCCGTCGCTCGCCACCGCGCTCGGCCTCCCCGGCGTCGACAGTCCGTTCGCGCTCTCCCTCGCGCCCCTCGGCTTCGCCCTCCTGACGCTCCTCCTCGGGATGCGCGCCGGCCGCCGCATCGTCGAGACGGACCACCCGGGCGTCGGGACCGCCGTGGCGGTGCTGACGACCGCCGTGCTGTCGCTCTCCCTGACGCTCGCGGTGCAGCACGAGGGAATCGCGCCCGCCGTCGCCCGCGGCGCGATCCTCCCGACCCTCGTCCTCGCGCTGGGGCTCCTCGTGGGCGGCGTGACGCGGGCGGATCGGGCACGAGCCGCGCGCTGGTGGACGTCCCTGATGCTCCGGGCGGGCCGCCGGCACGATCCGCGGCGCGCGCGATGCGCTCGACCGGCTCCCCGAGGGAGTGCTCTCCGCCTGCGCCACCGCCGTCCGGGGCGGGGCGGCCGCCGCGTTCGCGGTCGTCGGGGTCTCCGCCGTCGTCGTCGCGGTGCTGCTCGGCCTGCAGTACGCCACCGTCATCACGCTCTACGAGACGCTCCAGACGGGGATCGTCGGCGGCGTCGCCCTCACGCTCGCGCAGCTGGCCCTGCTGCCCAACCTGGTCCTGTGGGCGGCGTCATGGCTGGTGGGTCCGGGCTTCGCGCTCGGCACGGGCTCGTCGGTGTCCCCGTCGGGGACGTCGGTGGGCCCGCTGCCCTCGGTGCCGGTGCTGGGATCGTCCCGCAGGGCACCCTCGACCTGGGCTACCTGGGCATCCTGGTGCCGGTCGTCGTCTCCTTCGTCGCGGTGGTCGCCCTGCTCCCCGGGTGGCCCGCATCCCCGAGCCCGAGGGCCGGCGCTGGCCGTGGTTCCTGGCGGCGGGCCTCGGGATGGGCGTGCCGGCGCCGTCGTGCTCGCGCTGCTCGCCGTCGTCTCCGGCGGCGCCGCCGGTCCGGGCGGCTGGCGGACGTCGGTCCCGCCGCCGGGTGGATCCTCCTCGCGGCGTTCCTCGAGATCGGTGTTGCGTCGGTCGCCGGGATGTTCGTCTCCGGGCTGATGGCGCCGCTGGTCCGACGGAGCCCGGAAGGACGCGGATAGGCTGTGCGGGTGCTCAACGTGGTCGTCCTCATCTCCGGCAGCGGGACCAACCTCCACGCCCTCCTCCAGGCGGCCGAGCACGCGGACTACCCCGCCCGCGTCATCGCCGTCGGCGCGGACCGCGACGCGGACGGCCTGCTCTTCGCGGAGGAGCGGGGCATCCCCACCTTCACGGTCCCGTTCGCGAGCTTCCCCGACCGCGCGGCGTGGGGAGACGAGCTGGCCGCCGCCATCGCCGCATGGGAGCCGGACCTCGTGGTGCTCAGCGGCTTCATGCGCCTGCTCCCCCCGCGGGCGGTCCAGGCGTTCGCCCCGCGCATCGTCAACACGCATCCCGCCTACCTGCCGGAATTCCCCGGGCGCACGCCGTCCGGGACGCCATCGCCGCCGGGGCCACGAGCTCCGGAGCCTCCATCATCGTCGTCGACACCGGCGTCGACACCGGTCCCGTGCTCGCGCAGGAGCGGGTGCCCGTGGAGCCCGGCGACACCGAGCACACCCTGCACGAGCGCATCAAGGTCGTGGAGCGCAGGCTCCTCGTCGACACGGTGCGCGCCATATCCCTCGGCACCATCGACCTCAAGGAGCTGTCCCCGGCACTGAGCGGATCCCCGTCACGACCCGTCCCTGTTCCGCGACCGCGACGGCATCGAGGTGGCACGCGCCCTCGTCTCCGTCAGCGACAAGACCGGTCTCGTTCGAGCTGGCCGCGGCGCTCGCGGCAGCCGGCGTCGAGATCGTCTCCACCGGATCCACGGCGAGCACCATCGCGGCGGCGGGCTTCCCGGTGACGCAGGTGCAGGACGTCACCGGGTTCCCGGAGTCGCTCGACGGTCGGGTGAAGACGCTGCATCCCGCCGTGCACGCGGGGCTCCTGGCCGACCTGCGGCTCGAGTCGCACGAGGTCCAGCTCGCGGAGCTCGGCATCTCGCCGTTCCAGCTCGTGGTGGTGAACCTCTACCCGTTCGTGGAGACGGTGGCGTCGGGAGCGCCGGCGTCGGAGGTGATCGAGCAGGTCGACATCGGCGGGCCCGCGATGGTGCGCGCGTCGGCCAAGAACCACGCGAACGTGGCCATCGTCGTGTCGCCGTCCTCGTACGCCGAGGTGATCGCCGCGGTGGGATCGGGCGGGACCACCCTCGAGCAGCAGCCGGCGCCGGCTCGCCGCTGCGGCCTTCGCCCACACCGCCGACTACGACCGCGCGGTGGCGGACTACTTCCGGTCGACGGTCGTCGGCGGTGAAGCGGGGACGCCGACCGGTGCCGCCTGGCCCGATGCCTGGGAGGTGGCGGGCGACCTCGCGCAGGTGCTGCGGTACGGCGAGAACTCCCACCAGGCACGCCGCGCTCTACCGGCGCGCGGACGGCGCGGGGATCGCCCAGGCCGTGCAGCTGCACGGCAAGGAGATGTCCTACAACAACTTCGTCGACGCGGATGCCGCGGTCCGGGCCGCCTACGACTTCGCCGAGCCGGCGGTCGCCATCATCAAGCACGCCAACCCCTGCGGGATCGCGGTGGCGGCGCCTCGGGCGGTGGACGCCATCGCCTCGGCGCATCGCAGCGCTCACGACTGCGATCCGGTCTCGGCCTTCGGCGGCGTCATCGCCGCCAACCGGACGGTCACCCTGGGGATGGCCGAGACGGTCAAGGAGATCTTCACCGAGGTGCTCGTCGCCCCCGGGTTCGACGACGACGCCCTGACGCTGCTGAAGACCAAGAGGAACCTGCGGCCTGCTCACCCTGCCGGAGGGCTACCGCCGCGAGGAGCTCGAGGCCCGGCAGATCTCGGGGGGGTACCTCGTGCAGTCCGGGGACGCGTTCCCCATGGACGGGAGGCGCTCTCCTCCTCGACGTTGGACCCTGGCGGCAGGGAACCCCGTGGACGACCAGACCCTCGCGGACCTCGAGTTCGCCTGGAAGGCGTGCCGCGCGGTGAAGTCGAACGCGATCCTGCTGGCGCACCACGGCGCTTCCGTCGGCGTGGGCATGGGCCAGGTGAACCGGGTCGACTCGTGCCAGCTGGCAGTGCAGCGCGCGGGGGACCGGGCGGCCGGTTCGGTGGCGGGCGTCGGATGCGTTCTTCCCGTTCGCGGACGGACTGCAGGTGCTGCTCGATGCGGGGGTGCGCGCGGTGGTCCAGCCTGGGGGATCGGTCCGTGACGAGGAGGTCGTCGAGGCCGCCCGCGCGGCCGGCGTCGCCATGTACTTCACGGGTGAGCGCCACTTCTTCCACTGACCAGGGGGCGGCGGTCCCCTGGGCCGCCGCCGGCTCTTCTCCTCGGAGCCGTTCGCGACACGCCCGGGATGCGGGTTGTTTTGCGGGGGTGGGGTGGTCCGCGTAATGTCTCCTCTTGTCGCCGGAACGGGCGGGAAGCGAAAAGCTTCCGGAGCTGTTCTGGCGGGTGATGATCCTGGTGAAACAGAAGTTGCCGCGGCTTACGGGTTGCGTGTTTACCATCAACTGAGCTAGGGTCTGAATCTGCTTCCGACGTGAGTGCTGGGCCTTCTGGGTCTGGATCACTCCCACGGGGAGCGGTGGAGTGTGAGCTCCGATGGCTGGCTGTGATGGTCGGTGTCGGGAGCGTCCGTTCCTTGAGAACTCAACAGCGTGCACAATGTCAAATGCCAAATACCCGTGGCATCGTCCTTCGGATGGTGTCTCGGATTCCTTTGGAAAACATTTAAACAAACAAGCAAGTCAGTAATGATTTGTTCTGTCGGTTTCAAACTTGCTGGTTCGTGTTCGATTCCCGTTCACGTCTGGCTTTAGATGTGCCGGCTGCTTTCGGGTGGTCGTGCGTTTAAGCATTTATGGAGAGTTTGATCCTGGCTCAGGACGAACGCTGGCGGCGTGCTTAACACATGCAAGTCGAACGGTGATGTCAGAGCTTGCTCTGGCGGATCAGTGGCGAACGGGTGAGTAACACGTGAGTAACCTGCCCCCGACTCTGGGATAACTGCTAGAAATGGTAGCTAATACCGGATATGACGACTGGCCGCATGGTCTGGTCGTGGAAAGAATTTCGGTTGGGGATGGACTCGCGGCCTATCAGGTTGTTGGTGAGGTAATGGCTCACCAAGCCTACGACGGGTAGCCGGCCTGAGAGGGTGACCGGCCACACTGGGACTGAGACACGGCCCAGACTCCTACGGGAGGCAGCAGTGGGGAATATTGCACAATGGGCGCAAGCCTGATGCAGCAACGCCGCGTGAGGGATGACGGCCTTCGGGTTGTAAACCTCTTTTAGTAGGGAAGAAGCGAAAGTGACGGTACCTGCAGAAAAAGCACCGGCTAACTACGTGCCAGCAGCCGCGGTAATACGTAGGGTGCAAGCGTTGTCCGGAATTATTGGGCGTAAAGAGCTCGTAGGCGGTTTGTCGCGTCTGCTGTGAAATCCCGAGGCTCAACCTCGGGTCTGCAGTGGGTACGGGCAGACTAGAGTGCGGTAGGGGAGATTGGAATTCCTGGTGTAGCGGTGGAATGCGCAGATATCAGGAGGAACACCGATGGCGAAGGCAGATCTCTGGGCCGTAACTGACGCTGAGGAGCGAAAGCATGGGGAGCGAACAGGATTAGATACCCTGGTAGTCCATGCCGTAAACGTTGGGAACTAGATGTGGGGACCATTCCACGGTCTCCGTGTCGCAGCTAACGCATTAATTTCCCCGCCTGGGGAGTACGGCCGCAAGGCTAAAACTCAAAGGAATTGACGGGGGCCCGCACAAGCGGCGGAGCATGCGGATTAATTCGATGCAACGCGAAGAACCTTACCAAGGCTTGACATATACCGGAAACGTGCAGAGATGTGCGCCCCGCAAGGTCGGTATACAGGTGGTGCATGGTTGTCGTCAGCTCGTGTCGTGAGATGTTGGGTTAAGTCCCGCAACGAGCGCAACCCTCGTTCTGATGTTGCCAGCACGTAATGGTGGGAACTCATAGGAGACTGCCGGGGTCAACTCGGAGGAAGGTGGGGATGACGTCAAATCATCATGCCCCTTATGTCTTGGGCTTCACGCATGCTACAATGGCCGGTACAAAGGGCTGCGATACCGTAAGGTGGAGCGAATCCCAAAAAGCCGGTCTCAGTTCGGATTGAGGTCTGCAACTCGACCTCATGAAGTCGGAGTCGCTAGTAATCGCAAGATCAGCAACGCTGCGGTGAATACGTTCCCGGGCCTTGTACACACCGCCCGTCAAGTCATGAAAGTCGGTAACACCCGAAGCCAGTGGCCTAACCGCAAGGGAGGAGCTGTCGAAGGTGGGATCGGTGATTAGGACTAAGTCGTAACAAGGTAGCCGTACCGGAAGGTGCGGCTGGATCACCTCCTTTCTAAGGAGCATGTGCACTTCTCCTCTGTATACAGGGAGATTACGGGTGCCAAGTCACGCGTCAGGCGTATGTCCTGACGGTGGCGCTCATGGGTGGAACATTGACATTGATGCCGGCTGATTCGTCGTGCTGCTAGTACGCCTCCTTGTGGGTGGACGTGGTGCGGGGTGTCGAGGCACGTTGCACGCTGTTGGGCTCTGAGGGACCGGGCCGCACCTTTCGGGTGTGTCTGGTTTCTTGTCGGACCCTTTCCGTCGTCCTGTTGTGGATGGTGGTGGTGCTGCCCGTATATTGAGAACTACACAGTGGACGCGAGCATCTTAGATTCACCGGTTTACCGGTGGATCACAAAGATCTATTTATAGATCATTGGTCAATTCTGTCTCCTCTAGGGGAGGCGAAACGATTCAATCTCATGTGATTTCAAGATTCTAAGAGCAAACGGTGGATGCCTTGGCATCTGGAGCCGAAGAAGGACGTATAAATCTGCGATAAGCCTCGGGGAGCTGATAATAGAGCTGTGATCCGAGGATCTCCGAATGGGGAAACCCCGCCAGGCCCTTTGGGTGACCTGGTGACTCCCGCCTGAATGTATAGGGCGGGTAGAGGGGACGTGGGGAAGTGAAACATCTCAGTACCCACAGGAAGAGAAAGCAAAAGCGATTCCGTTAGTAGTGGCGAGCGAAACCGGAAGAGGCCAAACTCGATCATGTGTGATATCCGGTAGGAGTCGCATGGTCGGGGTCTCGCGGGACTTTCCGTACAGTCCAACCGAGCTGTGAGGGCAATGAGCGCGATATAGACGAATGGTCTTGAAAGGCCAGTCATAGAGGGTGCGAACCCCGCAGTCGAAATGTCGTCGCCTGTCCGGAGAGTATCCCAAGTAGCACGGGGCCCGAGAAATCCCGTGTGAATCTGTCAGGACCACCTGATAAGCCTAAATACTCCACAGATGACCGATAGCGGACAAGTACCGTGAGGGAAAGGTGAAAAGTACCCCGGGAGGGGAGTGAAATAGTACCTGAAACCGTTTGCTTACAAACCGTTGGAGCACCCTTGTTGGTGTGACAGCGTGCCTTTTGAAGAATGCAGCCTGCGAGTTAGTGATATGTGGCGAGGTTAACCCGTGAGGGGCAGCCGTAGCGAAAGCGAGTCTTAATAGGGCGTATGAGTCGCATGTTCTAGACCCGAAGCGAAGTGATCTATCCATGGCCAGGTTGAAGCGACGGTAAGACGTCGTGGAGGACCGAACCCACTTCAGTTGAAAATGGAGGGGATGAGCTGTGGCATAGGGGTGAAAGGCCAATCAAACTTCGTGATAGCTGGTTCTCTCCGAAATGCATTTAGGTGCAGCGTTGCGTGTTTCTTGCCGGAGGTAGAGCTACTGGATGGACGATGGGCCCCAAAAGGTTACTGACTTCAGCCAAACTCCGAATGCCGGTAAGTGAGAGCGCAGCAGTGAGACGGTGGGGGATAAGCTTCATCGTCGAGAGGGAAACAACCCAGACCACCATCTGAGGTCCCTGGAGCGCGTGCTAAGTGGGAAAGGATGTGGAGTTGCATAGACAACCAGGAGGTTGGCTTAGAAGCAGCCACCCTTGAAAGAGTGCGTAATAGCTCACTGGTCAAGTGATTCCGCGCCGACAATGTAACGGGGCTCAAGCACGCCACCGAAGTTGTGGCATTTATATTATAGGCAGGCCTTCGTGGTCCAGCCGTATGGATGGGTAGGGAGCGCGTCGTGTGGCCAGCGAAGCGGCGGTGTGAACCAGCCGTGGAGGCCACACGAGTGAGAATGCAGGCATGAGTAGCGAAAGAACGGGCGAGAAAACCCGTCTCCGAAAGACCAAGGGTTCCAGGGCCAGGCTAATCCGCCCTGGGGTAAGTCGGGACCTAAGGCGAGGCCGACAGGCGTAGTCGATGGACAACGGGTTGATATTCCCGTACCGATGAAGAACCGCCCAAGACAATCCAGTAATGCTAAGTGTCTGAATCCTTGATTCGATCCCTTCGGGGTGACGGTCTTGGCCTAGCACACGACCCTACGCTGGGGCGTTTAGCGTATTAACAGGTGTGACGCAGGAAGGTAGCTGAGCCGGGCGATGGTTGTCCCGGTCTAAGGATGTAGGGCAGAAGATAGGCAAATCCGTCTTCTATGTAGCCTGAGACCCGATGGGGTAGTCCTCACGGACGAAATCAGTGATCCTATGCTGCCGAGAAAAGCATCGACGCGAGGTTCCAATCGCCCGTACCCCAAACCGACTCAGGTGGTCAGGTAGAGAATACTAAGGAGATCGAGAGAATCGTGGTTAAGGAACTCGGCAAAATGCCCCCGTAACTTCGGGAGAAGGGGGGCCTGAGGCGTGTAGGGATTTACTCCTGAAGCGTTTGAAGGCCGCAGAGACCAGTGGGAAGCGACTGTTTACTAAAAACACAGGTCCGTGCTAAGTCGCAAGACGATGTATACGGACTGACGCCTGCCCGGTGCTGGAAGGTTAAGAGGAACGGTTAGCACGCAAGTGCGAAGCTGAGAATTTAAGCCCCAGTAAACGGCGGTGGTAACTATAACCATCCTAAGGTAGCGAAATTCCTCGTCGGGTAAGTTCCGACCTGCACGAATGGCGTAACGACTTCCCAGCTGTCTCAACCGCGAACTCGGCGAAATTGCACTACGAGTAAAGATGCTCGTTACGCGCAGCAGGACGGAAAGACCCCGTGACCTTTACTACAGCTTGGTATTGGTGTTCGGTGTGGCTTGTGTAGGATAGGTGGGAGACTGTGAAGCTCGGACGCTAGTTCGGGTGGAGTCATTGTTGAAATACCACTCTGGTCACTCTGGATATCTAACTTCGAACCGTAATCCGGTTCAGGGACAGTGCCCGGCGGGGTAGTTCAACTGGGGCGGTTGCCTCCTAAAAAGTAACGGAGGCGCCCAAAGGTTCCCTCAACCTGGTTGGTAATCAGGTGTCGAGTGTAAGTGCACAAGGGAGCTTGACTGTGAGACTGACAAGTCGAGCAGGGACGAAAGTCGGGACGAGCGATCCGGCAGTGGCTTGTGGAAGCGCTGTCGCTCAACGGATAAAAGGTACCTCGGGGATAACAGGCTGATCTTGCCCAAGAGTCCATATCGACGGCATGGTTTGGCACCTCGATGTCGGCTCGTCGCATCCTGGGGCTGGAGTAGGTCCCAAGGGGTTGGGCTGTTCGCCCATTAAAGCGGTACGCGAGCTGGGTTTAGAACGTCGTGAGACAGTTCGGTCCCTATCCGCTGCGCGCGTAGGAAATTTGAGAAGATCTATCCCTAGTACGAGAGGACCGGGACGGACGAACCTCTGGTGTGTCAGTCGTTCTCGCCAGGAGCACCGCTGATTAGCTACGTTCGGAACGGGATAACCGCTGAAAGCATCTAAGCGGGAAGCCGGCTTCGAGATGAGATTTCCATCCCTTTCAGGGTGAAGGCTCCCGGCTAGACTACCGGGTTGATAGGCAGGATGTGGAAGCGAGGACTAAGACTCGTGTAGCTCACCTGTACTAATAAGCCGATATCTTGAAAACACTTTGCTTGCGTCCACTATGTGGTTCCCGATATACGGTCGGGTACTAATTGAACAACCAGCTTGACTGGTCGATTCATCACAGTTTTCATGCCCTTTGTGGGTGTGTATGAGGTGTTTCGGCGGCCATAGCGAGAGGGAAACGCCCGTCAGCATCCCGAACCCTGGGAAGCTAAGACTCTCAGCGCCGATGGTACTGCAGGGGGGACCCTGTGGGAGAGTAGGACACCGCCGGACTTGATTTGGTAGTAACGGGAGGGCCCGTCGCACATCGTGCGGCGGGCCTTTCTGCGTTAACACTCACCGCCTTGATCAGGATGCGCGCCGGTCGATCGGCTGGGCTGTCGCGGGCCTGACGCCGTAGCCGGCCTGCGTGGTCGTCCCCTGAGATCGTGATGCGGCGTTGCGCACACCCGGGGACGCGATGCGGCCGATGGCATCGTGTAGGAGCAGCGCGGTTACTGTGTGGCTGCTCTTCCTGTCGCTGGTCCTCGCAGCTGCGAGCGATCACATGCACCGCACCGGTTAGCCTGGACCTGACTTCGGCACGACCCACAACACAACAGACATCATCTGGCCCGCGGGCCGACAGGAGCACAGTGAGCGACTCATCCGACCGAGACAGCCGGCCCGAGGGCCAGGACCGCGGATCGTCGCACTCCGCCCGCGGTCGCGATGCGGGCGGGCCCCCGGGCAACGAGCGCGGCTCGTCGGGCGCACCGCGTGGCCCGAGGGACGGGAGGCCGCGCGTCGGGCCCCCGCGGGTCCGGCGGGGACCGCCCTCAGCGTGATGGAGAGCGCAAGCCGTGGTCCCGGGGACGGTGGGCGGCGCTGCGCGTCCCGCACGGGACGGTGAGCGGAAGCCGTGGTCGAAGGACCGGGCGGCGGCTCGGCTCGACCCCCGCGGGACGGTGATCGGAAGCCGTGGTCGAAGGACGATGGCGGCTCGGCTCGACCCCCGCGTGACGGTGAGCGGAAGCCGTGGTCGAAGGACGGTGGCGGCTCGGCTCGACCCCCGCGGGACGGTGATCGGAAGCCGTGGTCGAAGGACGGTGGCAGTGCTGCGCGTCCCGCGCGTGATGGTGAGCGGTAAGCCGTGGTCGAAGGACGGTGGCCGAGACGCCGGCCGCGGTGGGGCGCGTCCGCCCCGCGACGGCGACAAGCTGTGGACCCGGGACGGGCGTCCGGCGCGCAACGATCGCGATGCCCCGCGGTACGAGGAGGCTCTCACGGAGGAGCAGCTCCGGCACGCCAGCTGCGGTCCGTGCGGCCGCGCCACGACGATCCCGAGATCCCGGAGGATGTGAAGCCCGGCGACCTCGACCGCGTCGCCCGCAACGAGCTGAAGACGTTCGTCGAGCAAGGACAACGCCGAGGGGGTGGCGCAGCACCTCGTGATGGCAGCCCGCCTCATCGAGGAGGATCCGGAGTTGGCGCATCGGCACGCGACCTCCGCGGTCGACGGGCCGGCCGCATCGCCGTGGTCCGGGAGTCGCTGGCGATCACGGCCTACGCGGTCGGCGACTACGCCCTCGCGCTCCGCGGAGCTCCGGACGTACCGCCGCATCTCCGGCAAGAACGACCAGCTCGCGCTCATGGTCGACAGCGAGCGCGGACAGGGTCGCCCCGACAAGGCGCTCGAGCTGGGACGCTCCGTCCCCAAGGAGACGCTGCCGGCGGCGGAGCAGGTCGCTCTCGCGATCGCGATGTCCGGTGCCCGCCTCGACCTCGGTCAGACCGAGGCGGCCCTCGACGAGCTGTCGATCGCGCAGCTGAACCGCGACGTCGCGTACTCGTACAGCGCCGACCTCTTCCACGCCTACGCCGAGGTGCTCGAGGAGCTCGGCCGGTCCGAGGAGGCGGAGGCGTGGAGGCAGCGTGCCGAGGCAGCTGAGGCGGCGTTCGCCGATCCGGACGAAGGGTGGACGACATGGTGGAGGTCGTCGAGGAGGAGCTGGAGGTCGACGACGCAGCCATGCGGCGGGCACCGGCGACGACGCCGCCGCGACGCCGTCCCTCGAGGACGGGGACGATGACGACATCTCGGTGGACATCGACGACGAGCTGGATGTCGCCGAGGAGGTGCCGTCCGACGACGACGCAGATGCAGATGCCGATGCCGATGCTGACGGTAGCGGCGTTGCCCATGCCGACGGTAGCGGCGACTCCAATGCTGAAGGCAGTCGTGATGCTGACGGCAGTCGTGATGCTGACGGCAGTGGCGATGCCGACGGCAGTGGCGATGCCGACGGCAGTGGCGATGCCGACGGCAGTCGCGATGCCGACGCCGCGTCGGACGTCGACGGCGATGCGCACGGCCGAGCAGGGGCGGGTCCCGACGATGTTCGCTAGGGCGGCCAAGGGGGCGACGCCCCTCGACGGCGTCGACGTGATCCTCGCGGACCTCGACGGCGTCGTCTACGCGGGTCCCGCCAGCATCCCCCACGCCGTGGAGGCGCTCAACCGCGCGGCTGACGGCGGGATCCGCCTGGGGTACATCACGAACAACGCGTCGCGCACGGACGCCTCCGTGGCGGAGCACCTCAGCTCGCTCGGGCTGGCCGTCGCGCCGGAGGACGTCGTGACGTCGCCGCAGGCCGCGCTGCGGCTGCTGCTGGCGGACCGGGTCCCCGCCGGGTCCATCGTGCTGGTCGTCGGCGGCGACGGGCTCGTGCACGAGCTCGAGAAGGCCGGGTACGTCGTCACGCGCTCCGTCGAGGACGCTCCGGTGGCGGTGGTGCAGGGATTCGCCCCCGACGTCGGATGGACGCAGCTCGCCGAGGCGGCGTTCGCGCTGGCCGACGCGGAGGTGGCGTGGGTGGCGACCAACACGGACTGGACCATCCCCGTCGCCCGGGGCATCGCACCCGGCAACGGCACCCTCGTCTCGGCCGTGCACACGGCGGTCGGGCGCCTGCCCGTCGTCGCCGGAAAGCCCGAGACGCCGATCTTCGACGTCGCCCGCGAGCGCTTCGGCGCGCAGCGTCCCGTGTTCCTCGGCGACCGCCTGGACACCGACATCCTCGGGGCGACGCGCGCGGGGATGGCGTCCGTGCACGTGCTGACCGGCATCGACCGGGCCAAGCAGCTCGCGGCCGAGGAGGACCAGCGGCCGCGTTCATCCTCGAGCACCTCGGGAGCTGCACGAGCCGTACCCGGAGACGCGGTTCTCGCAGGAGGGCCGCGTGGCGACGGTCGGCAAGGCGTCCGTGCGCATCGCGGGCGACCGCGTGGAGGTCGTGAAGGACGGCGGGTCGACCATCGACACGCTCCGTGCCGCCTGCGCGGTGATCTGGAACTCGGGTCGGCCCATCTACGGGCTCGACGTGCCCGAGTCCCTCTACGTCGCCGCGGGTGCCGGCGCCGCGGGGCGGGCGTAGCGTGACGGCGTGAGCGACGACCACGCGGATCCCCACGGCCTGCCCCGGCCGGGCGCCGGGCTCGATGCCGCTCAGGACGGGAGCGACGTGGCCGAGGAGCTCGTCTCGCGGCTGCAGCTGATCGAGGAGCAGCCGCTGGGGAGCGGGCGACGGCGTTCGCGATGCTGCACGACGAGCTGCGCGCACGGCTCAGGGCGGCGACGGGGCCGCGACGCGTGGGTGACACGGCAGGGCCCGCCGGCGAGTCCGCCGCGCACCCGGGCGGCGGCATGCGGCTCGACGCCGCGCTGCCCGCGATGGGCCTCGCCCGCTCCCGGACGCACGCCGCGCGCCTGATCGCCGACGGACTCGTCACGGTCGACGGCCGCGGCGTCGTCAAGGCGTCGGTCAAGGTGCTGCCCGGATCCGCCGTCGCCGTCGCGGGCACCGACGCCTACGTCAGCCGCGGCGCCCACAAGCTCATCGGCGCGCTCGACGCCTTCGACGGCGTGCGGGTCGCGGGCCGGCTCGCCCTCGACGTGGGCGCCTCCACCGGGGGCTTCACCCAGGTGCTCCTCGAGCGGGGCGCCCGACGCGTCATCGCGCTCGACGTGGGGCACGGCCAGCTGGACCCCCTGATCCGCGAGGACCCGCGGGTGGACGTCGTCGAGGGCGTCAACGTGCGCGACCTCACCCCGGACTCGCTCGGCGCGGTCGCGCCGTCGGCCGCCGGCGAGGCGCCCGCGCTCGTCGTGGGCGACCTCTCCTTCATCTCCCTGGGGCTGGCGCCGCCCGCGATCGCCCGCACCGCCGCGCCCACGCGGACATCGTGCTGCTCGTGAAGCCGCAGTTCGAGGTCGGGCGCACGGGGATCCGCGAGGGCATCGTGCACGACCCGGGACTGCGCGACGACGCCGTCATGCGCGTGCTGTGGGCGGCCTGGGCATCGGGTCGGGCATCGGCCGGCCTGATCCCTTCCGATTGTTCGGCGGAGCGGGCAACCACGAGTACCTCGCCTGGTTCAGCGGTCGTGCGGGGAGCAATCCGACACAATGGAGATCGACGTCGAACGAGATCACAGGAGCGTGAGCGAAGTGGCTGGACCCGCGAGGCACATCCTGGTCGTCTCGCACACGGGGCGCCGCGACTCCATCGACGCCGCGCTCAGCGTGTGCGGGCAGCTGGCGGACGCCGACGTCCGCATCGTGCTCACGGCCGAGGAGAAGGCCGACATCCTGCCGTTCGCTCCCGGGATGGAGGGCGTCGCCGTGCTCGGGGAGGACGTGCAGACGGCCGATCTCGAGATCGTCATCGTGCTCGGCGGCGACGGCACCATCCTCCGCTCGGCAGAGCTCGTTCGCGGCACCTCCGTCCCGCTGCTCGGCGTGAACCTCGGGCACGTCGGCTTCCTCGCGGAGAGCGAGCGGGAGGACCTGGCCGCCACCGTCCGACGCGTCCTCGACCGCGACTACACGGTCGAGGAGCGGATGACCCTCGACGTCACGCTCAAGGTCGGAGCCGACGTCGTGTACCGCACGTGGGCGCTCAACGAAGGGCGATGGTCGAACAGGCCAGCCGTGAGCGCATGCTGGAGGTGGTGGTCGAGATCGACGGGCGCCCGCTCGCGTCGTACGGCTGCGACGGCATGGTCGTGTCCACCCCCACCGGTTCCACCGCCTACGCGTTCTCCGCCGGCGGCCCCATCGTGTGGCCGAGCCTGGAGGCGATGCTCGTCGTGCCGCTCAGCCCGCACACGCTCTTCGCGCGCTCGCTCGTCGTCGGTCCGGAGTCCACGGTCGCCGTGGAGGTGCTCCGCCGCACGTCCGGGTCCGGCGTGCTCTGGTGCGACGGCCGCCGCACGCGCGACATGCCGCCCGGCGCCCGCGTGGAGGCGCGCCGCTCCACCATCCCGGTGCGCCTCGCGCGCCTCAAGCAGTCGCCCTTCACCGACCGCCTCGTGAACAAGTTCGAGCTGCCGGTCACCGGCTGGAGAGGTCCCGTCGACCGTGATTGAGGAGATCACCATCCGCGACCTCGGGGTGATCGGCCAGGCGACCCTGCCGCTCGGCCCGGGCTTCACGGCCGTCACCGGCGAGACCGGCGCGGGCAAGACCATGGTCGTCACGGCGCTCGGGCTCCTGCTCGGAGCGCGCGCCGACTCCGGAGCGGTGCGCCAGGGGAGCGAGCGCGCCGTCGTCGAGGGCCGCTGGATCATCGCGGCCGAGGACCCGGTGCCCGACCGCGTGCGCGACGCCGGGGGAGACGTCGACCCGTTCGGCGACGGCACGCGGGGCGAGCTCATCGTCACGCGCCAGCTCTCGTCCGAGGCCGCAGCCGCGCGTCGGTCGGCGGGCGGGGAGCGCCCGCGGCGCTCCTGACCGAGATCGGCGAGCAGCTCGTCGTGGTGCACGGGCAGTCCGACCAGATGCGCCTGCGGTCCTCCACCGCGCAGCGCCAGGCGCTCGACCGGTTCGCCGGACTCGCCCTCGCGCCCGTGCTCGGCGAGTACCAGGACGTGTTCCGCCGTTGGCAGGCCGCGCGCGCGGAGCTCGACCGCCTCGTCGCCGAGCAGGACGCCCGCACGCGCGAGGCGGAGGACCTGCGCGCCGCCATCGACGCCATCGAGGCGGTCGCGCCGCAGCCCGGCGAGGACGAGGAGCTGCGCGAGCGCATCGACCGGCTCACCAACCTGGAGGACCTGCGCGCCGCGGCCTCCGCCGCCCACGAGCTCATGTCGGCGGAGGACGCCTCGGGCGAGATGGCGGACGCCGCCTCCGTGCTCGACACCGCGCACCGCCGCCTCGACAGGGTCGCCGCCCACGACCCCGCCCTGGCGGAGGTCGTGGAGCGCTTCGACAGCGCGCGCATCCTCGTGTCGGAGATCGCGGTGCAGCTGTCGGGGTACCTCGCGGGCCTCGACGCGGACGGCGCCCGGCGAGCTCGAGACCCTGCAGGACCGCCGGGCCGAGCTCGTCGCGCTGACCCGCATGCACGGACCGACCGTGGAGGACGCCATCGCGTTCCTGGACACGGGCAGCGCGCGCCTGCTGGAGCTCGACGGCGACACCGACAGGATCGACCTCCTGCGCGTCGAGGTGGAGCGCGACGAGTCGCTCGTCGGGGAGCTCGGCGCTCGGGTCACGGCCGTCCGCGAGGAGGCCGGTGCCCGTACTCGCCGAGGCCGTCACCACGGAGCTCGGCGCCCTCGCCATGGCGGACGCGTCGCTCGAGGTGCGTGTGCGGCCCTCGCGCGGAGCCGGCCCTGTCCGGCGCCGAGCCGCGTCGAGATCCTGCTCCGGCCGCATGCCGGCGCGGGAGGCGCGCCCCCTGGGGCGCGGTGCGTCCGGCGGCGAGCTGTCGCGGGTGATGCTGGCCATCGAGGTCGTCGTCGCGGTGCGACGACCCCGTGCCCACGTTCGTGTTCGACGAGGTCGACGCGGGTGTCGGCGGGGCCGCGGCCATCGAGATCGGCCGGCGGCTGGCCCGTCTCGCCGAGCGGGCGCAGGTCATCGTGGTCACCCACCTCGCGCAGGTCGCCGCCTTCTCGACCAACCACCTGCGCGTCGTCAAGGGCGGCGACGGGCAGGTCACCGCGTCGAGCGTCACGCAACTGGAGGGCGATGCCCACATCCAGGAAGACGGCGCGGCTGCTCTCCGGCCTCCCGGACAGCGAGAGCGGGCTCGCGCACGCCCGCGAGCTGGTCGAGCCCGCCGCCTCTCCTGCGCTGAGGGCCGGCCTCCGCGGGCCGCGGGCGGCATCCGGAGAGGGCCCGCGCGCGTCGTGGCTGTCGCGGGGCCCCGGACACACACGTAGGATGGAAGCCCGTGGCGGACATTCACTCAGCGGCGGTTACGGACTCGAACACGACGACCAGCACGACCAGCACGGCAGGCGGGAAGAGCCGCCCGGCACATCTTCGTGACCGGCGGCGTGGTCTCCTCCCTCGGCAAGGGCCTCACGGCGGCCAGCCTCGGCAACCTCCTCACCTCGCGCGGCGTGCGCGTGGTCATGCAGAAGCTCGATCCCTACCTCAACGTGGATCCCGGCACCGTGAACCCGTTCCAGCACGGCGAGGTCTTCGTGACCGACGACGGTGCGGAGACCGACCTCGACATCGGGCACTACGAGCGCTTCCTCGACATCGAGCTCGACCAGGCGGCCGACGTGACCACCGGCCAGATCTACTCGGAGGTCATCGCCAAGGAGCGCCGCGGCGAGTACCTGGGCGACACCGTGCAGGTCATCCCGCACATCACGGACGAGATCAAGCGGCGCATGCGCCTGCAGGCGTCGGACGACCCGCAGCCGGACGTGATCATCACCGAGGTCGGCGGCACGGTCGGCGACATCGAGAGCCAGCCCTTCATCGAGGCGGCGCGTCAGGTGCGGCACGAAGCTGGGCCGGAACAACGTCTTCTTCGTGCACGTCTCCCTCGTGCCGTACATGGGCGCCTCCGGCGAGCAGAAGACCAAGCCCACGCAGCACTCCGTGGCGGCGCTGCGCTCCATCGGCATCCAGCCGGACGCGCTGGTGCTCCGCAGCGACCAGGCCCGTCTCCGACTCCAACAAGAAGAAGATCGCGCCTGATGTGCGACGTCGACGAGCGCGCGGTCGTGAACGCGGTGGACGTGGCGAGCATCTACGACATCCCCGAGATGCTGCACGGGCAGGGCCTGGACAGCTACATCATCGACCACCTCGGCCTCCCGGCGACGGACGCCGTGGACTGGTCCGGCTGGAGCGACCTGCTCGACGCCGTGCACGACCCGAAGCACGAGGTCACGGTGGGCCTCGTCGGCAAGTACATCGACCTGCCCGACGCGTACCTGTCGGTCACCGAGGCGCTGCGGGCCGGCGGGTTCGCCCACTCGACGCGCGTGAAGCTCCGCTGGGTCGCGTCGGACGAGTGCGAGACCCCCGAGGGCGCCGCCAAGAGGCTCGGCGACCTGGACGCGCTGTGCGTGCCCGGCGGCTTCGGCATCCGCGGCATCGAGGGCAAGCTCGGCGCGCTCAAGTTCGCGCGCGACAACGCGATCCCGGTGCTCGGCCTGTGCCTCGGCCTGCAGTGCATGGTCATCGAGTACGCGCGCAACGAGGCGGGCCTCACGGGCGCGTCCTCCAGCGAGTTCGACCCGGACAGCGAGTACCCGGTCATCGCGACGATGGCGGAGCAGGTCGACATCATCGCGGGCGGCGACCTGGGCGGCACCATGCGCCTCGGCATGTACGAGGCCGCCCTCCTCGAGGGCTCCCTCGCGGCGGAGCTCTACGGCGCGCCCGTCTCGCACGAGCGCCACCGCCACCGCTACGAGGTCAACAACCAGTACCGCGAGCGCATCCAGGACGCCGGTCTCGTGTTCTCCGGGACTTCGCCGGACGGCACGCTCGTCGAGTACGTGGAGCTGCCGCGCGACGTGCACCCGTTTTACATCGGCACGCAGGCGCACCCGGAGCTCCGGTCGCGCCCGAACCGCGCGCACCCGCTCTTCGCGGGACTGATCCGCGCGGCTCTCGACCGCCAGGAGGCGAGCACCCTGTTCGCCGAGGACGACGCCGAGGCCGTCGCGTGACGGACGCCGCCACGGGCTCGCCCGCGCCCGGATCGCCCGCCGAGGGTTCGCCCGCCGACGGCCTCCACGACGACCCGGTCTCCTACGAGATCACGTCGAGCGAGCGGGTGTTCGAGGGGAGGATCTGGGACGTCCGCCGCGAGACGTTCGCGTACGGCGACGGCGAGATCACCCGGGAGTTCGTCGACCACACGGGCGCCGTCGCGGTGCTCGCGATCGACGACGAGGACCGCGTGCTCCTCATCAAGCAGTACCGGCACCCGGTCCGGATGCGCGAGTGGGAGATCCCGGCGGGGCTCCTCGACGTGACCGACGAGCCGCCGCTCACGGCCGTGCAGCGCGAGCTCGCGGAGGAGGCCGACCTCGAGGCTGCGGAGTGGAGCGTGCTCGCCGAGTACCTCACGACGCCCGGCGGCAGCGACGAGGCCATCCGCGTGTACCTCGCCCGCGGGCTCACCCCCACGGCGGAGGCGTTCGCGCGCACCGACGAGGAGGCCGACATCGAGAAGCGGTGGGTCGACCTCGACGAGGTCGTGTCCGCGGTGCTCGAGCGGCGGATCCAGAACCCGTCGACCGTGATCGCGGTGCTGCAGGCGCACGTCGCCCGCTCGCGCGGCTGGGCGGACCTCGGCCCGGCCGACGCGCCGTGGCCCCGCCACCCGAAGCTCCGCCAGGACGGCACTGCGCCCGCCTCGTGACCGTCGACGACGCGGCTCCGGAGGTGCCCGCGGCGCTCCGCCGCGCCGTCGACCGGTGGCTCCGGCACGTCGAGGTCGAGCGCGGGCTGTCCCGGAACACCGTGCAGGCGTACCGGCGCGACCTGGCGCGGTACACGGCGCACCTCGTGGAGGAGGGCGTCCAGGATCCGGCCGACGCCACCCCCGCGCACGTCGCCGGCTTCGCGCAGCGCGTCCGCTCGCCGGAGCACGGCGGCCTCACGGCGTCGTCGCTCGCGCGCATGCTGTCGAGCGTCCGCGGCTTCCACCGCTTCTTGCTGGAGGAGGGGATCGTCGAGGTCGACGTGTCCGCCGACGCGCGGCCGCCGAAGCTGCCGAGCCGCCTGCCGAAGGCGGTCTCCATCGAGACGATGACGCGGATCCTCGACGCGACCGACGGTGACGACCCGCTCCGCGTGCGCGACAAGGCGCTGCTCGAGCTCCTCTACGCCACGGGCGCGCGCGTGAGCGAGATCACCGCCCTCACCGTCGACGACGTGCTCGGGCCCGACGGCGCCGCCGACGAGCTGGTGCGCGTGCTCGGGAAGGGCGGGAAGCAGCGGATCGTGCCGGTGGGCTCCTTCGCCCGCCGTGCCGTCGACGCGTACCTCGTGCGGGTCCGTCCGGTCCTCGCCGCGCGCGGCTCGGCGACGCCGGCCCTGTTCCTCGGGCTCCGCGGCCACGCCCTCAGCCGGCAGAACGCGTGGCTCGTCATCAAGGCCGCCGCCGAGCGCGCCGGCGTGACGGAGGAGATCTCGCCGCACACGTTCCGGCACTCGTTCGCGACGCACCTCATCGCGGGCGGCGCCGACGTGCGCGTGGTCCAGGAGCTGCTCGGCCACTCCTCGGTGGCGACCACGCAGATCTACACGCGGGTGACCGTCGACACCCTGCGCGACGTCTACACGACCGCGCACCCGCGTGCCCGCCGGGCGTGAACGACCCTCCCCGGTAGACTTCCAGGATCCGGCGGGACCGCGCCGGAGGAGCGGCAGAGAGAGATCCACGTGACGCGCAAGCCAGATGTGACCGAGCTCCCGGGAATGGACGTCCCCGTGCTCGGACCCACCGGTCGGGAGCTGCGCGAGTTCGCCGAGCCCGAGCCGCTCGAGGGCCACGGGCCCGCCAAGATCATCTCCCTCTGCAACCAGAAGGGCGGCGTGGGCAAGACGACCACCGCCATCAACCTGGGCGCCTCGCTCGCGAGCTACGGGCGTCGCGTGCTCGCCGTCGACTTCGACCCGCAGGGCGCGCTGTCCGCGGGCCTCGGCGTGCAGACGCACGATGCCGTCACGATCTACGACCTCCTGCTCGGCACCGTGAAGGACCCGCGCGAGGCCATCAGGAGCACGGGCTTCGAGGGCCTCGACGTCATCCCCGCGAACATCGACCTCTCGGCCGCCGAGGTGCACCTCGTCAACGAGGTGGCGCGCGAGCAGATCCTCGCGAGCGTGCTGCGGAAGGTGAGCGGCGACTACGACGTCATCCTCATCGACTGCCAGCCGTCGCTCGGCCTCCTCACGGTGAACGCCCTCACGGCGAGCCACGGCGTGCTCATCCCGCTGGAGTGCGAGTACTTCGCGCTCCGCGGCGTCGCGCTCCTCGTGGAGACGATCGAGAAGGTCAAGGACCGGCTGAACCCGGGGCTCGCGCTCGACGGGATCCTGGCGACCATGTACGACTCGCGCACGCTGCACTCCCGCGAGGTGCTGCAGCGGGTGGTCGAGGCGTTCGACGACAGCGTGCTCGAGACCGTCATCGGGCGGACGGTCAAGTTCCCGGACGCGTCGGCGGCGGGCAAGCCCATCATCCAGTTCGCGCCCGAGCACCCGGCCGCGCTCGCGTACCGCAAGGTGGCGCGGGAGCTCATCGCGCGTGGCGCCGTCGCGTAGGGGCCCGTCCCCGGCCGCGCCCGGCCTCGCGGTGGAGGACGCTCCCCGCACGGATCCCCGAGCGGGCGTTCCGCGTCAGCATCGGCAACTTCGAGGGGCCGTTCGACCTCCTGCTGTCGCTCATCGGCAGCCACGAGATGGACATCACCGAGGTGAGCCTCAGCCTCGTGACGAACGAGTTCATCGCGCACATCCGCGGCCTCGACGGGCCGGAGGACCTCGACGAGGCCAGCTCGTTCCTCGTCGTCGCGGCGACCCTGCTCGACCTGAAGCTCGTCGGGCTCCTGCCGCAGGGCGAGTTGGTGGACGCCGAGGACGTGGCGCTGCTCGAGGCGAGGGACCTGCTGTTCGCCCGGCTGCTGCAGTACCGGGCGTTCAAGCAGGCGGCGTCGTGGTTCCAGGAGCGGCTCGCGGCCGAGTCCGGGCGCGCGTTCCGCGACGTGCCGCTCGAGGAGCGGTTCCGCGCGCAGGTGCCGGAGCTCGTCTGGACGACGTCGCCCGACGACCTCGCGGCCATCGCGCTCCTCGCCTTCGCCCCGCGCGAGATCCCGACCGTGGGCCTCGACCACCTGCACGCGCCGCTCGTGAGCATCCGGGAGCAGGCGGCGGTCGTCGTCGCCCGGCTCCGCGGGGGCGCGCCGGTCACGTTCCGGGAGCTCGTCGCGGACGCCGGGGTGACGGGCGTCGTCATCGCGCGGTTCCTCGCGGTGCTCGAGCTGTACCGCGTCGCGGCGATCGAGTTCGACCAGCCGGAGGCGCTCGGCGAGCTCACGCTCACCTGGACCGCCGAGAGCTGGACCGACGACGCCCTCGCGAGCCTGGGGGCCGGCTATGACGGCTGAGCCGGCGGACGCCGCCGCCGTGGACGCGGACGCCGCCGTGGACGCCGTCGCCGATGCGCCGCTCGAGCTCGACCGCGCGATCGAGGCGCTGCTGATGGTGGCCGACGAGCCGCAGACGGCGACGACCCTCGCGACGGCGACCTCCACGCCCGTGAAGGAGGTGCGCCGCGCGATCCAGCGGCTCGTCGACGACTTCGACGGGCGCACCGGGGGAGTGCGGCGCGGCTTCGAGCTGCGCGAGGTCGGCGGCGGCTGGCGCGTCTACGTGCGGCCCGAGTACGACACCGTGGTGCGCGACCACGTGCTCACCCAGAACCCCACGCGGCTGTCGCAGGCCGCGCTCGAGACGCTCGCGGTGATCGCCTACAAGCAGCCCATCAGCCGCAGCCAGGTGGCCGCCATCCGCGCCGTCAACGTCGACTCCGTGGTGCGCACCCTGCTCGCCCGGGGCCTCGTGACCGAGGCCTTCACGGACGGCGAGACCGGGGCGATCCATTACGGTACGACAGACCACCTGCTCACGCAGCTCGGCATCAACTCGCTCGACGAGCTCCCCCCGATCTCCCCGTTGCTCCCCGACGGGGCGGAAGGCTTCCATGACCCCCTCCACTGAGCCCGACGACCGCACGCCCGCGCACGCGTGGGACCCGGACGAGCCCGTCACGGGCGTCCGCCTGCAGAAGGTGATGGCCGCCGCGGGCGTCGCCAGCCGCCGCGTCTGCGAGGACATGATCGCCGCCGGCCGCGTCACCGTGAACGGCGAGACGGTCACCGAGCCCGGCCGCCGCATCGATCCCGAGGTGGACGAGGTCGCGGTCGACGACCGGGCCGTGCAGCTGGACACCTCGAAGCGCTACCTGATGCTCAACAAGCCGGTCGGCATCTACTCCTCGCTCCGCGACGAGCGCGGTCGCCCCGACCTCCGCGAGTTCACGGAGGAGTTCGAGGAGCGCCTGTTCAACGTCGGGCGCCTCGACGCGGAGACGAGCGGGCTGCTGATCCTCACCAACGACGGCGACCTCGCGCACGTCCTCGCGCACCCGTCCTTCGGCGTGCTGAAGACGTACATCGCGAAGGTCACCGGCCGGGTCACGCCGCAGACGATCCAGCGCCTCACGCAGGGCGTGGACCTCGAGGACGGGCCCATCCAGGCCGACCGCGCGCGCATCCTGTCGGGCGGCGGCGACCAGACGCTCGTGGAGATCACGCTGCACTCGGGACGCAACCGCATCGTGCGCCGCATGCTCGACGAGGTCGGCCACCCGGTGGAGGAGCTCGTGCGCCGCCAGTTCGGCCCGCTGCACCTCGGCTCGCTCGGCGTCGGCCGGGTGCGCGACCTCACCTCCGACGAGCTCGGCCAGCTCCTCACCATCTCGCGCGAGGCCCGCGCCCAGGCCGGTCCCGCGAACCCGCAGGGGCCCGGCGCCGCCGCCGAGGCGCAGGGGGACGTCGACCGCGAGGACGGCGAGTGACCGAGGCCGCGGACGTCGTCGCCGCGGCGGACACCCGCGTGCAGGGGACCGTCCGCATCGTCGGCACCGGCCTCCTCGGCACCAGCATCGGGCTGGGCCTCTCGGCCCGCGGGGTGGACGTGGTGCTCGCCGACGCGTCGCCCACGACGCTGCGGCTCGCGGCCGACATGGGCGCGGGCCGCATCGCCGACATCGCCGTCGTGCCCGACCGGCCGTCGCTCATCGTGGTCTGCGTCCCGCCCGACGTGACCGCGCGCGTGGTCGCGGCGGAGCTCGACGCGCATCCGGACGCCCTCGTCACCGACGTCGCCAGCGTGAAGGTCGCGCCGCTCGAGGAGCTGCGCGCCATGGGCGCCGACCTGTCGCGGTACCTCGGCTCCCACCCGCTCGCGGGGCGCGAGCGCGGTGGCCCGGTGCTCGGCCACGGGCGACCTGTTCCTCGGGCGCCCCTGGGTCATCGCCGGGCACGGGGGCATCACGTACACGGCGGGCGCGCCCGTCGAGCAGCTGATCCTCGACCTCGGCGCCGTGCCCCTCGAGATGACCGCGGAGGAGCACGACTCCTCGGTGGCGCTCGTCTCCCACGTGCCGCAGGTGGTCGCGAGCCTCCTGGCGTCGCGGCTCGGCGACGGATCCGCCACCGCGCTCGGGCTCTCGGGCCAGGGGCTCCGCGACACCACGCGCATCGCGTCGAGCGACGCGTCGCTGTGGGTGCAGATCCTCGGCGCCAACGCGGGCCGCGTCGTGCCCATCCTGAAGGCGCTCCGCACCGACCTCGACGAGGTCATCGCTGCGCTCGACGACGTGGACGCGCAGGGGGCGCGGCTCCGGGTGGCCGAGCGGATCCACGCGGGCAACGCCGGCGTCGCCCGCATCCCGGGCAAGCACGGGCAGGACCGCCGCTTCGCCGCGCTCACCGTCATGATCGACGACCGCCCCGGCCAGCTGGCCGCGCTGATCTCCGACGTCGGCGCCGCCGACGTCAGCATCGAGGACCTGCGCCTCGAGCACTCGCAGGGCGCGCAGGTGGGTCTCGTCGAGATCGCCGTGCTGCCCGAGGCCCGCGACCGCCTGGTCGCGCGGCTGGAAGAACGGAACTGGAGGATCGCCGGATGACCGGAGACGCATCGACCGCACCCGACCCGCTCGAGGCCGACCCGCTGGCGGAGACGCTGCTCGTGGACGCCACGCTCAACCGCACGGTCGTCGCCGTCGACGGGCCCGCGGGCAGCGGCAAGTCGAGCGTGAGCCGCGCCGCCGCGCGCGCCCTCGGCTTCGACTACCAGGACACGGGCGCCGCCTACCGCGCGCTCAGCTGGTTCGCGCTGGAGAGCGGCGTCGACACCGGAGGACCCCGCCACCGTCACGAGCCTCATCGAGGGCTTCGACTACGACATCGGCATCGACCCGTCCGAGACGCGCGTGAGCGTCCGCGGGACGGACGTCACCGAGGCGATCCGCGAGCCCCGCGTGTCCGCCGTGGTGAGCCGCGTGGCCCGCGTGCCGGAGGTGCGCCACTACATGGTGGAGCTGTTCCGCTCGCTCATGGCCTCCAGCGACAAGCCCGGCATCGTGGTGGAGGGCCGCGACATCACCACGGTCGTCGCGCCCGACGCCCAGGTGCGCATTCTCCTCACGGCCTCCCCGGAAGCTAGGATGAGGAGGCGTTCCGCGGAGACGACGAATCAGTCGGCCGCCGCGGTCGGCGAATCACTCGCCTCCCGGGATCGGGCCGACTCGCAGGTCGTCGATTTCATGAACGCCGCAGATGGTGTGACCACCATCGACTCCACGGACATCGACTTCGACCAGACCGTCCAGGCGGTGGTCGATCTCGTTCACGCACGAACAGATTGAGGCGCGGCCCGGTGACGGGCCGACACGCCAGAGGACACACGCATGGCTGATCACGACGACGACTTCCCCGAGCTCGACAGCGGGCTCTCCGAGCGGCTGTCGAGCATCGACGAGGAGCTGGCCGCGCAGCGCGCGCAGGCGCTCCGGGCCGGGCTCGCCGACTACGAGCTCGACGACGAGGACCTCGAGGTCCTCGAGACCGCGACGGATGACCCCGACCAGGTCACGTACCTGCCGGCGCTGCCCGTGCTCGCGGTCGTCGGCCGCCCGAACGTGGGCAAGTCGGCGCTCATCAACCGCATCCTCGGCCGCCGCGAGGCCGTCGTCGAGGACACCCCCGGCGTCACGCGCGACCGGGTCTCCTACAAGGCCGAGTACGCCGGACGCTGGTTCACGCTGGTCGACACCGGCGGCTGGGAGACCCGACGCGAAGGGCATCAACGCGTCCGTGGCCATGCAGGCCGAGATCGCGATGGACCTCGCCGACGCCGTGCTCTTCGTCGTCGACGCGAACGTGGGCGCCACGAGCACGGACGAGCACGTCGTCCGCCTGCTCCGCAAGACCAAGAAGACGGTCATCCTCGCGGCCAACAAGGTCGACGACGCGCGCCAGGAGCCGAACGCGGCCTCCCTGTGGTCGCTCGGCCTCGGCGAGCCGCACCCCGTCTCCGCGTTGCACGGGCGCGGCGTCGCGGACCTCCTCGACCTCGTGCTGAAGACCCTGCCGCTCGTCTCCAAGGTCGCCAAGGAGGAGGTGGGCGGTCCCCGCCGCGTCGCCATCCTCGGCCGCCCGAACGTCGGCAAGTCGAGCCTGCTCAACAAGGCCGCGGGCGAGGAGCGCGTGGTCGTCAACGAGCTCGCCGGCACCACGCGCGACCCGGTCGACGAGCAGGTCGAGATCGCCGGCAAGGTGTGGCGCTTCGTCGACACCGCCGGCATCCGCCGCCGCATGCACCTCGCCCAGGGCGCGGACTTCTACGCCTCGCTCCGCACGAGCGCGGCGCTGGAGAAGGCGGAGGTCGCGGTCGTCATGATCGACGTCTCCGAGGTCATCAGCGAGCAGGACATCCGCATCATCGAGCTGGTGCTCGAGTCGGGCCGCGCGCTCGTGCTGGCGTTCAACAAGTGGGACCTCCTCGACGACGAGCGCCGCCGCTACCTCGAGCGCGAGATCGAGACCGACCTCGCGCACGTGTCGTGGGCGCCGCGCGTCAACATCTCGGCACGCACCGGCCGCCACATGGAGAAGCTCGTGCCGGCGCTCGAGACGGCGCTGGAGTCGTGGGACACCCGCATCGCGACGGGCAAGTTCAACGCGTTCCTCGCCGAGCTCACCGCGGCGCACCCGCACCCCGTGCGCGGCGGAAAGCAGCCGCGCATCCTGTTCGGCACGCAGGCTTCCAGCCGCCCGCCGACATTCGTGCTCTTCACGACCGGGTACCTCGACCCGCAGTACCGCCGGTACATCCAGCGCCGCCTGCGCGAGATCTACGGCTTCGAGGGCAGCCCGATCATCGTCAACATGCGCGTGCGGGAGAAGCGGAAGCGCTAGCTCGCGCTCCCGGGTTCCGGCCCGCAGCACGACGGACGGCGTCGATCCCCGGTGGGGTCGGCGCCGTCCGTCGTCGTGGGGTCGGTGCGGATCACGTGTACCAGGTCGGCTCCGGGATCTCGCCGAGGAGCACGTGCCGGCCGACCTCGCGCCGCTTGTACGCGATGGGGTCGTGGAGGCTGTGGGTGCGGAGGTTCCGCCAGAACACGTCGAGCCCGACGCTCGACGCCGACGCACGCGCACCCGTCAGCTCGAAGACGCGCGTGCCGACCTCGAGCCCGTCCTCGACGATGCGCGCCTTGGCCGCGGCGATCCGCACGGCGATCTCGCCGCGCTTGCGCTCCGTGAGCCTCTCGCGCGGCGCGTGCAGGACGGCGCTGATCTCGGCGCCCACCGCATCCAGCAACGCCTCGGACGCCCACAGCTTCGACTGCAGCTGCCCAGTAGCCCTCGAGGACGTACCACTCGTCGGTCGCGCGCTCCTTGTCGTCGCCGCCGAAGGGCCAGGCGCGGGTGGTGCTCCGCGTGTAGGCGGCGGCCGTCTCGAGCGCGCCCTCCGCGATCCCCTGGTAGAAGTTCGCGAACACCAGCTGGATCGTGGGCACGTTGAGCGTGCCGTAGGTGAGCGGCTGGAACACCCGGTCGACGAAGCCGGCCGCGTCGGACCACGGCACCCGCACGTCGCGGATCTCGACCGAGCCCGACTCCGTGAGGCGCTGCCCGAGGCTGTCCCAGTCGTGTCCGAAGACGATGCCCGGCTGGTCCGTCGGCACGATCGCGAACACGTGGGTGTCGGTGCCCTCGATGACGCCCTCGAGCACGGTGAGGTCGGAGACGACGCCGCCTGTGGAGAACGACTTCCGGCCGGAGTAGACGAGCTCGTCGCCGTCCTCGCGGATGACGAGGTCGGAGTCGCGCGGATTCACGGCGCCGCCGAAGAGCAGGTTCCCGGTGGTCGCCAGCTTCTCGACGGCCTCGATCTGCGCGTCGGTGGCGACGAGCCGCGCGGCCCACGCCCAGAGGTAGTGGTAGCCGAGGAGCTGGCCGATGGATCCGTCGCCGCGGGCGACCGCGCGGATCACCCGGTAGGCCGTGTCCCACGTCTGCCCGCCGCCGCCGTGCTCCGCGGGGCCGAGCAGGGTGACGAGGCCGGCGTGCTTGAGGAGCGCGACCTCCTGGTGCGGGCTCGCGCCGGCGCGGTCGCGCTCGACCTGGTCGACGGCGAGGATGTCGGCGACCTCGCGGGCGCGGGCGATCCAGCCTGCCGGGGTGGTGGGCCGCGGGGTGCCCTTCCAGCGGTCGACGGGGGCGTCGCCGAGGGGTGCGGGGCGGGGCCGCTCCGTCCGCGCGTCGGCGGTGCCGGGGACGGGCGTGGGGGAGCCGGATGCGGGTCGTGGCTCGCGGTCGATCAGGGTCATGTCCTGTCCTCTCGTGAAGGGGCGCGACCGGTGCCGCGCCTCGCGGTGGGGCCACGGTAGGGGCGGGCGGTGCGGGGTCGCGAGGGGTGTGACGGCGGGTGTCCCCGCGTGACGACGCGGGGCGTCATGGGGTGTCGTGCGGGGATCCGCGGACGGGCGTGACCGGGCAGGGGAGGGGCGCCGACGTGTCCCGATCCCGCGCTCCTGCGCGTTCGCAGTCGGCGCGCGGCGTCGGGTCGTACCCTGATCCGGGCGCATCCGACGCCTGCGCACGAGACCGTGGAGGATCGCACCGGTGGACCAGCTGCTCAGCCGTCTCGACCGCATCGCCGCGGGCCGCCAGGCGGGCCACGTCATCGCCGAGGACATGCGCGACCACCCGTTCACGGCACGGGCGTTCCGCTGGATCCGGTGGATCCTCGTCGCCGAGACCTTCGTGGGCGCGGCGGCCGTGGCGATCGCGCTGACCCTCGCAACGGACGGTGTGGATGTCGCGCCGGCCGTCTGGTTCCGCTCCTTCGTGGTGCTCGCGATGACCGTGACGCTCTACTACTTCGCCTGGCGCGCCTCGGCCGGCTACTGGTGGGCGTACTCGCGCCTGCGGCTCTTCAGCCAGGTCTTCCCGATCGTGACGCTCGTGATCGCCGCGATCCCGGGCCTGTACCCGCTGTGGATGGTCGTCGAGCAGATCGTGTTCTCGCTGCTCCTGATCGGCGTCGCCGACATCCTCCGGAGCGACCACATGCGCGATGCGTTCCCGAGGCCGCCGCGCACACCGCGCGGTGCGGGTCGCGGTCCGGCGGCACGGTCGTCGGGTGGCGCCCCGACCTGATCCGCGTTCCTGCCCGGGCGCCTAGCGTGCGGGAGCATCCCCGCCGATGCGGTAGGCTCTACGAGTTGCCCAGCGATGGGTAGCGGGCTGTGGCGCAGCTTGGTAGCGCACTTGACTGGGGGTCAAGGGGTCGCAGGTTCAAATCCTGTCAGCCCGACGGACATGCCTCGGAAGGACCTTTGGGTCCGGCCGGGGCATTCGTCGTATCCAGGGTAATCCTGCCTCTTGCGGTGCCGCTGGCGATGAACCGGCCCATCCCGACCCGACGCGGGCGAGCGGCCTTCCCGGGCACCCTCCGATCCCCGGCTCTCTTCCGGCCACCATGGTGCGCCCGCCCCTTTCCCGTGTGACCACGTCGGGGTGCAGCCACGAATACCTCCCAGGTGCGAGGCTTTCGTGACGAGAGCGAGACAGCGTGGAACAACGGGAATGGACGGTCCCGGTCGGGGATGTCCGCAAGCGCCGGGAGATCCACGCGCTGTACGGCGGCGGGTGGCAGGGCGGCATGGAGCCCAGCGGTCAGACACCCAACGTCCTGCTCTTCACCGGCCCGGGAGGGCAGTCGAGCGGCTATGACGTCTTTGACGGCTGGCATCCGGACGGCACGTTCCACTACACGGGCGAAGGGCCGAGCGGCGCGCAGGTGATGACGAGTGGCAATAGGGCGGTCCGCGATCACCATGAGGAGGGCCGCGCACTTCGACTCTTCGAGAAGCAGGGCACCAGCCCGGAGGTCATGTACGTCGGGCAGTTCGAGCTTCCCGAGGACGACCCCTTCCTCGTCGACGACGCACCCGGAGCGGACGACGTCATGCGCTCTGTGTTCATCTTCCGGCTCCGTCCCGTGGGCGAGTCGCGCGCGCAGTCGCTGACGCATCTCGCCGAGTCGCCTCCATCGGCGGAGGCGGTCGCGCTTGAGGCCATGGAAGTCGGTGAGTACGTCATCCAGCGAGCCTCCGAACCACAGGTTCACCTGAGGACGGAAGCGGAGCTCGTGCGGCGGTACGCAGCGTGGCTGCTGCGCACACGACGGACGGTTGCTGTGCGGCACCGCATCCCGAGTCCGGGTGGGGCACATCTCTTCACGGACGTGTACGACCCCTCGCGCCGACTTCTCATCGAGGCCAAAGCTTCTGCGACTCGCAACGACGTGCGTACGGCGCTCGGGCAGATCCTCGACTACTCCCGCTCCGTCGACCATGCCCACAAGGCCGTCCTGTTGCCGTCCCAGCCGCCACGGGACCTGCGGGAACTGCTCCTCATGTATGGAGTCGGTGTCATATGGCCGGAGACCGGTGGCCGGTTCATGGAGGTCCTGCCCTGAGTTGAGCGCGTGCGTCGTCGGTTCAGCGGGGGGAGCCGTCCACTCGCCTAGGTCGCCCCCGAATGTCGGAGGCGCATGGTCCCCTCACCGCATGTCCTGGGCCTCCTCCGACGCAGCGCGCATCACCATGCGGGCGAACAAGCGTCGGGACACCCGGCCGGAGCTCCTCGTCCGGCGCCTCCTGCACGCTCGAGGCCTGCGATATCGGGTCGACCTCCGCGTGGTGCAGGAGTCGAGGACCCGTGCCGACATCGCCTTCACCCGTCAGCGCATCGCCGTGTTCATCGACGGGTGCTTCTGGCACAGCTGTCCGGATCACCTGCACCTCCCGAAGGCGAACGCGGACTACTGGGTGGCGAAGCTCGCGCGGAACGTCGAGCGCGACGCGGACGTCACCGTGTTGCTCCGAAGCCTCGGTTGGACGGTCCTTCGCATCTGGGAGCACGTGCCCGCGGAGGACGCGGCGACCGAGATCATCGCGGCCGTGGAACTCCATCGCGGGGGTTGAGCACCGAACCCGTCCTCGGCATCCTGGAACGGGTCGGGTAGCCCAGCCCCTCACCTCAGCGATCAGCTGATGGAGGCGCACATGCAGACGCCCATGAGCACGGGCACCGTCTCGAGCACCTCGAACGAGGAGGAGTGCTCCTCATGACCGCGTCGAACGTGCTCCGCAGCATCGGCGTCGTCGCCGCGGGGGTGGCGGGCATCGCCTTCTGGGCCTCGGGGCAGGCGGGGCCCGGCATGCTCTTCCTCCTCGCGGCCCTCGGCGGGGCGATCCTGGCGGGGCCGGCCATCCTCGGTGATCCCGCCGGGGCCGGTCGGTTGCCGGCCCGTGTCACCGCCGCGGTCGTGAAGGAGCACCGGAAGCGGTACGGCGGATCCATCTCCGACGCCCTTCGCGCTGTGCGGCAGCGGGAGGGCTGAGGAAACGCGGCGACGCCCGCGGGCCGCTCTCGCGAGCGTCGCGTCAGCCCGGAGCGCGGTTCCCTCGGCCGCGGCTCCCTTTCACCCCCGTGTGAGGGCTTCCCGCCAGGAGAGGGCGCTCATAGCCTCAGGCGTCGACATTCGACGGATCCACCGCCGCTTACCCCCTTCGTCGCGGCACGCACCCGAGGAGCACCATGCCCGACGTCCCGTCCTCCCCACCCGCCGGCTGGTTCCCCGACGGATCCGGCCAGCTCCGGTACTGGGACGGCGCCGCGTGGACGCAGCACGTCGCGCCGATGGTGCAGCCCGCCGCCCCGCAGGCTCCCGCCGCGAACGTCGCGGCACTGGCCGCCGCGGAGGCCGCACAGGCTGGCGCCGCTCGTGCCGCCGACACCGCTCGGGCCCAGGCCGAGCACGCCGCCGAGGTGGCGCGTGCGCAGGCCGCTCGCTTCGCGGCGGCCGAGCAGCAGAGGGTCGAGAAGGCCGCTCAGCGGGAGGCGACCAGGCAGGTCAAGGCCGCGGAGCGCGTCGAGGCGGCGCGACTGAAGGCGGAGCGCGCGGTTGCCACGGCGGTCGCGGTGCCCGCTCCTCCGGCCCCGCGCAGGAACCAGGCTCCCGTCATGCCGGCCGCAGCCTCCACCCCCGCGGCTCCCATGGCGGTCCTCACTGACACGCGCCCGAGCCGGCACCCGGCCACGTCGTGGGTCATCGGGGCGGCCGTCGCGCTGGCGGTGCTGATCACCACGGCGATCGGCGGCTTCGGGGGCATGTTCGTCTCCGTCGGGCTGGTCGCCCTCGTGACCGCGCTGTACCCGCTCTTCACCGGACGGCGCAGCTGGGTACCAGCGCTCGCCTCGCGGCCCCGCAACAGCGCGACCGCGGCCGGAGCGATCCTGCTCCTGATCATCGGCGCCGCCGTCCCGGTCGCCGCCTCGGCACCCGGCCCGCGCCCGGCGGCCGCGATCAGCGCGAGTTCGTCGCCGACGCCCAGCCCCACGCCGACGCCGTCCGCGACGCCGACACCCGCGGTGCACGTCGTGGAGGACGTCAGCACCAAGTCCGCTGCAGATGCGCGCACGCTGCTCCGTGAGGCGGGCTACCTCGTCCAGTACGTGCTCGAGTCGGGGGAGAGGACCAGCCCGACCGACGGCATCGACCGTCACGTCGCAGAGCCCGACGCCGGGATCGCGCGTCGACGCTGGATCCACCGTGACGCTCACGCTGCTCGCGCCCGCCCCCGCGCCGACCGTGGAGCCGACTGTGGCGCCTGCTCCCGCGCCGGCACCCGCTGCTCCGGCACCCGCGCCGAAGCCGGCCGCGCCAGCGCCGGTCGCCCCCGCGCCGCCGGCGCCCGCGCCCGCTCCGGCCCCGCAGACCGGCGGCATCAACCCCGGCGGCTTCTGCTCGCAGGTCGGTGCGATCGCGCAGGCGGCCAACGGGCGTAGCTATCAGTGCGGCGGCAACGGTCCCGACGCCAACGGGAAGTACCACTGGAACACGATGTGAGCGGGTCCTCGTGAACTGGAGTTCGTTCGTACCGGATCTCGTCGTCGCCTGCTTCGGCGCCGGGCTCACGGTGCTCATCGCCTACGGCACCTACGTCGTCCAACGACGGCGTCAGGATCTGCGGATCATGCGAATCGCCGCAAACGACCTGGCGGCGAGGCGAGCATTCGAGCTCGATTCAGCCTCGCCCTAGCCGCGGTGACAGCGACGATGCTGACCGATGCCGTCGCAGCGTGAACACTGCTCAACAGCAGCTCGGTGCCCTGCGCGACCAAGTCACTTCCAACCGTCCCTTGCACGCCTTGCTCCAAGACATGGTGCGGGCGACTCGCGAATACAAGGACCTGATCGAGCGTGAGCCGGATCGATGGCAGTTCGCTCTCATGCATGTTCGAGCAGAACTGACCGCGCGGCTTCGCGACGTGGAGAAGCTCCTTCGGATGCGGGATGGGGAACTTCCCGACCCGGGTTCGTTGCGCAAGCGGAGCGGCTGAAGGTCACGCGGAGGTAGTGGCAGTGTTCTACAAGATGCCTCGATCTGTGCTGCCCACGATGGCCGCCCGGCCACCCTCACCGCACCATACGCACCGTGACCATCTCCGCGCCCTGGAACGTCTGACGCTCCACGCCGCCGTCACGGGCGAAGCCGTTGCGGCGGTAGAACGCCTCCGCGCGTGGGTTGTCGTCGGCCGCCCAGAGGTAGGCGGGGGAGTCGCCCACGGCCGCGTCCAGCAGGGCCTGGCCCGCGCCGGTGCCGTGCGCGGACGCGATCACGTTGATCGCGTAGAGCTGGAACGGGCGCGGCGGATCCTCGTCGCGCGCCGGCCCCGCGAGCGCGAAGCCGACGATGCGGTCGCCGTCGAGGGCGACGAAGGGCGGCACGTCGACGGGAGCCTCGGTGAGGGTCCGACGCCACTGGTCGGCCCGCGTCGCGACGTCGAGTCCGTCCAAGTACGAGGCTGGGAGCAGGTGCGCGTAGGTCTCGCGCCGGGTTTGGATGTGGACCTCAGCGATCCCGTCCGCGTCATCGGGGGCGGCGGGGCGGACGATCGGCGGCGCGGTCATCCCGCGAGCCTAAGCGGCGGCTCAGGCGACCGAGGCAGTCAGGCAGCGGAGGCGGCCAGGTGTCGCGCAAGCCCACGAACCCCGCCCCCACCGCATCCATTCCCCCCATGACGCCCCGTTTCACCCCGTTACGCCGCGTGTTCCGCGGACCTGCAAAACCCCTCCATGCGTGCTGGAGTCGTGTCATCCCACCCGCACACCTGACACGCAGGAGCAGAACCATGCCTCGTCCACCGCGCACCGCCCTCGCCCTCACCGCCCTCGTCGCGGCGACCGGTCTGATGGCCGGCTGCTCGGCCGGTGGCGGGGGAGGGGCGGGTGGAGCCGCGAGCGGCGAGCCGCAGTCCGGCGGCACGCTCACCTACCTCGAGCCGCAGACGTGGACGACGCTGTACCCGCCGGCCGCAGGCTTCTACCCGAACGGCGCGGTCGTGAACAACATCACCGACCGCCTCCTCTGGCAGGACCCGGAGACGCTCGAGCTGCAGCCGTGGATCGCCACCGCGCTTCCCGAGGTCAACGCCGACGCGACCGAGTACACCTTCGACATCCGCGACGACGTCACGTACTCCGACGGCACCCCGCTGACCGCCGAGAACGTCGTCGCCAACTTCGACCTCTACGGCAAGGGCGACACCGCGCGCGCCCTCACCGTCAGCGAGGCGATCAACAACTACGACCGCGGTGAGGTCGTGGACGCCGACACCGTCAAGTTCCACTTCACGGCGCCGGCGCCCGGGTTCGCGCAGGCGACCTCGACCATCAACTCGGGGCTCGTCTCCGACTTCCACGCTCGCCAAGGCGGACGACGGCTTCGGCCCCGGCCAGGCCAAGACGGTCATCGGCAGCGGCCCCTTCGTGGTCGGCGACGAGGCCGTCGGCACGCAGATCTCCCTCACGGCCCGCGAGGACTACGACTGGGCGCCGCCCGAGGCCGAGCGCCAGGGCCGCGCGCTCGTCGACGGGGTCGACCTCATCGTCGCCGCCGAGGACAGCGTGCGCACCGGCACGGTCGTCGCCGGGCAGGCCGACGTCGCCCGGCAGATCGAGGCGCCGGACGAGGCGCAGTTCCGCACCGGCGACCTGCAGCTCGTCGCCGCGGCGACAAACGGCGTCGACAACGGCCTCAACCTCCGCTTCCGCACCCCGCAGCTCGAGGACGTGCGGGTGCGGCAGGCGATCATCGCGGGCGTCGACCGGCAGGCGATCCTCGACACCCTCTTCAGCGACAGCTACCCGCTCGCCACCGGCGTGCTCGCGAAGAGCGCGCTCGGCTACGTCGACACCTCCGCCTCCTACGCGCACGACGCCGACAAGGCGGCCGCCCTCCTCGACGAGGCCGGCTGGACCCTCGGATCCGACGGCGTTCGCCAGAAGGACGGGCAGGACCTGGAGCTGGTGTTCAACGAGGCGCTCCCGCAGCCGCGCTCCAAGGAGGTCGTGACGCTCATCCAGTCGCAGCTCGCGGAGCTCGGCGTGAAGGTGGAACTGTTCTCGGGCGACCAGGCCGCGCAGACGAAGGCCTCGCAGGACCCGGACGCGCTCGAGGTGTACCACTCCATGGTCGGCCGCGCCGACTACGACGTGCTCAAGTCGCAGTACTTCTCGACCAACCGGAACGTGCTCCTCAACCGCGACCCGTCCGACGGGAGCATCGCCGACCCGGAGCTCGACGCGCTGCTCACGGCGATCGCCTCGGAGCCCACCACGGAGGGACGCCAGGCCGCGTCCGCCGCGGCGCAGCAGCACATCGCCGACCAGGCCTACGTGCTCCCGCTCTTCGAGGAGCCGCAGGTCTACGGCCTCCGCGGCGACGTGCAGGGCTTCGCCACCGAGTCGGTCGGCCGTCCGACCTTCGCGGGCGTCTGGCTGGACCGCTGATGCGTCGGCCGTCGCGCACGCCGGCGCGGCGGCCGGCACGGCGAGGGGGACCGCGATGAGCTACGTCCTCCGCCGCGCCGGCCAGGCCGTCGTCGTGCTGGTGTTCGCCTACGTCGTCGCCTACGTGCTGCTCGCGGCGCTCCCGGGCGACGCCGTGCTCGCCCGCTACGGAAGCCCCGAGCTCGGCCTGTCGCCGGATCAGCTCGCCGCGATCCGCGAGTCGTACGGGGCCGACCGGCCGCTGATCGTGCGGCTCGGCGAGTCCGCGGGAGCGTTCCTCCAGGGAGAGCTCGGGTACTCGGTGCAGAGCGGCGCGGCCGTGTCCACGCTGCTCGCCACCGCGATCCCGTCGACGCTCGTGCTCGCCGTGCTGGGGCTCGTCGTGGCCGTCGTGCTCGCCGTGCCGATCGCGTTCCTCGCGACTCACGGCGGTGCCCGCTGGATCCGCCGCGTCTTCCGCGACCTGCCGCCGCTGCTCGTCTCGCTGCCCGTGTTCTGGGTGGGGATCATCCTCATCCAGGTGCTGTCGTTCCGCCTGGGGCTCGTGCCGCTGATCGGCGCGAGCCCCGGCGAGGCGCTGATCCTCCCGGTGCTCACCATCGCCGTGCCGATCGCGGCGCCGCTCGCGCAGGTGCTCATCCGCAGCATCGACGACGTCTCCGCGATGCCGTTCGTGCAGGTGGTACGGGCGCGCGGCGCCGGCACGCCCTGGCTGCTCCTCCACGGGGTCGGCCGGAACGCGCTGCTCCCCACGCTGACCATGGCCGGGCTGCTGTTCGGCGAGCTCGTCGGCGGGGCCGTCGTGACCGAGGCCGTGTTCGGCCGCGCCGGCGTCGGCCAGCTCACCGTGCAGGCCGTCGCCAGCCGCGACAGCCCGGTACTGCTCGCCGTCGTCGTGCTCTCCACCGTCGCCTACGTCGTGATCAACCTCGTGGTCGACCTCCTCTATCCGGTCCTCGACGCGCGCCTGCGCAGAGGAGGTGCGCGATGAGCGCTACCACGCTCGCCACCCTCGACGCGCCGCGCACGCGTCCCGCCAGCCGGGCCCGCCTCGCGTGGGGGCTCGTCGTGCCCGTGCTCGTCGTGCTCGTGATGCTGCTGTGGGCGGTCGCGCCGCAGCTGTTCGCCTCCGGCAGCCCGACCGCGTCCGTCGCGCCGTCCCTGCAGGCGCCGAGCGCCGCGCACTGGTTCGGCACCGACTCCACCGGCCGCGACCTCTACACGCGCGTCGTGTTCGGGGCGTCGCAGTCCGTCGTCGGCGCGGTCGTCGCGGTGCTCGTCGGGCTCGTCGTGGGGACGCTGCTCGGCGTCGTCGCGGGGGCGGTCGGCGGCATCGTCGACGACGTCCTCATGCGGCTCGTCGACGTGCTGCTCGCGATCCCCGGGCTGCTGCTCTCCCTCAGCATCGTGATCCTGCTGGGCTTCGGCACCACCAACGCCGCCATCGCGGTGGGCGTCACCTCCATCGCCGTGTTCGCGCGGCTCTCCCGCGCGGAGGTCGTGCGGGTGCGCGTGAGCGAGTACGTGGAGGCGGCGTACGGATACCGGCGGCACGCTCGTGCAGGTGCTCCGCCGGCACGTGCTGCCCAACTCCCTCACGCCCGTCATCGCGCTGGCGGCGTTGCAGTTCGGATCGGCGATCCTGCAGATCTCCACCCTCGGCTTCCTCGGCTACGGCGCCCCGCCGCCCACGCCCGAGTGGGGCCTCCTCGTCGCCGAGGGCCGCGACTACGTGGCCACCGCGTGGTGGCTCACCGTGCTGCCGGGCGCAGTGGTCGTCGCCGTCGTGCTCGCCACCAACCGCATCAGCCAGTCCATCCGAGGAGGGCAGCTCGCATGACCGATCCCACGCCCCCGCCCGCGTCGGCACCCACGCCTCCGCTCCTCGCCGTGCGTGACCTCCGCGTCGACTACCGCACGGCGGCCGGCACGCGCACGGCCGTCGACGGCGTCTCCTTCGAGGTCGCCGCGGGCCGCGTGACCGCGCTCGTCGGCGAGTCCGGATCCGGCAAGTCGTCCATCGCGCAGGCCGTCGTCGGGCTGCTCGCGCAGAACGGGACGATCGCGGGCGGCGCCGTCGAGCTCCGCGGCACCGAGCTGGTGGGCATCGGGGAGTCGCGGCTCCGCGGCATCCGCGGGCGCCGCATCGGGCTCGTGCCGCAGGATCCCGGCAGCTCGCTCGACCCCGTCGCCACCATCGGGCAGAGCGTCGCCGAGGGCCTGCGCATCCACGGCTCCCGCGACCGCCGCCGGAACCGCGCCCGCGTGCTCGACCTGCTCGAGCGCGTCGGCATCGACGACCCCGAGACCCGCGCCCGGCAGTACCCGCACGAGCTCTCCGGCGGGATGCGCCAGCGCGTGCTTCATCGCCGCGGCGATCGCGCTGGAGCCCGAGCTGATCATCGCCGACGAGCCCACCAGCGCCCTCGACGTGACCGTGCAGCGGCGCGTGCTCGACCTGCTCGACCGCCTCCGCGCGGAGACCGGGGTGGGCGTGCTGATGATCACGCACGACCTCGCGGTCGCCGCCGAGCGCGCCGACGACGTGGTCGTGCTCCAGCGCGGCCGCGTGCAGGAGCAGGGACCCGCCGCCCGCGTGCTGGCCGCCCCCGCCTCGCCGTACACGCGGGCGCTCCTCGCGGACGCGCCGTCGTTCCGACAGGTGGTGGAGCGGCGGCCCGCGGTCGTCGAACGGGACGCGCCGCCGCTCGTGGAGGTCGCGGGGCTCCGGCGCGAGTTCCGCCGCCGCGGATCCGCGCCGCTCGTGGCCGTCGACGGCGTCTCCTTCGCGGTGCCGCGCGGCACGACGCACGCGATCGTGGGGGAGTCGGGCTCCGGCAAGACCACCACCGGGCGCGCCATCGCGGGCTTCGACCGGCCGACCGCCGGCACCGTCCGCATCGGCGGCGTCGACGTCACGGCTCTCCGCGGTCGGGCGCTGCGGGAGTCGCGGCGCACCGTGCAGCTCGTGCACCAGAACCCGTTCGGGTCGCTGGATCCGCGGCAGACCGTCGCGCAGATCGTCCGCGAGCCGCTGCTCAACTTCCGCGACGGCGGCGACGCCGCATCGCGCCGGGAGGCCGTCGCCGAGCACCTGCGGCTCGTCGACCTCCCGCCCGAGACCGCCGACCGGCACCCGCGCGAGCTCTCCGGCGGCCAGCGGCAGCGCGTCGCCATCGCCCGCGCGCTCATCCTCCGGCCCGAACTGGTGGTGCTCGACGAGGCCGTCTCGGCGCTCGACGTGACCGTGCAGGCGCAGGTGCTGCGGCTGCTCGCGCACCTGCAGTCCGAGCTGGGGCTCACGTACGTGTTCATCTCGCACGACCTCGCGGTCGTGCGGCAGATCGCCGACACGGTCTCCGTGCTCCGGCGCGGCCGGCAGGTCGAGGGAGGACGGGTGGACGACGTGTTCGACGACCCGCAGCACGAGTACACCCGGGAGTTGATCCGGGCGATCCCCGGCGGCGGTGCGACCGCGCCCGGCACCGCGGGGCCGGCTCTCCCGGGCCTGTCTGGCACCGCCCGTGCCGCCCGCGAGGACGAGGGGGCCCGCGCATGACCGGCGCCCGGCTCGGCTTCTTCGGCCGCGTGCTCGACGCCGGCACGCCCGCCGAGCGCTACGCGGCGGCCCTCGAGCAGATCCAGCACGCGGAGCGCCACGGCTTCGCGTCCGTCTGGCTCGCGCAGCACCAGCTTCGGCGAGGAGGGCGGCGGGCTGCCGTCGCCGTTCGTGCTCCTCGCCGCGGCGGCCGCGCGCACCTCGCGCATCGGCCTCGGCACGGCCGTGCTCACGCTGCCGATCGAGGATCCGCTGCGGGCCGCCGAGGACGCCGCCGTGCTCGACCTCCTGAGCGGCGGACGCGTGCAGCTCGGCCTCGCGAGCGGCGGCACGCCCGCGTCGTTCCCCGCGTTCGGACGCGACCCCGGGGAGCGGCACGCGCTCTTCCAGGACCACCTCCAGGTGCTGCTCGACGCGCTCGACGGCCGCGGCGTGCGCGGCACGGGCTCCCGCATCTACCCGCCGGCGCCGACGCTCTCGGCCCGCATCTGGCAGGGCACGTTCTCGGTCGCGGGCGGCGCGCGCATCGGATCCCGCGGCGACGGCCTGATGCTCTCCCGCACGCAGCCGCGCCCCGGCACCGCGCCCGACGCACCGCTGCACGAGCTGCAGCTGCCCATCATCGACGCGTACCGGGAGGCCCTGCCCGCCGGGGCGCCCGAGCGGGTGCTCGCGTCACGGACGGCGCTCGTCGTGGATCCGGGCGACCTCGCCGCCGCCCGCGCCCTCGCGGAGCCTGCCCTGCGCCGCTTCGCCCGCACGATCGTGGGCGACGCGGCGGACGCGTTCGACCTCGACGCCGTCCTCCGCGTGACCGACACGCACCTCGGCACCGCCGACGAGGTCGCCGACGGCCTCGCCGCCGACCGCACCCTCGACGCCGCGACCGACGTCTCGTTCCAGGTGCACTCCATCCCCGCCACCCACGCGCTCACCCTGCGGAGCCTCGAGCTGCTCGCCACGGAGGTGGCCCCGCGCCTGGGGCTCGCCACCGGGTCCGTTGCCGCCGACGGCCTGCGGGATGCGCACCTCGGCGGCGCCGAGCGCATCTCGACCGACCGCACTCCGACCACTGCACGAGGAGGAGCCTCATGACCGGATCCGACACCGCCCGCACCGCCGACGCGCCCCGCGCCGACGTGATCGACCTGCTGGCCGGCATCACGCCCGACCACCCGCTGAGCCGCGTGCGCGACCTCCGCCCCGACGCCCGCGCCAACGCGCAGCGGAGCTTCGCGGCGCTGCTGGAGCCCGCGGACCCCGGCGCGTTCGGCTACGCCGAGCGGTACGCCGTGGCCGCGTTCGTGGCCGGGCTGCACGGATCCGAGCGGGCCGCAGCGTTCTACGCCGACCTGCTCGGCGACGCGGACGCGGGCCTCGCGCCCGTCGTCGACCGGGCCGCCCGCGACTCCGCGGCAGCCGGCCCGACCGGCGCCTACCGCGAGCCGGGACTCGCCGACGAGAGCGTGCCCGCGCATCCGTGGCAGCCCGACGCCGCCACGCGCGACGCCCTGGGCACCCGTCTCGCGGCCGCGCTCGCCCACGCGCACCTGCTCGTGATCCGTCCCCGCGAGTCCAGCCCCGCGGCCCTCCGCGCGCTCGGCGCCGCCGGCTGGACCCCCGACGAGATCGTGAGCCTCTCCCAGCTGGTCGCGTTCCTCTCGTTCCAGCTGCGCGTCGCGTGGGGTCTCACGGTGCTCGCCGCGACGCCCGCCGCCCCCTCCGCCGACGCACCCGCACCCGCACCCGCACCCGCATCAGCAACCGCACCCGCACCCGCCCCGGAAGGAGCCACCCGATGACCGCCCTCGAACCCGCCGTCGATCCCGTCACCGACCCCGTCGACCTCGCCCGTCCCGACGCGTTCACGCAGCAGGGCCTCGGCTGGGTGCCGTGGCTGGAGCCCGTCGCCGAGGACGCCCTGGACGACGCCCAGCGCGCCGCCCTCATCGAGCCCGCCCGCGCCCGCATGCCGTACTTCCGGCTGCTCGCGCGGGATCCGGCCGCGCTCGAGGCCCGCACGCTCACCGACCTCGACATCTTCCACAACCCCGACGGCGGCATCGGCCGGGCCGAGCGCGAGCTCGCGGCCGCCGCCACCTCGCGCGCCAACGGCTGCGTGTTCTGCGCGTCCGTGCACGCGGCCGCCGCCACCCGCTTCTCCGGTCGGGAGGACGACGTGCAGCGCCTCCTCGACGGGGGCACCGACGCGGCGCTCGGCGACGAGCGGTGGGACGCCGTCGTCGCCGCATCCGTCGCGCTCGCCGCCACGCCGCTCGGCTTCGGCTCGGCGGACGTCGCCCGCCTCCGCTCCGCCGGACTCGACGACGCGGCGGTGGTCGACGTCATCAACGGCGCCGCGTTCTTCAACTGGGCGAACCGGCTGATGCTGTCCCTCGGCGAGCCCGAGGTGCCCGCGGCGCGTCGGGGGTCGGGCGCATGAGCGACGCATCCGGCGTCCCCGTCGCCGCGCCCACGGCGATCCCCGCGCTCCTCGACCACGTCGTCATCGCCGGCCCGGACCTCGCGGCGCTCGTCGCCTGGTTCCGGGACCTCACCGGAGTCGCCGCCGAGCCCGGCGGCGTGCACCCCACGGGGACCGCCAACGCCCTCGTCGCCGTCACGGTCGACGGCGCCCGCGGCCCGCGCTACCTGGAGCTCATCGGCCCGGATCCGGCGCGCGATGCCGGCGTCGAGCCGACCCGCTTCGGCATCGACCGGCTGACCGCCCCGCGCGTGGTGACCTACGCGATCCACCCGGACGGCATCGAGCGGGTCGCCGCCGACGCCCGCGCCCGCGGCGAGGACCCGGGACCCGTCGCCGACCTGTCCCGCCGCACGCCGGACGGCGCGCTCCTCGAGTGGCGCCTCACGCATCCGCGCAGCGACCGGCCGGACGTGCCCTTCCTCATCGACTGGGGATCGACGCCGAACCCGGGCACCACGATCGGCCCCGCCGTGGAGCTGGTCTCCTTCACACAGTGGGCCGAGGACGCCGCGGCGACCACGGCGGCACGCGACGCGCTGGGCCTGCCCCGGGATCGCTGGCCGCCCTCGGCGCGGGCACCGCGGACGGCTATGAGCTGCGGGTCCGGCACGCGGACGGCGGCGTCGTCGTGATCTGAGCGCCGGGCTCAGTACGCCTCGATCGCGCGGTACGCGGCCTGGATCCCCGGGCCCCAGGTGGGGGAGACGAGCCGGGTCGAGTCGGGTGACCGGTTGGTGCTGACGCTGTACTGCGGAGCGTCCGCGTCGTCGCCCGCGAACCACGGCCCGCCCGACGCGCCTTCGTTCATGGTGCAGGCGACGCTCTGTCCGGCCGGCGCAAGGGCGGACGACGCCGGGCCCCGGCAGAGCACGGGGTGCTGGTCGTCGAACGGCGGAAGTCCCGGGTACCCGTAGACGGTGGTCGCAAGGTCGTGCGCTCCCCCGAACAGCACCGGGGACGCCCCGACCGTCGCCGCGAGCGTGCGCCCGGTGGGGCTCGACACCGTGAAGAACGCGGTGTCCGAGGCCGGGGAATGGGCACCGGTCCATCCCGCGGGCAGCACGTAGGAGGCGAGCGGCCACGTGCCGAACGGCGCACGCCCGTCCTCGTAGGCGGGGACGAAGGCGATGTATGCGTGGAAGGCGCCGAAGTCGTCGATGCAGTGCGCCGCCGTCGCGACGGTGAGGCCGTTGCCCGAGACGACGGCGTTCGCCGAGCACGTCTGGTAGGTGTCGTCCGCGTTGACCATGTACATGCGGCCGACGTGGGGGACCGGGGCGACGCGCGCGGCGTGGCGGACCGGAGCTGCGGCGAGCGAGGTGGCCGGCTGCGCCATGGCCTCCGCGGTCGCGCGGTCCGCTGCCCGAGTCGCGCGGGAGTCCAGAACGCGGCGGTGGCCGCGACCTCGTCGGCGGCGAGGGCGACCACCCGCGGACGGCCCGCGTCGGGGGACACCGGCTCCCCGACGGGCACGACGGGAGCGACGGGAGCGTGGGCCCGCGCACCCGGAGCGCCACCGAGGAGGGCGACCGCGGCGGCCAGCATCACGGCGGCGAGCGCATGGCGGGCGGAGCGGGCGCTGCGGGGCATGGGGGATCTCTCGGAGCGGGGAGGGAGGCACGGCGAACGCCGTGGACGCCACCGTAGGGAGATCCGGCACGCGGTGCTCGGCGGGCGCACAGGCGGCGAGCGCGCGGACGGCGCGGACGGCGCGGAGGGCACGCACGACGCAGAGGGCGCGGTCGGACGGGAGCGCGCTCCGCGTCCGACCGCGCCCGCGGTGCCCGTCGACTCAGCCGTCGCGTCGCGCCGCGATCGCCTCCCGCGCCGGGTCCTTGGCGAAGAACGCCGCCGTGATCGTCAGCACGGCGTAGAGCCCGATGTACGCGCAGAGGATCCACGGGGATCCGTTCCCCCACTGCAGGAACAGCACGGCGAGCAGCGGGGTGAGGCCCACGGAGAAGATGCTGCCCACCTGGTAGCCGAGGCTCACGCCGCTGTAGCGGACGCCCGTCGGGAACTGCTCCGCGAACCACGCCGCCTGGGGCCCGTAGATGGAGTCGTGGAACACGTTCATGCCGAGGGCGAAGACGAGCGGCAGGAGCAGCAGCGGCCCGGAGTCGAGGAACGCGAAGAACGGCCAGATGAGGATCCCGATGCCGGCGGCGCTCGCGATGGTGAGGCGGCGGCGGCCGACCCGGTCGGAGATCCAGCCCCACAGGGGAGTGGTCAGCACGCTGAGCGCCGAGACGATGAGCACCGACGTGAGGGCGACGCCCGAGTCGCCGCGCTTCGACGCGAGGTAGGAGAGCGTGTAGACGGTGAGGATCGAGTAGAGCGCGGGCTGCACGAGGCGGAGGCCCGCGGTGATGAGCACGGCCCGCGGGTGCTGACGGAGCACCACGCCGAGCGGGAAGCGCTCGACCTTCCCCGACGCCTTGATCTCGGCGAACTCGGCGGCGTCCTCCACGCGGAGGCGGATCACGAGCCCCACGCCCACGAGCACGGCGCTGAGGAGGAACGGCAGCCGCCAGCCCCAGGCGAGGAACTGCTCCTCGCCGAGCGTGAAGCGGGTCGCGGCGAAGACGCCGGTCGCGAGGAGCATGCCGCCCGCGGACCCCATCTGCGTGAACGCGCCGAACAGGCCGCGGCGGTGGGCGGGGGCGTGCTCGACGGACAGCAGGGCGGATCCGCCCCACTCGGCGCCGGCCGCGATGCCCTGGACGAGACGCAGCAGCACGAGCCCGACGACGCTCGCGAGCCCGATGGTGGCGTACGTCGGCAGCACACCGATGAGGGTCGACGCGACGCCCATCAGCACGAGCGAGTAGACGAGCATGCGCTTGCGGCCGATGCGGTCGCCGAGGTGCCCGGCGACGATGCCGCCGATGGGGCGCGCGAGGAACCCGACGCCGTACGCGGCGAACGAGGAGAGGAGCGCGACGGCGGGCGTCTGGTTCGGGAAGAACTGGCTGCCGAACACGAGCGCGGACGCCGTGGCGTAGAGGTAGAAGTCGTAGTACTCGACGGTGGTGCCGACGAACGCCGCGGTGAGGACGCGGCGGCGGCGACGCGCGACGTCGGCGGGGGCGTCGGGGGCGGATCCGACGGGGTCGACGCCACCGGGAGGGGCGGTGGGGGCGGCGGATGCGGCGGGCGGTGCGGTGGTCATGCGGTCTCCAGCGGTGCGGCTGCGGTGCAGGGGGAGCGGGCCGGGCGGGGATCCGCCCGGGTGCCGCCCACCGTGCCCGTGTTCCCGCACGGGAGGAAGGGGCACGGTCACGGTGCGTAACGCGGGCCGTGACCGTGCCGATCCGCTCAGGTGGCGATGGCCGCCGTCAGGTCGTACGCCGAGCGCTCCGCCGCCTGCCAGGCCGGGCCGTTGCAGTGGAGGTCGTCGCCGTCCGCCAGGTCGCTGAACTGCGTCCCGTCCGGGCTGCCGCCGATGAACAGCGGCCCTCCCGACACGCCGTAGGTCATGTCGCACAGGAACCCGATCTTCCCCGGTCCGTCTGCTGTCGTGGTGCCCTGGCAGCCGATGAGGGTCTCGCCGTCTTAGGGCGCACCGGTCGGGTAGCCGTAGCCCGACGCCCGCTGGACGAGCGCGGCGTCGAACGCGACGGGCGAGGCTCCGGTCACGGACTGGATGTCCCGGCCCGCCGCATCGCGTCCCACGGCGAAGAAGGCCGCGTCGTCGTCCTGCTCGTCCTGCGCGAACCACCTCGTGGGGACGTTCCCGCCGACCACGGGCCAGGAGCCGAGCGCGGACGCGCCGGAGTCGTAGCCGGGGAGGAACACCAGCTGGGTCGCGAAGTAGCGGTGCTCGCTGACGCAGTGGCCGGCCGTGGCGATCGTGGACCGGTTGCCCGACCGGACGACGTTGGCCGAGCACGAGAAGCCGCCCACGTCGTCGACCCCGAAGAGGCGCCCGATGTGCGGCACGGCGGCGACGTGCTGTCCGCGCCCCGCGGTCTGCGCGGCGGACGCCGCGACGGGTCCCGACGCGGGGGGAGCGACCGCCGGGGCGGACGCCTCCGCCGGGTTCCCGCGCTCGATGGCGGCCGCGAGGCGCTCCGGCGTCCAGTAGGCGAGCGCCGCCGCGGCGGCAGCCGGGGCGACCACGAGACGCGACGACGGCGTGGCGGTGGCGGAGTCGGCGGTCGCGGTCGCGGTCGGGGTCGCGGCGGCCCGGGCGGGCTCCGAGTCGACGACCGCGGGGGCGGAGCCGAGGAGGGCGGCACCGAGGGCGACCACGGCGACGAGCGCGGCGCGTCGCGGCGGGACGGGTGAGGGGCGAGGGGGCATGGGATTCCTTCGAGGACGGCCACGAGCGTGGCGGAGGCCGGCCCGGACGGATGCCGGAGCCGGTGGATGCGCGGCGCGGCCCCGGGAGATGCCCGGCGGGGTCGCGACGGGGCCGACGGTAGCCGCGCACCCGGATGCCCGGGCGGACGGCGCACACCCGACCGCCGTCGGCACCCGCGGAGGCCGGCGCTCCCGGAGCGGAGGGCCGGCGCCCCGGGCCCCCGGCCGGCACATGACGGAGCGCTACGCCCGCTCGGCCCGGGACCCCCCACCCGTGCGACGCTGGAGACCCGACGAGAGGACCTTCATGCCCGACGCCCGGCCCCCGCTCCGCTTCGCGGCCTTCGTGATGAACACCGCCAGCCACATCCAGCACGGGCTGTGGCGGCACCCCGAGGCGCGCCAGCACGAGTTCGACGACGTCCGCCTGTGGGTCGACCTCGCGAGGACGCTCGAGCGCGGGCGCTTCGACGCCATGTTCTTCGCCGACGTCGTGGGCCTCTACGGGCCGGGCGAGGGCGCTTACGACGTGAACGCGCGCGAGGGCCTGCAGTTCCCGAGCAACGACCCCTCCGTGCTGATCTCCGCGCTCGCCGTGAGCACCGAGCACCTCGGCTTCGCGTTCACGAGCTCCGTGCTGCAGGCGCACCCGTTCGACTTCGCCCGCAAGGTGTCGACGCTCGACCACATCTCGAACGGGCGCATCGCGTGGAACGTCGTGACGAGCGCCCTCGACGGAGCCGCCCGCAACTTCGGGCACGACGGCCTCGAGGACCACGACGCCCGCTACGCCTGGGCCGACGAGTACCTCGACGTCGTCTACAAGCTGTGGGAGGGCTCGTGGGACGACGACGCGCTCCAGCGCGACAAGGAGCGGGGCGTGTTCTCGGATGCGTCGCGCATCCACCGCATCGACCACGAGGGGCCGCGCTACAAGGTCGCCGGCCCCCACCTGTCGTCGCCGTCGCCGCAGCGCACGCCCGTGCTCTTCCAGGCCGGGTCCTCGCCCGTCGGCCGCCGCTTCGCCGCCCGCAACGCGGAGGCGCAGTTCATCCTGTCGTCCACCCCCGAGAAGACCCGCGCCCTCATCGAGGACACCCGGGCGCTCGCCGTGGACGCCGGCCGCCGGGCGGACGACCTCTCCTTCTGGCTCGGGCTCTCCTTCATCACGGGCAGCACCGAGGAGGAGGCGAAGCGCAACGAGGCCGAGATCGACGAGTACCTCTCCGCCGACGGGTTCCTCCTGCACTCCAACCTCGGGTTCGACCCGAGGACGGGCGAGCAGCTGGATCCGGCCACCCCGCTCTCGCAGGTCGAGACGCAGTCCGGGCAGAGCCACCTGAACTGGCTGCGGGAGGCGTCGCCCGACCGGGAGCCGACCATCGCCGACCTCGCCCGGCTCTCCGCGAAGCTCCGCGGCCGCGTCGTGGGCACGCCGGAGCAGATCGCCGACGTGCTCGCGGGTTGGCAGGAGGCGGGCGTCGACGGGATCAACGTCATCAACTGGACGCTGCCGGGCAGCTACGAGGACTTCGTCGACCACGTCACGCCCGTGCTCCAGGAGCGTGGGCTGCAGCAGCGCGAGTACGAGCCCGGCACGCTCCGGCACAAGCTCACCGGGCGCGACCGGCTGCCGGACAGCCACCCCGCGGCGGCGTACCGCGGCGCGTTCTCGTGACGGCCGGCGCCCTCACCACGGCGGAGCTGCGGGCCGCGTTCCAGCCCCTGTTCGACCGGATCCGGGAGGGTGCCGTCGGCCGCGAGCGCGACCGCGAGCTCGCCTTAGACGCGGTCGGGCTCCTCCGCGAGGCCCGGTTCGGCGCGCTCCGGCTCCCCCTCGCGGACGGCGGGCGCGGCGCCTCCCTCGCGCAGCTCGTCGAGCTCGTGATCGAGCTGTCCGCCGCCGACGCGAACGTCGGGCACCTGCTCCGCGGCCACTTCGGCTACGTCGAGCTGGTGCTCCGCCGGCCGCCCGGTACCGCGCGCGACGCGTGGATCCGCCGCATCGCCGACGGCGCGATCGTCGGCAATGCCACGAGCGAGCAGACCGGCACGACGCTCGCCGACATCTCCACCACGCTCACCGAGCGCGACGGCCGTTGGATCCTCGACGGCACCAAGTACTACTCCACCGGCACGCTCTACTCCGACTGGATCTACCTCGCGGCCGGCCGCGCGGCGGCGGACGGCGTCGAGCGCGTGACCCTCGCGATCCCCACGGACGCTCCCGGCGTCACCGCCGTCGACGACTGGGACGCCTTCGGGCAGACCCTCACCGCGAGCGGCACCACGACCTTCGACGGCGTCGAGGTGGACCCGGCGACCGTCACCGCCTACCGGGAGGCCCCGCTCTCCCACATCCAGGCGTTCTACCAGCTCCACCTCGTGGCCGTGCTGGCGGGCATCGCCGCCGAGGTCGAGCGCGACGCCGCGGCGTACGTGCGGGGTCGGACGCGCACCTACGTCCACGCCACCGCCGCCCGCCCGGAGGACGACCCGCAGGTGCTCGAGGTCGTCGGGCGGATCTCCACGACCGCCTTCACCGTGCGCGCCGCGACGCTCGCGGCCGCGGGGCGCCTCGACGAGGCCGTCGCGACCGCGCCGCCCGGCGAGCCGCTGGATGTCGAGTCGCTCGACTCGGCGGAGAACGCCGTCTACCAGGCGCAGGTGCACGCGGTCGAGCAGGTCCCCGCGGCCGCGACGCTGCTGTTCGAGGTCGGGGGAGCGTCCGCCACCTCCGGCGCGCGCGGCCTCGACCGGCACTGGCGGAACGCCCGCGTGGTCGCAAGCCACAACCCGGCGATCTACAAGGCCCGCGTCATCGGCGAGCGCGCCGTCTCCGGCCGCGGCCCGGTCGCCGCGGGGGAGGCCTACGGGAAGGTCGGCCCGACCGCGTTCCCGCGCTGACGGCCTACATCGAGTCCGTTACGTAGTGAAAGCCGAGCCGAGCGTTCGAATGAGGAGGCAGACGCTGCGGATTCCGGAGATACTTCTTCCATGTCAAACCGGGTCCTTAGGAGCACCGGGTTGGCTCGAGCCGGAACTATCTGCATTTCGTCCCAGACTTGGCCATCCAGATCTTGCTTATCAAAAGCAGGCGAATATGGGTGGATTGCGCTCGGGTCCGTGTCTCGACGAGATATAAAAATGGACGGATACGGCGATGCATCTGCGGATAAGTCATCCCACGTGAAACTTTGGAATCCAAACCAGAGAAGCCACTCTTCCTGCCGACCGTGCGATATTTTCGCGTACCAACCATTACCTGCAGAGTCGCGATCTACGAGAAGCCCAAATTCCTCCAGGCTTAGAGTTCCTTGCACCTGAAAACTCACTCCAGCTCGTCGAGCTTGTTCTGTCATGGCAACTGAAAAACGATTAAGTGAAGCTTGCCACAAGTTGTACTTGTCTTCCATGCTGGAGAGTAAGCGATCGTCGATAATATCTTGGAGATATGTTGACTTGGCCATCAGTTTTGATTGACGCCGAATTGCCTTTTCAAACAGTTCATATAGAGGGAGTAGGTCCCCTTCGTCACTCGCCTGAAGGGCTGCGTAGTACTCCCCTCTATCGCTGTCAGCTCGCAGGAGTAGTGGCGGATAGTTGTGGCGTGCTAGCTCGATATTGGCAAGAATTCGAGCCGTGCGCCCATTACCATCTTCGAACGGATGGATGTGTGCCAGCCAAGCATGCACCGCCGTAGCAGTAAGGAGAGGTTCGCCAGCGCTATTGGCCCACCAGTCGCTCAATTCAAGCATGACTCTGCCAACTTCGTTGGGAGATGTGGTCCGATGATCGGGCCGACCTGCTATTTGGTTATCAAACTGCTTATATGAGCCGCTCCCACGAACATCTCCTAGGATCAGCCTATGAAGCGCTCTAATGTCTGCTGCGCGTGGGACGTGTTCGTCTTCTAGCCACGTGTCTGCGATTTCGTGAGCACGATAGAGCCCGAGGACTTCGTATAGCTTTGGATCCGCTCGCACGGTCTCTGTTAAAGAATGAAGCGGACCGACGAGAAGGGCTTGATTGTCTTTAATGGATTGCCTGACGTCCCCTTTGCTCCAGCGCATGCCTTCCATTGTGTTGCTCTCGGTTACGAGATCGGAGCGAGTGGCAACCAGGTAAGGCCCGAGGATGGCGTTCGCCTCGGTTTTGATGCGCTGACTTGTGAGGACGGCGCGTCGGTGCGTCTCCTGTGACTTTTCTTGTGCTTTTTCGAGGCGGCGAGTAGAGGCATCGTCGGTTTCGACCAGGTACGGAGTTAGGTGAAGTAAGTCTGTCGCGGCCGACATTCGTAGTTTCCGTCCTTAAAGGGCTTGTCTTTTGGCTTTTGCTCGCGTATGTGCTCAGAATTGTCATTGGACTTAGTCAAGTATGCGCCTGATGCTACGACGCTGACTTGAAATCCGAGTCATTATTACCGCACATATATCAGATAGACAAGCCCCCCATTCGGGAATGCCTTGCTAATTACAATCACGTAGGTTGTCGTATCTAGTCGGACTTGGGCGTCCTGGCTGACAGATTGATTCGAGTGCACTGAATCATTTTCTCAGTTCGCCGAGTATTTAGCCGCTCACGACAAGTTGAGCGCTATTATTTCCCGCGCTGACGGCCGCCGCCCGCCTGCCGCCCGAGCTGGGGGCGCCGTCGGGTCCGGGGCGCACCGGGGCGTGGGTACGGTGGAGGAGCGGCCGGGATGCCGCGGGACGAGGGGATCCATGACGACGCGCGCGCGCCAGCCGAGCCCGGCTGGACACGACCCCGCTGACCGGCCGCATCGACCGCGACGACCTCCGCCGGTTCCGCCGCGAGTTCACCGCCCGCTTCCCGGTGATCGTGTCGCCGCTCCTCGCGCTCGGCCGCATCGCGTCCGGCGTCCTCGCCGCGGTCGCGATCCCTCTTGGCGGCCTCCTGCTCCTCGCCGAGCTCGGCGGTGCGCTCCTCGCGCGGGAGCCGGAGGACCGCGGCGACGCCCTCGGCATGTCTGTGTTCGCCCTGCCCCTGTTCGGGGCGGGCGTCTTCTTCGCATGGCGCCTGATCCGCACCCGCCGCCGCCGCAGCACGATCCGCGCCCACTACCGGCTCGCGCGCTTCGGCCGCGCCAACGGCCTGAGCTACGCGCCCGGCCCCCTCTCCGACGCGCACATGGGCGAGGCGGCGGCCCGGGGCATGTACGTGACGCGCGTCATGCGGCCGCGCACGGCGCGCCCCGTCGAGTTCGGCAACCACGAGCTCGACCGCGGGTCGCAGGCCGCCGGGATCACGCAGTACGGCGGCTACGCGATGGTCGGGCTGCGGCGCGAGCTGCCGCACATCCGGGTGCTCTCCCACGGCACCCGCCTCCGCCGCGCCATGACGCCGACCGTGGACGTCGCGCGCTCCCAGCGCCTGGAGATCGAGGGCGACTTCGACCGGCATGCGGCGCTGTACTGCCCCGAGGGGTACGAGCGCGACGCCCTCTACCTCTTCACCCCGGACGTCATGGCGGTGCTCGTCGACCGGGTGCGCGGCTTCGACGTGGAGATCCGCGGCGACCGCCTGCTGCTCCGCTCGCCCGCCGACATGGTGACGCTCGACCCCGACCGCTGGCACGACGTGATCGACGCGACCGCCGCGCTCATGGCGAAGGTCGACCGCTGGGAACGGTGGCGCGACGACCGGCTGGCGTCGCTCGAGGGCGTCGAGGAGTCGGTGCTCACGGGCGCCGACCCGTCCCTCGCCGTGCCCGCGCCGGGCCGGGTCCGCCGCCGCACGCGTCGGTCGCGCGGGGTCGCGGCGGCCGGTCGGCGGCTCCGGAACCGGCCCACGGTGGGGCTCCTCCTCCTCATCGCGCTCGCCGCGGCCTTCCTCGGCGCCGGCTTCCTGATCACCACGCTGCCGTGACCCGCTGCCGGACGCTCCCGCGGACGCGGCTCGACACGGCCGCCCTCACCGGGCGGATCCGCCGCGGCGAGCTCCGCGCGTTCCGCCGGGAGTTCCGCCGCGCGCATCCGGAGGCGGAGGGCATCGGGCCCCGGGCGCGCTCCTCCCTCATGCACTTCCTGATGTGGGACAGCGTCCTCGCGCTCGCCCTGATCGGTGCCCTCATTGCGGAGACGCTGCGGGAGGGCGCGCCCGACGCGGGCGAGCAGGCCCTCTTCCAGGGGCTCATCGGCGCGGTCTTCGCCATCCTGCTGGTCGTCTTCGGCAGCTGGGTGATCCGCTCGCGTGAGCGCCGGGGCGGCTACCGGGCGCACCTGCGGCTCGTGCGCTTCGGGGAGGCGAACGGCATGGCCTACCTGCCGGGGCCGATGTCGGACGGGCACTTCGGGTCCGCGCGCCGCTACTTCGACCTCACGCGCGTGATGCGGCCGACCGGCGCGCCGGGCATCGAGCTCGGCAACCACGAGATCGTCACGGCGGGCCGGCGCGAGGGGGCGCCGCGCTTCGGCGGGTACGCCATGATCCGGCTCGGGGCCGACCTGCCGCACATCCGCGTGATCGCCCGCCGCGGCCCCGTCCGCCGGGCGCTGACCATGGCGTCGCGGCCCGACCGGGAGCAGCGCCTCTCGCTCGAGGGCGACTTCGACCGCCACTACGCCCTCCACTGCGAGGCCGGCAGCGAGCGCGATGCGCTCTACCTCTTCACGCCCGACGTCCTCGCGGTGCTCATCGACCGCGTGCGCGGGCTCGACGTCGAGGTGGTGGGGGACCGGCTGCTGCTCACCTCGTTCGACGACGTGGTGACGCGCGACCCGGAGCGCTGGCGCGACGTGATCGAGGCCGTGGCCGCGCTCGCGGCGAAGGTCGACCGATGGCAGCGCTGGCGCGCCGAACCGGTGGTGCTCCCGGCCGTGGACATGCCCCATGCGGAGCACGCGTCGCGTCCGCGGCCTGCCCGCCGCCTGCGGATGACACCCACGATCGGCGGCGTCATCGCGGTCGGCGTGCCGATCCTCCTGGTCGTCGCCTGGTGGATCGCGGTCGTCGTCACGGGGTGAGGGGCGTCACTCCCCGGTGGTGCCGTCGACGAGCTCCCGGATCACGTCGACGTGCCCGGCGTGGCGCGCGGTCTCCTCGATGAGGTGCACGACGATCCAGCGGAGCGACGGCATCTCCTCGGGTGGGCCCGCGACCGCGATGTCGTCGAGGTCGTGCCGGGCGATGACCGCGTCGCTCTCTGCGCACGCCGCCTCGTAGTCCGCGAGGATCTCCGCGAGGGAGTCCGTCGGCCCGACGTCCCACTCGCCGTCCGGGTCGTCGTCCCCGCCGAAGCGCCGGTCGTAGTCGCCGGCCTCCATCAGCTCGACGGTCCACGAGCGCTCGACGTCGGCCAGGTGACGGAGGGCGCCCGAGATCGAGGTGGCGCTCGGCAGCACGCGGCGCGCGCCGTCGGCGTCGGACAGGCCGCGGGCCTTGCGGACCACGGTGGCGCGGTTCAGGGCGAGGAAGCCCGTGAGGCACGCGCGCTCGTCGGCCCGGGGCGGGTGGGGGCGGTCGTCGGGGCCGAGTGCGTCGGCGGTGTCGCTCGTCATGGCGGGAGCCTCGGACCGGTTCCGGCACCCGGGGAAGGGCTGCGGGCGCGGGGATCCGCGTGGAGGGCCCGCGCATCCGCCGCGGGTCAGACTGGGGCGCATGAGCTCCCGCCCCGCATCCCGTCCGCGTGCCGAGTCCGCCGCCGATCCGCGGGTCGCCCCGGACGGCGGCCGCCGCTCCCTGCCGCGCACGCTCGCGCGGATCCTGCTCGGCCTCGTGCTGGTGCTCGCCGGCACCGGCCACCTGACCGTCGCGCGCGAGTCGTTCCAGGCGCAGGTGCCGACCTGGCTGCCGATGGATCCCGACTTCGTCGTGCTCGCCTCCGGCGTGGTCGAGATCGTGCTCGGACTGTCGCTCGTGGTGCTCGGCCGCTGGCGCGTGTGGGTCGGGCTCGTGGTGGCGCTGTTCTTCGTCGCGATCTTCCCCGGCAACATCTCCCAGCTCGTCACCCGCACACCGGCCTTCGGCCTGGAGACCGATGCCGCACGCGCCATCCGCCTCGTGTTCCAACCGCTGCTCGTGATCTGGGCGCTGTGGTCCACGGGCGCCTGGTCCGCCTGGCGGAACCGACGCGCCCGCCGCTGACCGGGGTCGAGCGGCGGGCGCGGATGCCCCTGGCGGACGGGCCCGCTAGGCGCCGAGCCGGAGACGCGCGAGCGTCCGCCGCGCCTCGGCCGTCCGGTGGCCGACCCCGTACCAGGCGATCGTGCCGAGCACCGGGAACAGCACGATCACCACGATCCAGACGTCCCGCGCGACGCCCGTGACGTCCCGGTCGCGGACGACCTGCAGCAGGGCGGCGCCGACGAGGACGACGTAGGCGACGAGCAGCGGGAGCACGACGGCCCCGGCGATCAGCGCATCCGACATGGTGGTGCCTCCTCCGTGAGCGTGTCCGACGACCCTAGGCCCGGGCGGTGCCGACGCGGGAGAGGATGGCGGCCGTCGCGGCCCGCACGCCCGTCTCGATCGTGCCCTCCATGGTGGGCGCGAACTGCGGCGTGTGGTTCCCGGGCGGCGGGGTCGCGCCGCCGAGCGCCGCGGGCTCGACCCCGCCGAACGCCCAGTAGACGGTCGGCACGCCGATGGCCTCGCCGAGGATGCCGAAGTCCTCGCTGCCCATGATGGGCGGCGACTCCACGACCCGGTCGGCGCCGAGCTGCGCGGCGAGTGCCGCGACGACGCCGCGCGTCGCCTCCGGGTCGTTGCGGTTGAGCGGGAAGGAGACGATCTCCTCGATCTCCGGCTCCGGCGCCCCGCTCGCGGCGGCCTCGGCCAGGATGATCCGCCGCACCGACGCCAGCACGCGCTCGCGCACGGCCACGTCGAAGGTGCGGATGCTGAGGCCGAGCACCGCGTGCTCGGGGATGATGTTCTCCTTCGTGCCCGCCTGGAACGTGCCCACCGTCACGACGGCCGCGGCCTGCGGGTCGGTCTCGCGGGCGACGACCGTCTGCAGCCGGAGCACGATCGCGCTGGCCGCGACGATCGGGTCGATGGAGTTCTGCGGCTGCGATCCGTGTGCGCCCCGGCCGCGCACGGTGACGCGCCACGAGTCCGACATGCTCATGAACGCGCCCTCGCGGGTGGCGACCATGCCGACGGGGAGCGGGAACACGTGCTGGCCGAGGATCACCTCGGGGCGCGGCGCCCGGTCCCAGAGGCCGTCGGCCAGCATGGCGCGGGCGCCCTCGCCGGTCTCCTCGCCGGGCTGGAACACGAAGACGACGGTGCCGGCCCACGCGTCCCGGTTCCCGGCGAGGGCCTGCGCGGTGGTGAGCGCCGCCGCCACGTGGAAGTCGTGGCCGCAGCCGTGCATGGTGGGCACCTCGGTGCCGTCGCGCTGCACCCCGGTGTCGCGGCTCGCCCAGGCGAGGCCCGTCTCCTCGAGGATGGGGAGCCCGTCGGTGTCCGCGCGGAACGCGACGACCGGGCCGTCGCCGTTGCGGAGGATCCCGACCACTCCGGTTCCGCCGCAGCGGCTCGTCTCCGCGCCGACCGCCTCCAGGTAGGCCTCGATCGCGGCGGCGGTCGCGTGCTCCTGCATCGACAGCTCGGGGTGCGCGTGCAGCGAGCGGAACAGCTCGTGCGCGTCCCGCACGTCGTCGTCCAGCAGGGTGACACCGGGGTGCACGTCCATCGGGGATCCTCCTCGTGGTGGGTGGCGTCCCTCGTGGGGACAGGTGGATCCAGGCTATGCCCGCTCCCGGGCGCGGCCTCAGTCGTCGCTGTCGGGGGTGCGGTCGTCGACCGACTGGCTGACGACGTCGCCGGATCCGGCGTCGACGCGGACGCTGTGCGTGACGCCCTGGGCGTCGACGACGTCGCCCTCCCAGACGACGGTGCCGCGGTCCTCGTCGAGGCCGAGCTCGGTGATCGTGCCGGCGACGGCGCCCGTCATGGCGGAGGCGGCGTCGGAGGGGGAGACGCGGGCGGCCTGCAGGAGGGCGGCGTTCTCGGCGAGGTCGTCGGCGTCGTCGGAGTCGGCGACGGGGCCCGCGGTCACGGCGGATCCGTCGGCCCCGGTGTGCACCTCGTGCTCGCGGCCGTCCTGCTCGGCGACGACGACCTCCCACGAGGTGCCGCCGGCCTCCTGGTCGACGGAGAGGAGCGCGCTGCCGGGGACGGCGGCGATGGCGGTCTCGACGGCGGCCGCGAGGGCGCCGTCGGCGGGGAGCGGGGCGGATGCGTCGGAGCCGGCGGTCGGCGCGGCGGACGCGGACGACGGCGCGGCGCCGGGCGCGGAGGCGGGTGCGGTGCCGGCGTCCGCGCAGCCGGCGAGCGCGAGGCCGCCGAGGAGGGGGAGGGCGAGCGCCAGGGCGGCGCGGCGGAGGGTGGGGGATGCGGTGTGCGTGGTCATGCGACCACGATGCCCGGGGGCACCTTCAAGCGGACCCTAAGCCGCTGTCAGCCGACCCGCAGGAACGGCTGGGGGTCGGTGGACGTGCGCCGAGGTCCTCGGGATCACGGGGCGTCCGGGCGTGCGGCGGGGAGGCGCAGCACCACGCGGGCCCCGCCGCCGGGCGCCTCCTCCACCGCGACGGATCCGCCGTGCGCCTCCGCGACCGCCCGGACGATGGCGAGTCCCAGCCCGGATCCGCCGCTCTCGCGGTCGCGGCCCTCGTCGAGGCGCACGAACCGGTCGAGGACCCGCTCCCGCTCGGCCGCGGGGATCCCGCCCCCGTCGTCGTCGACCGTGAGCACTGCGCCGTCGCGTCCCGCCGCGGTGGCGACGGAGACGGTCGACGCGGCGTGCCGCGCGGCGTTGTCGGCGAGGTTCCGGACGGCGAGCGCCAGGAGCCGCGCGTCGCCGGCGACCCGGCACGCGGTGATCCCCGAGGCGTCGACCCGCACGCCCGCGCGGGCCCGCAGCCGCGCGACCTCGTCGAGCGCGACGTCGTCGAGGTCGACCGGGCGGGCGTCGAGGGCGGCGTGCTCGTCGAGGCGGCTGAGCACGAGGAGCGCGTCGACGAGGTCCTGCTGCCGTCCGCCCTCGGCGAGCACCACGTCCGCCAGCTCGCGGAGGCTCGTGCGGTCGGGGTGGAGGCGGGCGAGCTCGGCGTGCTGCCGCACGGTCGCGAGCGGGGAGCGCAGCTCGTGGGAGGCGTCGGAGACGAACCGCTGCTGGGACCGGCGGGACGCGTCGAGGCGGGCGAGCATGCCGTTCAGGGTGCGCGCGAGCCGGTCGACCTCGTCGCCCGTCCCGGGCTCGTCGATGCGCCCGTCGCCCCGGGCGGAGCCGATGGCCTCGGCGTCCCGGCGGATCCGCTCCACCGGGCGGAGCGCCCGGCCGACGACGATCCAGGCCAGCAGGGCGACGAGGGCGACCACGACGGGCACGGCCACGAGCAGCAGGCGGACGACCGCGGCGAGCGCGTCGTCGGCGTCCTCGAGCGGCGCGGCGATGACCACGGTCACGCCGTCCGCGTCGTCCACGTCGTCCACCTCGTCGGACACCGCGAGCCGCCGCTCGCCGTCGCGCACGACGACGCCGGAGCCGCCCGGCGCGGTGAGCGCGGTCCCGCCGGCGTCCTCCCCGTGGGCGAGCACGCGCCCGTCGGCGTCGAGCACCTGCACGAGGTCGTCGTCGCCGAGCTCCGTCACGGCGTCGGGACCGCGGGCGGCGACCGTGTCGGTGATCGTCTCGAGCGTGCGCTCCGTGGCCTGCCGGACGCCGTCCTCGAGCGAGGCGCGGAGCACCAGCGCGAAGGCGACGGCCCCGAGCGCCCCCAGGACGAGCGCGATGAGGGCGACAGCCGTCGTGGCGCGCACGCGGAGGGAGCGCCGGTGCCGGGACGGCCGGTGCCGGTCACGCATCGGACGCGCCCAGCCGGTAGCCCGCGCCGCGCACGGTCTCGATGGTCGTGGTGCCGTACGGCCGGTCGAGCTTCCGGCGGAGGTGCGCGACGTAGACCTCGACGATCGACGGGTCGCCCTCGAAGTCGTCGTCCCAGACGTTCTGCACCACCTCGCGCTTGGAGACCACGCGACCGGCGTTGCGGGCGAGGAACTCGAGGACCGCGAACTCGCGGCTGGTGAGGTCGATCTCCTCGCCGGCGCGCGTTGCCCGGCGGGGGCCGGGGTCGACGACGAGGTCGCCGATGCGGTGGGCGACCGGGCGGGCCGGGGCGCCGCGCCGCACGAGCGCGCGGATCCGGGCGACCAGCACGGGGAACGAGAACGGCTTCGTGACGAAGTCGTCCGCGCCGGCCTCCAGCGCCTCCACCTCGTCCCAGTCGCCGTCCTTCGCCGTGAGGATGAGCACGGGCGTCCAGATGCCCTCCGCGCGCAGCGTCCGGCAGACGGCCCAGCCGCTCATCCCGGGCATCATCAGGTCGAGGAGGATCGCGTCGTAGGCGTTCTCGCGGGCCCACCACAGGCCGTCGACTCCGTCGTGCGCCACGTCGACCGCGAAGCCCTCGGCCTGCAGTCCGCGCCGGATGCCGTCCGCGAGCCGCCGCTCGTCGTCCACCACGAGGATCCTCATCGGACCACCGTGGCAGACGCGCCGGGGAGCCCGGTGCACGCCGGGGCCACGGCCGGTCCCTCCGATCCGGTCGTCAGATCCCGTCCGGCGAGCGTCCCGCGGCGGGATCCGCCGGTGTCGGGCCGCCGAGCGCCGGATTCCCGAGCGCCGGGTCGCGCACCACGCCGATCGGCGTCGTGTCCAGGCGCACGGAGCGGACGACGACCCGCTTGGAGCGGCGGCGGAGGTGGCGCCGGGCCTGCGGCGTGGCCAGCAGGCTGCCGAGCACGAGGCCCGCGCCGATGGCGAGCGTCGTCGCCATGGCGCCGACGAAGGCGCCCGTCGCCCCGGACGTGCCCGCCATCGAGTTGAGGAGCGCGGACGCGACCGCGAGGGAGGGCAGCAGGGACCCGCAGAAGGCGGGGACCGCGATCGCCGTGGCCGACACCCTGAGGCGCGCGGCCACCACCGTCCCGAGCGCCCCGAGCAGGGTCGCCACGAGGAACGTGCCCGCGAGCAGCGGCACCCCGAGGAGCTTCAGCGTCCACAGCGAGACCGTGCCGACGAGCGCGACCGCGATGGCCACGGGCATCACGCGCGCGTTGGCGCCCTGCGTGATGCCGGTCGCGCCCGCGGCGAAGAACGTGGTGATGAGCAGCATCCACAGGGGGAGCGCGCGCAGCGTGATGTCCGTCGGGTCGACCTCGATGGCGACGCCGGCGGTGACCGCGAGCCCGCCCGGGATGCCCACGGCGATGCCCGCGACGATGAGCACGATGATCATCGCCCGCGACACCGCCATGGCGCGGAAGCCCGAGATGGCGTCCTGCGCCCAGGTGACGATGGTGACGTGGGGGAGGATCAGCACCACCACGGCGGCGACCATCGCGGCCGCGCTCCCCGCGGGCAGCAGCCCCCACCAGATCGCGAGGGTGCCCAGCGCGGCCACCCCCGCCGACTGCAGGGCGACCACGAAGAAGGGCGGGATGCCGCGGCGCGACAGCTGCCGGCCGAGGACCATCACGCCGACCATCAGCAGGAAGGCGCCGAGCGCGCCGGCCACGGTGCCGCCGGCCTGCAGCGAGACGGAGACGCCGAAGAGGCCCATGGCCGCGTCGGTGATCCACGACGGCCAGCGCGGCGGCGACCGCAGCACCTCGACCAGGCCGTCCACGGCGCTCGTCATGTCGCGGTCGTCGTGGAGCAGCTCGTCGACGATCTGGTACACGAGCGACAGGCGGTGCAGGTCGCTGCCCTCCGCGGTGACCACGCGCAGCTTCACGAGCGGCGGCCCCTCGAGGGGCGCGTACTGGATGGTGATGGCGGTGCCCGTGATGTCGAGCTCGAGCGGCGCGAGGTTCCACTTCGTGCTGACCGCGACGATCGCGATCTCGACCGCGCGCACGTCGGCGCCGGAGGCGAGCATCACCTCGCCGAGGTCGAGGCAGAAGTCGACGATCTGGCTCGGGGAGTAGAGGTCGCCGAGGCGGCCGTGCGCGGGCTCGGTGCCCTCGTAGATGGTGCCGCGGAGGCGGGCGCGGACGTCGCGCATCTCCTGCGGGTTGACGCGGCGGCGACGCTGGCGCGGCGGGCGCGCGGCACCCGGGTCCCTGCGGGGGCGACGCGGGTCCGCGGGGGGCGGGGTGGTGCTCAGCGCGATCAGCGCTCCGTTCGGTGGCCGGCCCGGGACGAGCGGGGGCGGATGGTGGATCCCTCCCACCCTAGGTCCCGCATGCCGCGCACGCGCGCGGCGCCCGACCCGGAGGTCGGACGCCGCGGACGGTCGACGGATGCCGGGGCGGTCAGCGCCGGCGCGAATCGACGCAGGTGCTGGTCGACTCGCTGATCGAGACCCGTCGGCGTCACCGCGGGGGCCGAGCAGATGAACTTGCCGTAGGCGCCGTTCCCGTCGAGGTAGCGCTTGAGGAAGGCCGTCGCCGCGACGCGGATGGTCCCGTTCGGCGTGGTCTGGCCGGCCTGGTGACCGGCGCCCCGCAGCTGCAGGTACTGCTTGGGGGTGCCCTTCGGGATGGAGTCGTACATCGGCTTCACCATGAGCGTCGGGTCGGCGAGGTCGTCCGCCTGCGCCGACACCACCAGCGCCGGCGTCGTCAGGCGCGGGTAGCCAGGGGCGCCGCCGTCCGGGTCGGAGGAGAAGTCGAACGGCATGAGCGCGACCGCCGCCTTGATGGAGGGGCGGGACTGCGCGGCCTGGAGCACGCCGCCCCCGCCCATGGAGAAGCCGAGGAGGCCGACGCGGTCCTTCGAGACCACGGACCTCACGGCGCTCTCGCCGGTGAGGTAGTCGGCGGCGGCGAGCATCTGCGTGGCGCGCGCCTCGGGGGTGTCGTAGCGGTCGGGGTCGAGCGTGTCGATGGTGAGGACCACGAAGCCCTCCGCCGCGAGGTCGGTGCCGTACCAGCGCATGCCAGCCTGCGTGTCGGTGAAGCCGGGGGTGACGATGACGCTGCCGAGGACGGCACGGCCGGTGTCGGCCGGGGCGAAGATGGTGCCTCCGCCGAAGCCGAGCGACGGGCTGGCGGGGACCGTCGTGGTGGTGATCGGGTGCGTGACGTGACGCTGCGCCGGGGCCGATGCCGTGCGGGCGTGGGCGGGATGGTGCGCGGGGGCGGCCTGGGCCGCGGTGGGCACGGCCAGCATCGCGACGAGCGCCAGCGCGGTGAGGGCGGCGGGCCGGAGGCGCGGCGCGGAGGTGAGGATGGGCATGGGGATGCTCCTGTTCGATGTGGGGGTGCTGCGGCGAGGGCCGCGGTACGGAGACGGTAGGCGGCCTGCCGCCCGCGGTCGTCCGTTCCTCCCCAGCGCTCCCGGCGCCGCTCGCGTCAGCCCAGCCGGCGGGCGAGCTGGTCGAGCTCGCGGGCGAGCGCGCGGGCGCGGTCGGCGATGCCGTCTGCCTGCGCCTCGGGCACGGGCGCGGGCGCGGGCGCGGGCGCGGATGCGCGCACCGTCCCGGGCGCGGGCGCTGGCGCGCCCGCGTCGCCCGTCAGCACGTCGACGTCGAACACGAAGCGGTCGCCGCGGTGCCAGGTGCGGAACACCTCGACGGGTCCGCCGGAGGCGTCCGTGCTCGTGCCCTCCAGCACCAGGACCGGTGCGCCCTCCGCGACGCCGAGCGCCGACGCGACCTCGGGGGCCGCGCCGACGGCGCGCACCTGCCGACGACCGGACACGACCGCGATCCCGAGCCGCGCCCGGAGCAGCGCGTGCAGGGACGCGTCCGTCAGGTCCTCCGTCGTGAGCCGTCCGGCGATGCCGCTCGGCAGCCAGGTGTGGATCAGCGCGACGGGCTCGCCGCCGGCCGAGCGGATGCGGCGGAGGAGGTGCAGGTCGGATCCGCCCAGCGCGTGCTGGGCGTCGGCGTCGTGGCCGGGTGCCAGCTCGAGCACGCGCGTCGTCACGGACGGCACCTGCGCGGAGAGCCCGGAGACGCGCTGCACGAGCCGGTGCAGCTCGCCGCGCGGGGCGACGATGCTGCCGCGGCCGCGTCCGCGCTGGACGAGCCCGTCGGCGGTGAGGGAGAGGAGCGCCTGCCGCACGACCGAGCGGGAGATGCCGTACCGCTCCTGCAGCTCCGCCTCGGTGGGCAGCTGCGCGCCGGGCGGCCAGACGCCGTCGACGATCCGCGACCGCAGCACGCCGGTGAGCTGCGCGTGCAGGGGGCCGGGGTTCGACGGGGAGACCGCGCCGGGATCCAGGTCGTCGATCCGGTTCGGCACGGTCTCCTCGGTGGTCACGTCTCAGGCGGTGGCGGCGGGGGCGTCGGCCCTCTGCGCCGTGCGCCATACGTGGTCCCAGCCGGGGGCCAGGGCGGCGGCGCGCTCCACCGATAGTACGAGGCTCGCCTCCCGGGCGATGCCCTGCCCGGCGATGTCGAACGCGGTTCCGTGGTCGACGGACACTCGCACCACGGGCAGGCCCACGGTGATGTTCACGCCGTCGTCGCCGTAGACCGCCTTGAACGGTGCGTGACCCTGGTCGTGGTAGCAGGCCACGACGAGCTTGTACTTGCCGCGGACGGCCGCGGGGATGAGCGCGTCGCCCGGGACGGGGCCGACCACGTTGAGCCCGCGCTGCCTCGCGGCCTCGACGGCGGGAGCGAGGATGTCCGCGTCCTCGTCGCCGAAGAGGCGGTTCTCGCCGGCATGCGGGTTGAGGCCCGCGAGGCCGATGAGCTCGTCCGGCGTGCCCATCGAAGCGGCGAACGCCCCGGCGAGGTCGAGCACGTCGCCGGTGCGCGCGGGCGTGATGTCGTCGATCGCCTGCCGCATGGAGACGTGGGTCGTGAGGTGGAAGAAGTACAGCTCGCCCGCGGACAGCACGAGCGAGAAGTTCTCCACGCCGAACTCGTGCGCCAGCAGCTCGGTGTGGCCGGGCCACCTGTGACCGCCCGCGTGCATGGCCGCCTTGTTGAGCGGCGCCGTGACGATGCCGTCGACCTCGCCCTCGCGCGCCAGCCGGCACGCCTCGACGACGAAGCGGTACGCGCCGTCGCCGGCGGCGGGGCTGAGCTCGCCGACCGGGACGTCCGCGAGGGACGGGCCCGTCTGGATCAGCTCGATGGTGCCCGGCGCGTTGCGGGCGTCCGCGACGGAGGCGATGACGCGCACCGTCTCGGGGTCGCCGCCGACGGCCTCGACGCCGCGGCGCATGGCTGCCTCGTCGCCGATGACGACGCAGACTGCCTGCTCGCGGAGGTCGTCGTGGCCGAGCAGGGTCTTCGCGGTGATCTCGGGGCCGATTCCGGCGACGTCTCCGAGGGTGATGGCGAGGCGGGGGAGGGTCATTCTGCTTCTCCTTGCGTGGGGGTGGATGCGGGCGGGTCGAGGAGCTCGGGGACGATGTCGGTGAGCGAGGAGGGCGGACCGAAGCCGCCCGCCTTGGTGACGACGGCGAGGCCGTCGAGGCGCCCGCCCTCGATGGCGCCGACGGGGATGCCCTCGCGGATGGCGTCGCGGACGAGGATCGCCTCGGCGCCCTGCCGGTCCAGGACGGCACGCGCGCCCTCGCCGCCCATCAGCACGAGCGCGCTCGCGCCGTCCCGGGCGATCACCCGCTCGGCCACGGCGGCGAGCCCGGCGGCGACGCGCTCGGCGGTCGTCGGCGACCCGGGGCCGGCGGGGTGCGCGGTGGCGTCCCGGTCGGGTGCGAGCACGACGGTGACCGACGGGGATGGGCCGCCATCGGCATCCGCGGTTCCGGGCTCTTCGGCGTCGGTCCGCGGCGCGCCGTCGCGCACGAGGTCGTCGAGCGTCGGCGCGATCGTGCGGACCGGCTCGGCGAGCGAGCCGTCGGCCGCCGCGGCGACGAGGTGCGCGTGCTGGCCGCGGGAGACGTCGTGGAGGGAGCTGACGACGACGACCACGTGGCGGGGACGGGTGGGCCGGCCCGCGGCCGCCTCGCCGCCGCTCGCGGGTGCCGCTACCGCGGGCGCGGGGGCCGTGCCCCACACGCGCGCCATCTCGGCGGCGAGCCCCGCCGATCCCACGGGGACGGCGCGCGGGCCGAGGAGCGCGAAGGCCTCCGCGACGAAGCGCAGGTCGGCCGTGGCGACCGCGTCGACCGTCACCACGCGCGCCCCCGCGGCCGCGACCGCGGCGATGCGGTCGGCGAGGTCGGCGGCGTCGGACGCGGCGTCGATGTGCGCGCTGCCGGGGAGGAGGTCGGCCAGGGCGCTCGTGGTGACCGGGGTCACGGGGTCGCGGCCGACCGACGTCGTCTCGACGCCGGCCCCGTCGACGAGGAGGTGCCCGTCCTCGATCGTGCGGCCCATGGCGGGGTACGCCGGGCAGACGACGGCGACCGCTCCGGCGGCGCGCGACTCCCACGCGGCGAGGGCGCCCTGCACCTGCTCGTGGACGGTGCCCCGCATGGTCGAGTCGATCTTGAGGAAGAGGCGGTCGTCGCCGACCTCGACGGCGCGCGCCACGGCGGCGCGGGTGGCCGTCCGCGCCGCGTCCGGGGACGCCGCGCGGGCGTCCGTGACGATCGCGACGACCGACCCGTCGGCCCCGTGCTGCGCGACCGCGGGGCCGAGCGCCAGTCGTGCCGCCCAGCCGGCGCGGGCGAACTGCACCGCGGAGTCGGCGGCGCCCGTGAGGTCGTCGGCGACGATGGCCACGGATCCGACCGGGGCCGGGTTCCGGATGGCGGCACCCGCGAGGGCGGCGGCCGTCATGCGGCACCCGGGCCGGTGCTGTGCCGTCCGGCGGATCCGGGATCTCCGCGGTCCGCGTCCCGGTCCTCGCCGGCTGCCGCGGCCAGGGCGGCGGCGTCGCGCTCCTCGTCGCGGGCGCGGTCGTCGGCGATGGCCTGCATCCCGCCCTCGCGCTTGAGGACCCATGCCGCGAGGATCGGGGCGAGCACCGCCGAGACGAGCACGGCCGAGGCGACCTGCGCGGTCGCCACCTCGACGTACGGCGCGAAGGACGGGTCCGCCGCGCCGACGATCGCGGGCGTGGCGATGGCGTTGCCGGCGGTGGTCGCGGACGCGATGCCGAGGCCGGACTCCTTCCCGCGGCGCAGCAGGAACCGGTAGCCGAGGTAGGCGACGGTGCCTGTGAAGACGGTGGCGATCACACCCACCACGATGCCCGACAGGCCGCCCGAGACGACGTTGCCGAGGTCGATCCCCGTGCCGAGGGCGAAGGCGAAGAACGGGATGACCATGTTCGGGATCGGGCGCATGACCTCGGTCCACCTCGCGTCCATGTTGCCGACGATCACGCCGAGCAGCAGGGGGATCACGGCGGCGAGCAGCAGCGTGTACGGGATGTCGGCGAGGCCGGCCGCGCCGAGGAACAGCAGCGAGAAGAACGGGCCGTCGTTGACGGCGCTCGCGATGTAGGCGCCGCGGTCGCGCTCGCGTCCGTACCGGCCGGTGAAGGCGAGCCAGATGCCGCCGTTGCTGTTGTCCATGCTCACCAGGAGCGCCAGGATCGACACCCCGAGCAGGCCGTCGATGCCCACCACGTTGCCGATCACGACGACGATGGCCGCTGGGATGATCGACTTCGTCAGCAGCAGCACGCCGGAGGTCGCGAGCACGGGGCCCGAGGTGCGGAGCGTGATCTGCATGCCCGTCGCGAAGATCAGGATGCCGATGAGGGGCAGCGCGCTGTCGCGGAAGAGCGCGGTCGTGAAGTTCCCGAGCTCCAGGAACCCGGGGGCGAAGGTGCCCACGACGGATCCGACGATGAGCGGGATGAGCATGAGCCCGCCGGGGATGCGGTTCATGCCGTCGAAGAGCGGGACGCGGCTCGTGGGTAGGGGGTCGGGTGCCATGGCTGATCTCCTCTGATCGATGGGGCGACGCTGCCCGCGCGCACCCTCGTCGATGAGTACGTACACGGTGTACCTACACTACGTCGCGCTGCCTCGGAGCGTCAACGCCGTCGTGCGTCGCCCATCGGTGGCGTCGAGCGTCGACGCCGTCAGCGGATCCGCGCGCCCGGCGCGAGCACGACCTCCCGTCCGAGGCCGGCGTCGACCACCACGGGCGTCGCGGCGGCGACCTGGACCCCCTCGGGGACCCAGGCGCGGTCGGGCGCCACCAGGATCACGAGGCCGTGCACGTCGCCCACGGCCGCGAAGCCCGGGGCGGCGAAGTCCCCGTAGGCGTGCAGGCCCGCGTCCCCCAGCGCGCGGACGGCCGCGTCCACGTCGTCGACCACGACGCCCACCTCGCTGACGCCCACGACCTCGGCGGCCCGGAACGGCGCGTCCGGCCGGTCGCCGGCGGGGATCGCGCGCCGCTCGATGAGCTCGAGCACCTGCTCGTCGGGCCCCCGGAAGTACACGGATCGGGAGTCCCAGGTGCCCGGTCCCGCGAACTCGTCCCGTCCGTCGACGGCGCTCACGTCCGCGCGCTCGCCGAGCCACTCGCGCGCCGCCCGGAGGGTGCCCGTCGGGATCGTGACGGCGAGGTGGTGGGCGCCGCCGTACGCCGGACCGGCGGTGAACGACAGCCGCGTCGCGCCGATCTCGACCTCGACCCCCTCGGAGGACGTGCGGGTCGGGAAGCCGAGCGCGGAGTAGGCGTCGGCGACCTCGGCGGTGTCGCGGGCGGGCAGGGTCACGTGGTGGATGCGCATGCGGCGATCCCAGCACCTCGAGTGCCCTGGAGGTCAAGCCGGGTCGGCGGTCCCTCCGCCGAGCAGGTCCTCGACGTCCCGCAGCGCGAGGCCGGCGGCGGCCGCGATCCGGTGCGCGTCGAGGCCCGCGTCCCCGGCGGCGCGGACCCCGGCCCGGAGCGCGGCGAGCGCAGCCGCGGCGTCCGCGGACAGCACCCGCAGGCGCCCGGCGTGCCGGTCGTGCTCGGCATCCGGGGCCGGTCGCGGGGCGGCCGGGTCGATCAGCCGGTCGGCGTCCGGGTGCCGGGCGGCGAGCACCAGGCTCCGCACGGCGGGCAGGTCGGGTGCCGACCAGCTGAGGTCGCCGAGGTCCGCGAGCGGCACCCAGCGCAGCTCGTCGTGGTCGGTGCTCGCGGTGGGCGGCGGACCGAGCGGCTCCACCCGGTAGCAGGCGAGGTCGACGACGCGGTCGCCCACGGGCACCTCGGAGCGGTCGACGAGGGCGCCGACGGCCACGTCGATCCCGAGCTCCTCGCGGATCTCCCGCGCGAGCGCCGCCTCGGGCCGCTCGCCGGCCTCGACCTTGCCGCCCGGGAACTCCCACGTCCCCGCACCCGGCTTGTGCGGCGCCCGACGGCAGGCGAGCGCGCGCCCGTCGCGGATCATCACCGCCGCCACGACCTCGAGTCCCGCCACGCCGTGCCCCCTCGTCGGATCCGTCCCGGCCTCGACGCTACCGGGCGCATCGGGCCCCCGCGTCGCGTGGGTGCGCCCGGGCGCGCCCAGGCGCGGACGGCCGCCGCCGGGACCGGCCGCGCCCGGCCTGTACCGTGGGACCTCCGGCATCCGCCGCGACGAGAGGCACCACGCGTGAAGATCAGCCACCAGCGTCACTTCGTGGTCGCGGCCGAGGTGCTGCACCTGCCGAAGGCCGCGGATCAGCTCGGCATCTCGCGCGCGAAGCTCGCATCCTCCATCCGGGCCGTCGAGGAGCACTACGGCAAGGCCGTCTTCGACCCGCAGGCCACCGAGACGCGGCTGACGAAGACCGGCCGCCTCGCCTACGAGGAGGCGCTCGAGGAGCTCGCGAAGCCGTCGACCCCGCCCGAGGCGCCGAAGCCGCCCGCCGGCGGGAAGGCGAAGGCGTCCAAGGGCCAGGGCCGCGCGCCGGTCGTCAAGGGGCAGCCGAAGCCCTACAAGCGCACGCAGGGGCGCTGACCCGACCGGATCAGCGCCCCTGCGGGTGGTGCGTCCTACCTCGCGAGGAACTCCAGCACGACGCGGTTCCACTCCTCGGGGTGGCTCACCGTGACGCCGTGGGGGGCGCCCGCGATGACGTGCAGCTCGGACCCGGCGATGGCGGCGTGCGTGCGTGCGCCGGAGCCCTCGAAGGGGACGGTGCCGTCGCCGTCCCCGTGGATGACGAGGGTCGGGACGGTGACCTTCGTCAGGTCGTCGCGGAAGTCCGTGGTCGCGAACGCGGCCATCGACGCGAGCGCCGCGTGCTTCCTCGACTGGTGCGCGAGCGCGATGGCCTCCTGGCGCTCCTCCTCGGTGACCTTCACCACGCCGTCCGCGGAGAAGAACGCGGTGGTGAACCCGTCGTAGAAGGAGTCCTCGTCCTTCGTGAGACCCGCGGTCATCTCGGCCGCCGCGTCCTTCGTGAGCGGACCGTCCGGGTTGTCGTCGCCCTGCATCAGGTACGGCGGCACGGCGGAGGCGAACACCACGCTGTGCAGGCGCGCCTCCCCGTGCGTCCCGATGTAGCGGGCGATCTCGCCGCCGCCCATCGAGAAGCCGACGAGGGTGACGTCGACCAGGTCGAGCTGGTCGAGGAGCGCGTCGAGGTCGGAGGCGAACGTGTCGTAGTCGTAGCCCGTGAGCGGCTTGTCGCTGCGCCCGAAGCCGCGGCGGTCGTAGGTGATGACGCGGAAGCCGGCGGCCTCGAACGCGGGGACCTGCTTCTTCCAGGACTCGCCGGAGAGCGGCCAGCCGTGGATGAGCACGACGGGGCGGCCCGTGCCCCCGGTGTCGTCGACGTGCAGGTGCGTGTCCTTCAGGAGCCCGTGGTGGGCGGTGATCTCGGTCATGCGGCGGTCCTTCCCTCAGTGATGAGTTCGTGCACTTCCTGTTCGCTTCGGAGCCCGGCGCCGATCGGTGCGGTCCCCGGATCCCCGGCGCCCGGCCGGGAGGCGCGGGCAGCAGGATGTACCCATGCCCGAAGCCGACTCCTCCTACCGCGCCGCCCGTGACCTCCTGCAGGAGATGCGCACCGACCGGACATCCGCGGCCGAGCGCTTCCGCTGGCCGGACGTGGGCGACGCCTTCAACTGGGCCGTCGACTGGTTCGACCGGATCGCCCGCGGGAACGACCGGGTGGCGCTGCGCGTGGTCGCGGGCGACGGATCCGAGCGCAGCCTCACCTTCGACGAGATGGCGACGAGATCCGACCGGGTCGCGACCTGGCTCGTCGCGCAGGGCGTGCGGAGGGGCGACCACGTCATGCTCATGCTCGGGAACCGGGTGGAGCTCTGGGAGACGATGCTCGCGATCATGAAGGCGGGCGCCGTGATCCTGCCCACCTCCACCGTGCTCGGCGCCGCGGACCTCGCCGACCGGGTCGAGCGCGCCGGCGTCCGCCAGGTCATCGCCGACCTCGCGCACACGGCCGTGTTCGACGACGTGCCCGGCGGCTACGCGCGCATCGCGATCGGCGCGACGGACGCGGCCCCCGCGCCCCGCGGCTGGGTCGACTACCGCGACGCCGACGGCGCGCCCGCCGACCGGGTGGGCGTCGAGGTCGCGTCCACGGATCCCGCGCTCGTCTACTTCACCTCCGGCACCACGAGCAGGCCGAAGATGGTCGTCCACACGCACGTCTCGTACCCGGTCGGCCACCTCACGACCGCCTACTGGCTGGGCCTCCAGCCCGGCGACGTGCACCTCGCCATCAGCTCGCCGGGCTGGGGGAAGCACGCCTGGAGCTGCTTCTTCGCGCCGTGGATCGCCGAGGCCACCGTCTTCGTGCACGACTACGCGCGGTTCGACGCCCACGCGCTCGTCGAGCAGCTCGACCGCGCCGAGGTCACCACGTTCTGCGCCCCGCCGACGGTGTGGCGCATGCTCATCCAGGCCGGGATCCGCGAGCGGCCGGGGAGGCTCCGGGAGATCGTGTCCGCGGGCGAGCCGCTGAACCCGGAGGTCATCGCGCGCATCGAGGAGTGGTGGGGGCTCGTGATCCGCGACGGCTACGGCCAGACCGAGACCACCGCCATCGTGGCGAACGCGCCCGGCGACCCCGTCGTGCCGGGCTCCATGGGCACCGCGCTCCCGGGCGTCGACCTCGTCCTCGTGGACCCCGTCACGGGCGAGCCCGCCGACGAGGGCGAGACCTGCCTCGACCTCGCGACCCGGCCCGTGAACCTCATGGCCGGGTACCTGGGCGACGACGCCCGCACCAGCGAGGCCATGCGGGGCGGGTACTTCCACACGGGCGACGTGGCCCGGCGCGACGCGGACGGCTCGATCACCTTCATCGGCCGCACCGACGACGTCTTCAAGTCCTCCGACTACAAGGTGTCGCCCTTCGAGGTCGAGAGCGTGCTCATCGAGCACCCCGCGGTCGCGGAGGCCGCGGTCGTCGGCGCCCCCGACCCGGTGCGGCTGAACGTCGTGAAGGCGTACGTGCACCTCGCGGCGGGCTGGGAGCCGGACGCGGAGACGGCGCTCGCCGTGCTGCGGCACGCGCGGGAGCGCTGCCCCGCGTTCATGCGGGTGCGCCGCATCGAGTTCGGCGAGCTGCCGAAGACCGCGTCGGGGAAGATCCGCCGCGTCGAGCTGCGGCAGCGCGAGGTGCGGGCGGCCGAGGCGGGGGAGCATCTCCCGGGCGAGTGGCGCGACGACGGGTTCGAGGGCCTCCGCGCGCGGTGAGGGCGGTCTCCCGCCGCGCCGGCGGCCGGTAGCATCCCGTCATGCGCCTCGCTCCCTCGTCCGCCCTCGAGCCGCGGCGGGCCGCCCGGTGAGGGAGAACCCGTCGTTCGCGCTCGAGGACGTGGCCGAGATCCGCCGCCTCGTCGCCGAGAACCCGTGGGCCACGATCGTCAGCGGCACGGGCGCCGGCCTCGTCGCGTCGCACTACCCGGTGCTGCTGGATCCCGCGCGCGACGACCTCACGCTGCTCACCCACGTGGGCCGACCCGACGAGCGGATCCACGAGCTCGGCGAGCGCTCGGGAGCCGACGCCGAGGTGCTGGTCATCGTCCAGGGCCCGCACGGCTACGTGTCGCCCGGCTGGTACGACGCCGACCCGGCCGTCCCCACCTGGAACCACATCAGCGCGCACCTCACCTGCCGCGTCGAGATCCTCTCCGCGGACGAGAACCTGCGCGTGCTCGGCGCGCTCGTCGACCACTTCGAGGACCGCATGCCCGAGCCGCGCCGGATCGGGGGACGGCGCCGGACGCCGCGTACGCCGCCCGCATCAGCGCCGGCACCGTGGGCCTCCGCCTCGTGGCCACGCGCGTCGTGGCGAAGGCGAAGCTCAGCCAGAACAAGCCCGCCCACGTCGTCGAGCGCGTCCTCCACGAGCTGGAGCACGGCGCGGAGTACCCGAACCCGGCGCTCGCCGCGGAGATGCGGCGCGCGGCCGCCCGCGCCGACGGCGCGACCCACGCGACCGGCGCCCCCGGGGCCGCGGAGTGACCGCGCTGCTCCTCGCGGGCGGACGCCTGCCCGGATCCGACGCGCCCGTCGACGTGCTCGTGCGCGACGGGGCGATCGCCGCGGTGGTCCCCGCCGGATCCGCCGACGCCGCGGGCGTGGAGACCCGCGCCCTCGACGGCCGCTTCGTGATCCCGGGCCTGTGGGACGGCCACGTGCACTTCACCCAGTGGACGAAGGTGTCGCGCCGGCTCGACCTGTCCCGCGTCGCCTCCGCCGCGGAGGCCGTCGCGCTCGTCCGCGATGCGCTGGCCGCCCGCGACGCGGCGTCCGGCGCGGTCACGACCGCGGGCGCCCCCGAGGCGCTCGTCGGCTACGGCTTCCGCGACGGGCTCTGGCCCGACCTCCCCACGAAGGGGCTCCTCGACGCCGTCGCGGGCGACACCCCCGTGCTCCTCGTCAGCGGCGACCTGCACTGCTGCTGGGCGAGCTCCGCGGCGCTCGCGCCCCACGGCTACGGCGACCACCCCACGGGCCTCCTGCGGGAGGACGACTGCTTCGACTTCATGTACCGCGTGGAGGAGGGCGACGCGTCGTCGCTCGACGCACGCGCCGTGCAGGTCGCGCGCGACGCCGCCCGCCGCGGCGTCGTCGGCGTGGTCGACCTCGAGATCGACGAGAACCAGGACCGCTGGCGCCGCCTCGCCGCCCTCGGCCACGACGCGCTCCGCGTCGAGTACGGCGTCTGGCCGCAGCACCTCGACCGCGCCCGCGACGAGGGGCTCCGCACGGGCGACCTCCTCCCGGGCACCGGGGGCCTCGTGCGCGTCGGCCCCGCGAAGGTCGTCACCGACGGGTCGCTCAACACCCGCACCGCGTACTGCTTCGACCCGTACCCCGACCTCGACGGCCAGGGCGGCGCGGCCCACGGCGGCGCGTGCGGCACCCTGTCGGTACCGCCGGACGAGTTGCGGGGGATCATGCTGAGGGCCGCGCGCCAGGGGCTGCGGCCGGCGATTCACGCCATCGGCGACCACGCGAACCGGCTCGCCCTCGACGCCTTCGCGCACCTCGACGAGGCGCTGCACGGCGCGCACCGCGACGCCGACGGGCTCGCGGGCTCCATCGAGCACGCGCAGCTCCTCACCCGCGAGGACGTGGCGCGCTTCGCGGCGCTCGGGGTGGTCGCGAGCGTGCAGCCGGAGCACGCCATGGACGACCGCGACGTCGCCGACGTCTACTGGGCCGGCCGCACGGGCCGCGCGTTCCCCCTGGCCGACCTGCGCGCCGCGGGCACCCGCCTCGTGCTCGGCTCCGACGCCCCCGTCGCGCCGCTGGATCCGTGGGCCACCATGTCCGCCGCCGTCGGCCGGTCGCGCGACGGCCGGGCGCCGTGGCACCCGGAGCAGGCCATCGACCGCGCCGCGGCGCTCGACGCGTCCGTCCGCACGCGCGTGGCGCCCGGGGAGCGGGCCGACATCGCGGTCGTGGAGGCGGATCCGCTCGCGCCGTCGACCACCGCGGACGACCTCCGCGCCATGCGCGTGTCGGCGACCCTCCTCGGCGGCCGGCTCACCCACGACACGCTCGGCGGCTGAGGGCAGGAACACCTCACGGGCGCCGGGCGTTGGATGGTGGCATGAGAGCGATCACCTACACCCGCACCGGTGCCCCCGACGTCCTGCAGCCCGTCGACCGCGACGAGGCAGCACCCGGCCCCGGCGAGGTGCGCGTCCGCGTCGTCGTGTCCGGCGTGAACCCCACCGACTGGAAGTCCCGCGACGGCGGGTCGCCCGGCCAGGAGCTCCCGTTCCCCGAGGTCGTCCCCAACCAGGACGGCGCGGGCGTCATCGACGCCGTCGGCCCCGACGTGACCGACCTCGCCGTGGGCGACCGCGTCTGGATCATGCTGGCCGCGCACGGCCGCCCCACCGGCACCGCGCAGGAGAGCACGGTGCTCCCGGTGGACCGCGTCGCGCCCCTGCCCGACGGCCTGTCCTTCGACCTCGGCGCCAGCCTCGGCGTCCCCGCCGTCACCGCCCACCGCGCGCTCACCGTCGCCGAGGACGGCCCGTCGCGCCTCGCACCGGGCGCCCTCGCCGGCAGGCATGTCCTCGTCGCGGGCGGCGCGGGCGCGGTCGGCCACGCCGCCATCCAGCTCGCGCGCTGGGCCGGCGCCACCGTGATCACCACGGTCAGCTCCCCGGAGAAGGGCGCCCTCGCCACGGCCGCCGGCGCCCAGCACGTCGTCGACTACCGCGCGACCGACGCGGCGGCGGCGATCCTCGAGATCGCGCCCGACGGCGTCGACCTCGTCGTGGAGGTCGCCCCGGCGCAGAACGCCGGGCTCAACCAGCGCGTCGCCCGGAACCGCGCCTCCATCGCGGTGTACGCGAACAACGGCGGCGACACGGTCACGCTCCCCGTGGTCGACAGCTTCGTGAAGAACCTGCGGTACCAGTTCCTGCTGCTGTACACGGTCGGCCAGGAGGCGCTGGACGCCGCCCGCGCCGACATCCACCTCGCGCTCATCGACGGCGCCCTGCCCGTCGGCGAGGAGGCGGGCCTGCCGCTGCACCGCTTCCCGTTGGAGCGGACCGCCGACGCGCACCAGGCGGTCGAGGACGGCGTGACCGGCAAGGTGCTCATCGACGTGGCGCCGGCCTGACGCCCCGCGGGGTCCGGGCGTCGCCCGGATCCCGCAGGTCCCGCCCTGCACGCCATCGCCCCGCACGCCGTGGACCCGCACGCCGTGGACCTGCACGTGCCGCTCCGCACGGCATGGCCCTGCCGCCCGGACCTGGCCGTCCCGGCGGCCGGACACTAGCCTGACGGCGTGACCGAACGCGACACGCCGACTACGGAGCCGGCGGCACCCCTCCGCGCCGCCGGCCGCCGTGCCGGCCGTCGCCGAGCCCCGCGATATCCCGCCGAGTGGCGCGCACGGGCCGCCCGGCTGTCCGACCGGGTGCCGACCCGCTGGCTCGTGACGGGCTCCACCCTCGTGGTGCTCGCGGCCTCCGCCGCGTTCGGCGGCCTCGAGGACGCGCCCGTGGAGGCGCTGCCGACGCTCGGCGCCGGGGACGCGGTGACGGGCGCCCAGCTCCGGATCGCCGTGGAGCGCGCCCGGCTCATCGACGCCCTGCCGGAGGCGGGCCTCGAGCCGGAGGACGGGCGGCGGCTCCTCGCCGTGATCGCGACGGTGGAGGACGTGTGGGACGGCCCCGTCCCGACGACGGCGGGCACCGGCGCCGCCGACAACCTGCGCCCTGTCGGCATCGCGGGCGTCGACGAGGACACGGATCCGGTGGCCGTCCTGCTCCTCGCCGACGGCACGTCCCGCCCCGAGCTGCAGCCGCATGTGCCCATGGAGCTCGCGTTCGTCTGGGAGGTCGACGGCGACGCCGTGCAGGCCGAGGCGGGAGCCGACCTGCCGGTCGACGTGTACGACAAGACCTACCGCGCCGAGGGGTTCGTGACCTACGGCGAGCGCTTCGAGGAGCCGTTCGTGCAGGCGCGGGCCACCGTCCCGTTCGAGGACGTCGGCGCGGGGGCTGACGGGTGACGCCCGTGCGCCGGGAGGCCCTCCGCCGGATCGGCACGGCGGCCGCGCTGGCCGCGGTGATCGCGACGGCGTCCCTCATCCTGCGGACGGCGCCCACGGAGTCCGAGTGGCAGGCGCCCATCGAGGTGCACGGCCGCATCGGCGAGGAGGTGCGGGGCCGCAACGTCGCCGTGACCGTCGAGGACGTCCGCGCGGCCCGCAGCGTGACCGCGTCGAACGGCTGGGTGGGGGAGACGACCGGCGCGTGGGTCGTGGTCGACGTGTCCGTGGAGGCCGTCGTGACGGAGTACGCGGCGGGCCTCCGCACCGCGGAGCTCGTGCTGGGGGAGGACGTGTACAGCGCCTCCGCCCGGCCGGGCCTCGCGACGATCGCCGACCGCCCGCTGTCCGTCGGCATCCCGGTGCACGGGCCGCTCATGTTCGAGGTGCCGCGCGATGCCGTGCCGGCAGCGGGCGCCGCGGGAGCGGTCGTGCGGCTCGCGGCGACCGACGACGCGCGGACCGACTCGCTCCTCGTGATCCCCGTCGACCTGTCCCGCCTGTCCGTCGCGGACGCCGTGACCACGGACGAGCCCGTCGAGGGCCGGCGATGACGGGCTGGTGGCGGAGGAACCGCGTCGCCCTCGTCGCGACCCTGGTGCTCGCGCCCCTCACCGTCGGCATCGTGTTCCAGAACGAGTGGGGCGGGTTCCGCGAGGGCCGGCCGGTGGAGCCCGTCGACGTGGCGGTCGGCGCGGACACGGACTTCGGGACCACCACGTGGCGCGTGGACGGCGCCGACCGGATCCGCTGGTCGAGCGACCCGGGCGTCGAACGGGAGCTCCCGGCGGGCACCGACCTCGTCGTCGTCCACATGACCGTCATCCCGCACGCGATCGTGGACTGGGCGTCGGAGGGGTGCACCCTGATGCTGGACGAGGCGGACGGCGACCGCTCGGCCCGCACCTGGGAGCCCGCGTCCTCCAGCTACCTCGACCTCGACTTCGACGACCCCACGACGACGGGCTGCGACTCCACGCGGCTCGGCCGGTACGAGGCCGCCGTGGGGTTCCTCGTGCCGGTCGACGCGGGCGAGGACGCCGACCTCCGGCTCGCGGTGCAGACCGTCGACCAGCTGCCGCGCTACCTCCGCGTCACGCTGTGACCGGCCGGGGGTCCTCGGACTCCCGGGCCGCGGCGGACGGCTCACCCGCCGCCGTGCGCCGCTCCTCGAGGCGGCGGAGGCACAGGTCGTACGCCGCCGCGATCAGGCAGATGCGCAGCGGCTCCAGCACCACGTCGACGCCGAACCCCAGCAGGTCGTCGACGTTCATCCACCACGTCACCAGGTCGTGCGGCCCGATGGCCCGGACGGCGCCGAACAGCAGCCACGACGATCCCGCCTCCACGACGGCGTACGCGAGCACGAAGACGCCCATGGACAGGACGCCCGCGCGCCAGATCAGGCGCACCGCGTCGACCAGCGGGCGCCAGCGGCTGAGGAGGTCCTCGCCCACCTCGGCCGCCCGGCGGCGGACGCCGCCCGGGAGCGCCCGCACGCGGTCGGCCACGCGCAGGTAGCCGCGGTCCAGGGCCCGGCTCGGGTCCGCCGCGCGCCGCCGCGCCGCCGCCTGCGCGAGCGCGCGCCCGTAGACGACGCCCGCGAGCGTCAGCCACGCGATCGGGAGGAGGACCACGTCGCCCACCTGGCCCAGCACCCACCCGATGCCGTCCCACAGCACGGCGAGCGGCTCCAGGTACCCGGTGAGCCCCGCGCGCACGTCGGCGGCCCACGCGCTCGCGGCGCGCGTGTCGATCCACTCCCGCGCCCGCTCCTGGTACTGCGTGAGGAGGAACAGCGTCAGGTAGACCCAGACCGACTCGAGGTACACCGCGACGAGGGCCGTCCAGCGCGGCAGGCGCTCCGCGTAGCGCTTCAGCAGGAACCGCCCGGCGAAGGCGAGCCCGACGACCGCGACGGTGCGCGCGTCGAGGGCGACGTCGAGGACGCGGCCGCCCACGGGCAGGTCCTGGAAGTAGTCGATGCGGCGCAGCGCCGTCGTGGCGTACTGGACGGTGTCGTCGGCCAGCAGCTTCCAGGAGGCGTAGAACGCGAAGAACGGGAGGATGCTCACGAGCAGGAGATCGGCGGCGCGCTGCCCGCGCCGCAGCAGCGGGCCGCGGTCCACGGCGTCCCGGCCGGCGGCGGCGGCGCCCGCGAACGCCGGCAGCTCGTCTCGCAGCACCAGGAACATCGCGATGAAGGCGCCGAGCCGCGCGAGGATCGCGAGCGGGAGCACCAGGAGCCCCGCCAGCGCGCTCCGGGCGCCGAGCTCCGCGGCGAGCTGGATGAGCAGGTAGTGCCCGAGCCAGCCCGCGAGGTACCAGGCGAGGAGCGCCGGCCAGCGCGCGGCGACGAGGCGCAGCGTGCGGGTCAGGACGGTGGACACGGGCTCAGGGTAGCGAGCGGTTCCCCTACCTGGGTAGATGCCGTCAGGCGCCGGCGGTGACGGACGGCGGACCGAGGCGGGCGACGTCGAGCCCCACGTCGACCAGCACCACGCGCCCCGCGAGGCCGCGCGCGGGCTCGCGCAGGAGCCCGGCCTTGCCCGCGCCGAAGGTGACGGTGACGTCGGCGGGCAGCACGATCGGATCCGGCACCGCCCCGTCATCGCAGCCCGTGCCGCTCGGGATGTCGCACGCGATCACCCGGGGGCCGTCGGCGGACCGGACGACGGGGAGGAGCGCGCCGACGACGCGCCGAGCCTCGCCGCGGAGGGCGGTGCTCGCGGTGGTGCCGATGCCGAGGATCCCGTCGACGACGAGCGACACGCGGCGCCCGAGGTCCCGGATGCCGGCGTCGTCGAGCTCCTCGGACGGCGTGAGGGCGATCCCGGCAGCGGTCGCCCGGGCGGCACCGGCCTCGTGGACGCGCGACGCCGTGCGGATGACGCGCACCTCGCGGCCGTCGCGGGCGAGCTCCGCGGCGGCCAGGAGCGCGTCGCCGCCGTTGTTCCCCGCGCCGACGAGAACCAGCACCGATCCGGTCGGGGCGAGCCCGCGGCAGTGGCGCGCGAGGCCGGCGGCGGCGACGCGCATGAGCTGCGCGCCGGCCGCGAGGAGCGGGGCCTCGGCGGCGCGGATGGCGTCCGCGGTCCACCCGTCCCGGAGGTCCGGCGAGGCCGGGTCGGGCACGGTCGCGGGGCCGGTCACGACGCGGGCGCGATGCGGTCGACGACGAGGTCGGCCCACGCTCGGTAGACGCGCCCGTAGAGGGTGTCCTCGGGGTTCGGGGCCATGAAGTCGGGGATGCGCCAGGAGGGGAACGGGACGCTGTCGACCCGTTCGTGGCGGGCGACGACGCGCCGCGTGGTGCGGTTGAGCGCGTCCGCGTGGCGCCCGACGGCGCCGGCGATGGGCGGGGGAGTCACCGGGGAGATCTCGAGCGGCGGCACCTCGATGACCAGCACCCGGCCCCCCACGGGCATCCGGCTCCGCACCTCGACGATGCAGGCCTCCAGCAGCGACTCCCAGAGGGGCGTGGGCGTGAACCGGATGGCGTCGCCGATGCCGAGCGCGAGGACCGCGATGTCGGTGCTCGCCCAGGCGGGGAACGCGTCGATGCCGGCCCGCCACGAGCGCACGGTGAAGTCGGGGAAGGCCTGGACGGACCAGAAGACGCCGCGGCCGGTGCGCACCGCGAGCTTGTGCGCCACCTGCCCGGCGACGCCGAGGTCGTGCGACACGGTCTGGTAGCCCACCGCCGTGCCCTCCCCGACCACGGCCAGGCCGTAGGGGTCGGGTCCGGGCTGCGAGCCGGTGGGGGAGTCGCGCGGGAAGGTCGCGCGGCGCATCTCCCGGTACAGGATGCGGTACTGCAGCCGCCCGACGGTGGCCGACCGGAGCGAGGCGAGCGGCCCGGCGGAGAGGGCCCGGGACTCGGCGGCGAGCGCCCGCGGCTCGGCGTCGCGCCCGGCGTCGTCGGGGCCGGGTCGGGCGGGAGGCGGAGCGCCGGTCATCGCCACCCGTCCCATCCCTCGCGATGCCCCCGGTCCGGGGACGATCGCAGGATATCCCGCGCACCGGGTCGCCTGCATCGCGGACGCGCAGACGACCCCTGGGCGGCTCGACGGATCAGGACAGGATGTCGCGCACCATGGGCGCCACGACGGTGCCGTAGCGCTCGATCCCGCCCATCATCCGCTCGTGCGAGAACGGGCCGGCGCTGTACTTGAGGTCGAAGCGCGTGGCCCCGACGGCCGTCAGCGTCGCGGCGATCTTGCGCGCGACCGTCTCGGCGGATCCGACGTACAGCGAGCCGTGCTCGATCTCCTGCTCGTAGGACGCGCGGGCCAGCGGCGGCCAGCCGCGGTCCTTGCCGATGCGCGCGTGCATGACCTGGTAGTCGGGGAAGAACGCCTCGCGCGCCTCGGCGTCGGTCTCGCCGACGTAGCCGGGGGAGTGGATCCCGACGGGCAGGCGCGGCTGCTCGAGCTGGTCGAGCGCGCGGGCGAAGAGGTCGGCGTACGGGGCGAACCGGTGCGGCTCGCCGCCGATGATGGCGAGCATGAGCGGCATGCCGTGGCGTGCGGCGCGCACGACGGACTCGGGGCTGCCGCCGACGCCGATCCAGGTCTTCAGGTGCCCGCTCGCGGTCTTGGGGTAGACGCCGTGGTCGGTGAGGGGCGCGCGGGTGCTCCCGCTCCAGGTGACGGGCGACTCCTTCACGAGCTCGGCGAACAGGCCGAGCTTCTCCTCGAAGAGGCGCTCGTAGTCGCTCAGCTCGTAGCCGAACAGCGGGAAGGACTCGGTGAAGGAGCCGCGCCCCAGGATGACCTCGGCGCGCCCGTCGGACACGGCGTCGAGCGTCGCGAAGCGCTGGAAGACCCGCACGGGGTCGTCGGAGCTGAGGACGGTGACGGCGGATCCGAGCCGGATGCGCTCGGTCCTGGCCGCGATGGCGGCGAGGGCCACCTCGGGGGCGGAGATCGCGTAGTCGTCGCGGTGGTGCTCGCCGAGGCCGATGAAGTCCACGCCGACCTGGTCGGCCAGCACGCCCTCGGCGACGACGTTGCGGATCACCTCCGCGTACGGGAGCTCGCGTCCGTCGGGTCCGACCGTGACGTCCCCGAACGTGTCCAGTCCGAGCTCGATCTCCTGCGCCATGCTGCCCTGCTTCCATGTCTATGCGAACGTATGCATCTGGGTCAACCCTAGGCGTGCGGTCGGCATTCCCGCGAATCGCGGGCTCTCCCTCAGTCGACCACGGGCGCCGGGCGCGCGATCTCGGTGTCCTCGACGCGCGACTCCGGCATCAGCAGGCCCGCGACGACGGTCGCGAGCGCGCAGACGCCGACCGCGAGGAAGACCGCGCCCGACGCGGAGATCACGGTGTCCGGGTCGCGCTGCCCGCCGGACGACGCGGCGAAGATCGCGTTCGCGATGGCCCCGAACACGGCGACGCCGACCGCGCTGCCGATGGAGCGCGCGAACAGGTTCGCGCCCGTGACGACGCCGCGCTCGCCCCAGCCCACGCTCGACTGCGCGCCGATGAGGCTCGGCGTCGCGACGAGGCCGAGCCCCAGGCCCACGACGAAGCAGCCCGCCGCGATGCCCGCCAGGGTCGGCGTGCCCGCGAGCAGGGCGATGGACCCGGTGCCCGCGATCGTGAGCGCCATGCCGATGAGCACGGTGCGGCGGAACCCGATGCGGAGGTACAGGCGGCCGGAGAGGGAGGCGGAGATCGGCCAGCCGATGGTGAGCGCCGCGAGCGTGAGGCCCGAGACGAGCGGCGTCACCCCGAGCGAGCCCTCCAGGTAGGTGGGCACGTACGAGGTGAGGCCGATGAGGATCGCGCCGACCCCGAGGGACACGAGCGTCGTGGTGAGCAGCAGGCGCCTGGAGAAGACCCAGAGCGGGAGCACGGGCTCGGCAGCCCGCCGCTCCACCAGGAGGAACGCGACGAGGAGCACCCCGCCGACCGCGAACGCGCCGATGCTCGGCGCGGAGTCCCACGCCCACGCCTGCCCGCCCTCCAGCACGGCGAGGATCAGCAGGCTGAGGCCGACCGTGAGCAGCGCCGCCCCGGCGTAGTCGACGCGGTGCCGCGTGCGCTCGATGGACTCGTGGAAGCGGCGGACGATCATCCAGCCGGCCACGAGGCACAGCGGCACGTTGACGAGGAAGATCCAGCGCCAGCTCGTGAACTCGGAGAACACGCCGCCGAGGGTCGGCCCGACGACGCTCGAGACCGCCCACACGCTCGCCAGGTACCCCTGCGTCCTCGCGCGCTCGGCCACGGTGTAGATGTCGCCCGCGATCGTGATGGCCATCGGCTGCACCGCGCCCGCGCCGAGTCCCTGCACGGCACGGAAGGCGATGAGCGCGGGCATGCTCCAGGCGAGGCCGCACAGGACGGAGCCGAGCAGGAACAGGCCGATGCCGATGAGGATGATCGGCTTCCGGCCCACCGTGTCGCTGAGCTTCGCGTAGAGGGGCACCGAGACGGCCTGCGCGAGCAGGTAGATCGAGAACAGCCACGGGAACGAGGCGAAGCCCCCGAGGTCGTCCACGATCGACGGCACCGCCGTGGCGAGGATGGTCGCGTCGATGGCCACGAGGCCCGTCGTCATCATCAGGGCGATGAGGATCGGGCCGCGCTCGGATCGGAATCCGACGCCAGTGGTGTCAGTCATGGGCCTCCCGGGTCGTCCGGTCAACGCCGCGCGCGGCCGGGTGCATTCCCGCGCGGAGCGGAATCGGTGTGGTCGACTGGAGGGGATCCCACCCGGAAGGACCCCCTGTGACGTTCCGCGCTCCCGACGCCTTCACGACCCGACCCACGCTCCGCGGCACCTTCGGCATGAGCGCCTCGACCCACTGGCTGGCGTCCGGCACCGGCCAGGCCGTGCTCGAGCGCGGCGGCAACGCCTTCGACGCCGCGGTCGCCGCGGCCTTCGTGCTCCACGTCGTCGAGCCGCACCTCAACGGCCCGGGCGGCGACATGACCGCCGTCGTGCACGTCGCCGGCCAGGACGCGCCGCGGCTGCTCATGGGCCAGGGGTCCGCGCCCGCCGCCGCCACGCCCGAGCGCTTCCGCGCCGAGGGCCTCGACCGCGTCCCCGGGGCCGGGCCGCTCGCCGCGGCCGTGCCCGCCGCGGTCGACGCGTGGCTCCTGCTCCTCGAGGACCACGGCACGTGGGAGCTCGCCGACGTCTGGGCCTTCGCCATCGGGTACGCCCGCGACGGGCACCCGGTGCTGGAGAGCGTGCGACGCACCATCGCCGGTGTGGCCGACCTGTTCCGCGACCACTGGGCGGCGTCCGCGGACTTCTGGATGCCGGAGGGCGAGGCGCCCGCGGCGGGCACGCTGGTGCGGAACCCCGCGTGGGCGGCCGCGATGGAGCGGATCCTCGCCGAGTCGTCGACCGCCGCGGGACCCGACGGCGGGCGCGCGGACCGCATCCGCGCCGCCCGCGCCGTCTGGGCCGAGGGCTTCGTCGCGGAGGAGATGGTGGCGAGCATCCGCGAGCCGCACCGGCACTCCACCGGCACCGACCACGCCGGCCTCCTCACGGCCGACGACCTCGCCTCCTCGCGCGCGTCGTGGGAGGACCCCGTGTCCGTGGAGTTCCGCGGGGTGCGCGTCTGGAAGACGGACGCCTGGGGGCAGGGTCCCGCGCTGCTGCAGGCGCTGCGGATCCTCGACGGGTTCGCGGACGAGGAGATCGACCCGGCGACGGCCGCGGGGATCCACCGCATCATCGAGGCCCAGAAGCTCGCGCTCGCCGACCGGGAGGCCTACTACGGCGACGCCGTGCCGGGCGGCGCGCCGCTCGACGTGCTGCTGTCGGCCGGGTACGCGGACGAGCGGAGGGCGCTCATCGCGGAGACGGCGTCGCACGAGCTGCGTCCGGGGCGCGTCGCGGGCGTGGAGCCGTTCCTGCCGCCGCTCCTGGTGGAGGGCGACGCGCCCGTCTCCGCGGGCGGCACGGGCGAGCCCACGATCTCGCGCACCGGCGAGACCCGCGGCGACACCTGCCACCTCGACATCGTCGACCGCTGGGGCAACATGATCTCCGCCACGCCCTCCGGCGGATGGCTGCAGTCGTCGCCGTTCATCCCGTCGCTCGGGTTCTGCCTCGGCACGCGCCTGCAGATGACGTGGCTCGAGCCCGGCGGACCCTCGTCGCTCGTGCCGGGACGCCGCCCGCGGACCACGCTGACGCCCACGCTCCTCACGCGCGACGGCGAGCCGGTGGAGGCGCTCGGCTCGCCCGGCGGCGACCAGCAGGACCAGTGGCAGCTGCCGTACCTGCTGCGGACGATCGTCGGCGGCTTCTCCCCGCAGGCGGCCGTGGACGCGCCGACGTTCCACACGACGAGCGTGCCGGGATCGTTCTGGCCGCGCACGTGGACGCCCGGCGGCCTGGTCGTCGAGGGCCGGGTGGGCGAGGACGTGATCGCCGAGCTCCGCGCCCGCGGGCACGAGGTCGAGGTGGTCGGGGACTGGACGCTCGGCCGGCTGTCCGCCGTCACGCGCGATCCGGCCACAGGACTCCTCGGGGCTGCCGCCAACCCGCGCGGGGCGCAGGGGTATGCGGTCGGGCGGTGACGCTCGACCGGCAGGTCGCCTCGGCGCTCATCGCCGACCATGCGCGGCGCCGCGTCGGCAGCGACGCGGCGCTGCGGGCGGAGTCGGCGCCGGGGCGGCTCGTCGCCGAGCCGGGCGCGGGGATCCCGTCGACGGGCGTCGTGCTCGGCGCGTCCGAGCAGCGGAACGCGACGTGCGGGGACGTGGTGGACCTGCGGGTGCTCGCGGCGGATCCGGCGCACCCGCACGACGGCGTGGACGGCGTGGTCGACGCCGCCGACCGCATCGCCGTCCGCTGGCACGGCCGCGGCTGCACCGTCTCCCAGGCGTCCGCGTCGATGCTCGCGGAGCTGGTCGAGGGGCGCACGGCCGCGGAGGCGGCGGCGCTCGTCGTCGAGCTGCGCGCCCTGATCCGTGCCCACGAGCTCCGGCCCGGCGCCGAGGACCGGCTCGGCGACGCCCTCGCGCTGGCGGACTCGGGCCGCTACCCGCTGCGCGGCACGTGCGCGCTGCTCGCCTGGCACGCGCTGGAGGAGGCGCTGGGGAGCTGAGGCCCGTGGCGTTGAGACGCGGGCCCGTCGTGACCCGTCGCCCTTCCCAGGAGCGAGCCTGTGGGCGATCCTCTGCGCCCTGGTCGCGAAAGCATGAGGATCCTCGTACGAGCCGCGGAGGTCAGGGTCGACCAGTACGGAGGAAGCATGCGGATCCCGCGCACGACCCTGTCCATCCTGTCCATCGCCACGCTCGCGCTCTGCGCGTCCGCGGCTCCGGCGTCCGCCGCTCCTCCGGGTCATCCCGACTCCGCGTCCGTCGGGCGCTCCGCGATCGACCACGCGCGCATCGCCCGACGTCTCGCGGACTTCGATGTGCCCGAGGCGCTGCGTCCGGGGCTCCTCCATGCGCTCGAGAGCGGACGCATCGTCGATGCCGCGACCGGCGTCGCGCCGTCCTCGATCGACACCATCCGCCGCGACGGGCTCGACCACCACGTCTCCCGCTTCGCCGACGGCTCCTTCATCGCGACGGCGGTCGAGACACCCGGCGCCGGCGCCGTCCACCCCGACGACGTCCAGGCCTGCTCCCGGTACACCGGCGCCGGGGTGACGGCGTACTGCCTCGTGATCAGCGACACGCCGACGCTCACGTTGCAGTTCCGCGCGTCGTACCACCGGTCGGCGGGAGCGTCCGGCATCGACGAGATCGCCGACTGGGACATCCAGGCCTACGGGGGCTCATGCGCCCTCCAGGAGTTCGACATCGTGAAGGACCGCTACGGGGCGGCGACGGGTCCCGCGAAGGCCCGCCTGCGCTGCTTCGCGAACGCCGTCAGCGGCATCGCGAGCTCGTATCCGTACCTCGACCTGGTCGTCGACGGCGCAGGGGGGCACTCCGAGTCGAACTCCTGACGGTCTCAGGAGTGCCGATCGACGTCCTCACCCGAGCTGAGGTCGGCCGCCTCCACGGGCCGCGCGTCGTGGGCGGCGAGGTAGGCGCGTGCGCCGGAGTCGCCGCCCACGTGCGCGGCGAGCGGGTCCCAGTGGGCGCGGCCGAGCAGCGCGGGGTGCCCGGGACGGCCGCCGAAGACGGCCTGGCGGAGCGTGCCCGGGTCGACGGGTGCCACGCCGATGACGCGGCGGACGGTGGCCGCGTCGAGGTCGGGGACGTCCACCGGGACGACCGCGAGCGCGACGGGCGTCGGATCGAGGGCGGCGGCGGCCCGGAGCGCCGTGCGCAGGGAGGCGGACATCCCGTCGGCCCAGTCGTCGGCGCGGACGACGACCGCCTCGACCGCCTCGGGGAGCGTGCGGAGCAGGTCAGCGGCCTCGTCGGCGGCGGCGCCGAGCACCACGAGCACCGGGGAGCAGCCCGCGTCGGCGAGCGCGCGGATCGCGGTCGCGAGCCAGGGCGTGCCGTCGGGACGGGCGGCGAGCGCCTTCGGGCCGCCGAAGCGGGTGCCCGCACCCGCGGCCAGGACGACCCCAGCGATGCGGGCGGCGCGGTCGTCGTCGTCCGCGCCCCCTGATCCCGCCATCCGCCCATGCTAGGAGCCGTCCGTCCGTCCCTCGCCGTCCTCAGCCGCGCGGCCTACGCTCGACGCATGGATCCCGACACCGCGTCCGCCCTCGCCCTCACCCTGTCGCTCGGCGTGCCCGTGCTCGCGATCCTCGTCGCCGTCGTCCTCGCCGTGGCCCGTGCGCGCGGCGCCGGCTGGGGCTGGTACCTCGTCGGCTGCACGGTGGTCGCGCTGGTCCTCGCCCTCGGGCTCGCGATCCTCGCCACCTGGAGCGCGCAGACGGGCGTCGCCTCGATCGACGACGGCGCCGGGACGTTCGGGATCGTCCTCATGGGGATCCTCGGCGGCATCGCGACCTTCGTCGTGGGCGTCATCGCGGGCGTCGTGGGCCTCATCTCGGCCGCGGTCCGCCAGCGCGACCGCGTGCCGTCCTCCGCGCTCGTCCACGGGTGACCCGGCTCGGACCCTCGGGCGGCCGCCTGCCGGCCCGTCGCGGTCGCGACCGGCCGCCGGGCCGCGTCGTCGGCGCGGCGACCGGCGTCGCGCGGCGGGTCGGGCCGTCGGGCACCTTCGCGGCCGTCCTCGCCCTCGGGCTGCTCGTGATGGCCGTCGCGTCCAGCCTCTTCGCGGGCCTGTACGTGGCCGTCACCGACGACGACAGCGTCGCCCTCCTCGACGAGCCCGTGCTGCGCCTCGCCATGGACGTCCGCTCCCCGTGGCTCGACACCGCGATGACCGTGTTCACCGAGGCGGCCGGCGTCTACGCCGTGCCGATCGTGGGCCTCGCGGTGATCGTCGCGCTCGCGATCCGTCGCCGACAGTGGGTGCCGATCGTGCTGGGCCTCGTCGCGGGAGCCGGATCCCTGCTGATGACGGAGGTCGGCAAGGAGCTCTTCGGGCGCGACCGCCCGCCGCGCACCGATGCCGTGCCGCCGTACGAGACGTCGCCGTCGTTCCCGTCCGGCCACACGCTGAACGCCAGCGTCGTCGCCGGCATCGTCGCCTACCTGCTGGTGCTCCGGCAGACGGAGCGCTCCACCCGCGTGCTGACCTACGGGATCGCCGTCGCCTTCGCCGCCTCCGTGAGCCTCAGCCGCGTCTACCTCGGCCACCACTGGCTCACCGACGTCGTCGCGGGCTGGCTCCTCGCCGTCGCCTGGCTCGCCCTCGTCGTGCTGGCGCACCGCGTGCGGCTCCGGCTGCTGGAGTCGCGGGAGCGTGACGGCGACCGCCGGGCTCGTCCCTTGGGATGACCTCCGGCGCCGGACCTCGGATCCGCGCCGACGTGGCCGACCCGGTGGCCGGGGACCGGCACGCGGCCGGGGCCGCCGGCACCGCGCCCGGCACCAGCCCCGCCGACGCCGCGGAGGACGCGTCATGACCGCCACCGCGCCCCGTCGCATCCGCATCGTCGTCGTCGACGACCAACGGCTGTTCATCTACGACATCCGCATGCCGGTGATGAGCGGGATCGAGGCGACCCACCGGATCACGCGGGACGACTCGGACGCGGTCGAGGGCGAGCCGGGATCGCGGCCCAAGGTCGTGATCCTCACCACGTTCCAGCAGCGCGAGGCGCTGTTCCAGTCGATGCGCCACGGGGCGAGCGCGTTCATCACGAAGGACGCGACGCCCGAGACCCTCCTGGAGACCGTCCGTGCGGTGCACGCGGGCGACGCGGCGCCCACGCCGCTCGTCGACCTCGTGGCGGAGCACGCCCGCGCCTCCGCGACCGAGCGGCCCGAGCGCGCGCTCGCCGCGCTGTCGCCGCGGGAGCGGGAGGTGTTCCTGCTCGCGGCCAAGGGGCTCCGCAACAGCGAGATCGCCGCGGCCGCCTTCGTGAGCGAGACCACCGTGAAGACCCACATCAGCAGCATCCTCGGCAAGCTCGAGCTCCGCAGCCGCGCGCAGATCGTGGTGCACGCCTACGAGAACCGCCTGCTCAGCTCCTGACGCCGGCCGACGCCGGACGACGCCGGCCCCTCAGTCCGACGACACCCGCCGGCCTTGCACGTGGACGCTCGTGATCGCGGGCTCGCGGAGACCCATCAGGAGGGTGAAGAGGATCTGGTCGGTCGCGCGCGCCGCGTCGTCCGAGCGGATGCCGTGCGCGAGCGTCAGGGCGAGCGGCTCCCACCGCTCGGGCGTGATCGTCAGGAAGTCCGCGTCCTTGCCGACGTCGAGGTTGCCGTAGCGCTCCTCCATGTCCAGGGCGCGGGCGCCGGCGAGGGTGCCCAGGAACAGCAGCTCGGCGGCGTCGAGCTCCACGCCGGCGTCGCCCGGCTCTGACAGGTGCACCTTGAACGCGTCGTTGAGCACGCGGGAGACGAGCCACTCGTCGCCGGCTCCGACATCGGATCCGATGGCCACGTTCACGCCCGACGCGCGCGTGCGGCGCCACGGCATCGTGCCCGAGCCGAGGAACTGCTGCGACGTGGGGCAGTGCGCGATGCTGCTGCCGGTCTCGCGCAGCCGCGCCAGCTCGGAGTCCTGGCAGTGCACGGCGTGCGCGAGGATGCTGCGCCGGCCGAGCAGGCTCGATCCGCCGCGCTCGGACCCGGGGAGGAAGCGCCCGTCGTAGGTGTCGAGGTACGTCTCCGTGCCGTACACCTGGCGGACGGCCGCGATCTCGCCCGTGCCCGGCCGGTCGTTCTCGTTCAGGTGCGAGTGGAAGTAGACGCCCTCGCCGCGCGCCACGTCGTAGAGCTCGCCGAGCCCGCGGAACGTCGCGGGCGTCACCGAGAGGCTGAACCGGGGGACGATCGCGACCTGGAGCAGGGCGGTGGTCGCGTCGCCCGTGTCGGCGGCGTGCCAGCGGTCGATCTCCGCGCAGGAGAGCGAGATCGCGTCCTCCTCGGAGGTGAGGAGCGGGGCGGCGGGGCCCGAGCCGACCGTCTGGATCCCGCGGCCGCTCACCAGCCGCAGGCCGGTGTCGCGGGAGGCCTCGAACAGGGCGTCCTGCGCGTGGGGGAACGCCGACCCGAACACGAGCGCGCTGGTGGTGCCCGCCATGACGCGCCGCCGGGTGAAGTCCCGCGCGATCATCCGGGCGAAGCCCTCGTCCTCGAGGCGGGCCTCCGAGGGGAAGACGCAGGAGTCGAGCCACTCGAGGAGCTGCCCGCCGCCGTGGGCGCTGGTCGTGTACGTCTGCGGGAAGTGCACGTGGGCGTCGACGAAGCCGGGGATCAGGAAGTCGGACGCGTCGCCGTGCACGGGGGCGTCGGCGAACGCGGCGGGGAGGTCGCGGAACGGGCCGACCCACGCGATGCGCCCCGCCGCGTCGACCGCGAGCGCGCCGTCGGGGACGGAGACGAGGTGCTGCCGGGCGTCCTCGACGCGGGGAGCGCCCGCGATGTGCAGCACGTGCCCGCGGTGCACCGCGCGGCGGCCGATGGAGCCGGAGCCGGAGCCGGAGCCGGAGCCGGAGCCGGAGCCGGAGCCGGAGCCGGAGCCGGATCCGGTGTCCCGCGCGGCGCCGGTGACGGTCCGCGGGGTGGGGCGTGAGGTGCTCGGGGCGCGGTGGTCGACCATGCGGGTCCGTTCGCTCGGCAGGGGCGGGACGCGGGAGGACGCGTTCCGTCGGAGGCGCCCGTCGTGCATGCGGGCCCCGTGGGGCACGCGGGACGGAGGGCCCTCGACATGATGGTCGCACCCGGCGTGTGGATGCCCGCGGAGCGCACCGACACGCGGCGTCATCCAGGGAGCCGTCACACGCCGCTCCGCGCCCGTGGTCGAGCGCTCGCCGCTCAGCGGGGAGTCGGCTCGTCCCCCTCCCGCACCGACGGCGTCCCGCCGGGCGGGGTGGGCGGCGCCCAGCCTGCCCGCTCCTCGCCGTTCCGGAGCGCCCGCTCCTGCAACGGGATGAGCAGCGCGTCGACGCCGTCGCGGCGGCGGCCTCGCGAGGCGATCACCCATGCGGCCCAGGGGACGAACAGGGCGAGGAACACGATGTAGGCCACCGGCAGGACACCGCCCGCGGGAGCGAGGACGGCGAGGGCCACCACCAGCACGAGCGCGATCGGCACGGCCCACGCCTCCTGACGGATCTGCCGCCGTCGCCGCTCGAGAGCGCCCTGCCATGCGACGGGTTCCGCTCGCGGCGGGAGCTCGCCGTCCTCCGCCGCCTCCGACACCTCCACCTCGCTGGGCGAACCGGGATGGTAGAGGCGGGTGACGCGTCGCCCTCCCGCCAGCGCGACGCCGGCGGCGAGGGCGACCGCGGCGCGCAGGATCACGGTCCCCGTCCCCGTCCCCTCGGCCGGCCGATCGATGTCGAGCACCCACAGCCATGCGAACACCAGGATCCCGAAGACGAGCGCCGGCACGAAGAAGGGCGAGTCGTGCCACGCGCGTCGGAGGCGGCGGAAGAGGGGGCGCGGCGCGGCGGGTGCGGTCGGGGTCATGCGGGCCTCCTCGTCCTCGGCACCGGATGCGGCGCCCGGCACCGGGGGCCCCCGGCATCCGCGTCCCACCCTACGCAGGGGCCGTGCGAGGCTTGACGGGGGCGGTATCCTCCGCCTGTCCGCGCCCGCCCGGGCGCTCCCGTCGGGAGGTGCCGTGCTCGAGATCGCCGCGGAGGTGCTCGACGCCCTCGCCGACGGTCGCCGGCTCGCGGTCGCCTGCGTCACCGACGTGCTCGGCAGCGCGCCTCGCACCGCCGGCACCGCCGTGGCGGTCGACGAGGCCGGCCGCGTCATCGGATCCATCTCCGGCGGCTGCGTCGAGGGCGCCGTGGTGGAGGTCGCCGCGGGTGTGCTCGACGACGGGGTGCCCGTGCTCACCGGCTTCGGCGTCAGCGACGACGACGCGTTCCAGGTGGGCCTCACGTGCGGCGGCCGGATCGGCGTGGTCGTCGTCGAGGTCGCTCCCGCCGGCGACCACCGCGCTCCCGTCCCCGCGGCGGTGCGCGCCGCCCTCGAGGACGCCCGCGCGTCGCGCCCCGCGTCGCTCGCGCTCGTGATCGACGGGCCAGCCCTGGGCACGTGGATCACCGCCGACGCCGATCCCGGGAGCGACGCGGCCGTGGGCGCCGACTCCGCGCGGCGCATCCGCGCGGAGCTCGCCGCCCGCCTCGCCGCCGGCCGCTCGGGCACGACCGCGGTGCACTGCGCCGACGGACCGACGCGCGTCCTGCACCTCGTGGCCGCCGCCCCGCCCCGGCTGCTGGTCTTCGGCGCCGTCGACTTCTCCGCGGCGCTCGCCGACGCGGCCGTGCTGCTCGGCTACCGGGTCACCGTGTGCGACGCGCGGCCCGCGTTCGCGACGCCGGCGCGGTTCCCGTCGGCGCACGAGGTCGTCGCCGAGTGGCCCGACGAGTACCTGGCCCGCACCGAGGTCGACGCGCGCACGGTGATCTGCGTGCTCACCCACGACGACCGGTTCGACGTGCCGCTCCTCGTCACCGCGCTCCGCCTGCCGGTGGCGTTCGTGGGGGCGATGGGATCCCGTGCCACCCACGAGCGTCGGCGGGCCCGCCTCGTGGAGGAGGGCCTGACCGACGTGGAGCTCGCGCGCCTCCGCTCGCCCATCGGGCTCGACCTCGGCGCGAGCACGCCGCAGGAGACCGCCGTCTCGATCCTCGCCGAGGTGCTCGCCGCACGCGCCGGCACCGCGGGCGCACCGCTCACGACCACCTCCGGACCGATCCACGGGGAGACCTCATGACCGCCGCGTCCGCCGCCCAGCCCGGTCTCGCCCGGCGCCTCGGCCTCCTCGACGCCACCGTGCTCGGCCTCGGCGCCATGATCGGCGCGGGGATCTTCGCGGTCATGCCCGCCGCCGCACGTGCCGCGGGCGGGGGACTCCTCGTCGGCCTCGCGATCGCGGCCGTGGTCGCGTTCTGCAACGCCACCGCGTCCGCCCAGCTGGCGGCCCGATACCCGTCCTCCGGCGGCTCCTACCTGTACGGGCGGGAGCGGCTGGGGGAGTGGCCGGGGTTCCTCGCGGGCTGGTCCTTCGTCATCGGCAAGACGGCGAGCTGCGCCGCCATGGCCCTCACGTTCGCCGCGTACGCGGTGCCGGCGCCGTGGCAGCGGCCCGTCGCGGCGCTCGCCGTGGTGGCCCTCGCGATCGTCGGCTGCCTCGGCGTCACCCGGACGGCGCGGCTGGCGCGCGCGATCATCGCGGTCGTCCTCGCGGTCATCGCGCTCGTGCTCGTGGCGGGCCTCGTCGCGGGCGGCCCGGGAGCGGCCCCGGAGGCCGCGGCGGGCGCCGTCGACACGACCCCATACGGCGTGCTGCAGTCGGCCGGCCTGCTGTTCTTCGCGTTCGCGGGCTATGCGCGCATCGCGACCATGGGGGAGGAGGTGCGGGATCCCGTGCGCACCATCCCGCGCGCGATCCTGCTCGCGCTCGGCGGCGCGCTCGTCGTGTACGCCCTCGTCGCCCTCACCCTGCTCGGGGTCCTCGGGGAGGCGCGCCTCGCCGGATCCATCGCGCCGCTCGCCGACGTGGTGCGTGCGGCCGGCTGGGCGTGGGCTGTCCCGGTCGTCGGCGTCGGCGCGGCCGCGGCGTGCCTCGGCGCGCTGCTCGCCCTCCTCGCGGGCATCGGGCGGGACGTCCCTGGCCATGGCGCGCGAGGGCGACCTGCCGCGCGGGCTCGCGGTCGTGCACCCGCGGTACCGAGTGCCGCAGCGCGCCGAGATCGCGGTCGCCGTGGTCGTCGTGGTGCTAGTGCTCACGGTCGACCTGCGGGCCGTCGTGGGCTTCTCCTCCTTCGGGGTGCTGCTCTACTACGTGGTCGCCAACGCGTCCGCGCTCACGCAGACCGGCGCCGACCGGCGGTACCCGCGCGCCCTGCAGGTGCTCGGCATCGTCGGCTGCCTGGTGCTCGTCGCCACGCTGCCCGGGCCGTCGATCCTCACGGGCGCCGCCGTGCTCCTCGTGGGCGCGGCGGGCCGGCTGATCGTGGTCGCGCGGCGGCGCGCGCGCGTGCGCGCGACCGGGCGGTCCTCGGAGGGAGCGTCCGGGCGCTGACCCGCGTCCTGCCGCTGTGCCGCGACCTGGGCGCCGTCCCGCGTCCTGCCGCTGTGCCGCGTCCGGGCGCTGACCCGCGTCAGGACTCCCGCGTCCCCCGCTCCCCGAGCGTCGTCGGGCTGTCGAAGGCGGGCTGCGGCCCGCCGCCGTGCAGCATCCGCCAGACCCGGTCGCGCGACATCGGCAGCTCGTGCGGCCGGATCCCCACGGCGTCGCGCACCGCGTTCGCGAGCGCCGGCGCGACCGGGTTGTAGGGCGCCTCGCTCATCGACTTCGCGCCGTGCGGCCCCAGGTCGTCGTGCGTGTCGGCGAACAGCACCTCGGTCACGGGCAGGTCGGCGAGCTGGGGATGTGGTAGTTCCGCAGCACGTCCGTGAGGATCCGGCCCTCGCCGTCGTGCACGACCTCCTCGAACAGCGCCGTGCCGATCGCCTGGGCGGTGCCGCCCTCGACCTGTCCACGCAGCTGGGCGGGGTTCAGCACGGTTCCCGCGTCCACGGCCTGCACGGACCGGAGGATGCGCACCTCGCCGGTCGCGGGGTCCACCGCCACGCGGAACGCGTGCACGTTGAACGCGAGGGAGCGGAGCGCGCCGTCCTCGCGCGCCTGGGCCGACAGGCCGTCCCGGCCCGCCAGGTCCGCGATCGCGACGGTGACGCCACCGGGCGCGACGAGCGCGTCCGGCGTGGGCGAACGCGGAGGCCCCGAGCCCCGTGCGCTCCGCCGCCCGCTCGCGGAGCAGGTCCGCGAGCGCGGTCGCGGCCACGTGCACGGCCTTGCCGGCCACGACCGTGCCGGCGGAGCCGAACGCGCCCGTGTCGTAGCCCGTCGCGTCGGTGTCGGACTGGCGGATCCGGATCCGATCGGGCGTGGTGCCGAGCGCCGTGGCGGCCAGCTGCGCGTGCACGGTGGTGGTGCCGTTGCCGAACTCGGCCGTGCCGACCGACACCGTGACGATGCCGTCGGCCCGGATGCCCACGTGCACCTCCGCGAAGTGCCCGCGCGGCGGCATGGTCGCGATCATCGCGGCCGCCATGCCCTCGCCCACGAGCCAGCGGTCCCCGTCGGGAACCGGATCCCCGCCGCCGTCGCGGAGCGCCGCCTCGGCCAGGTCGAGGCACTGGTCGAGCCCGTAGCTGCCGCCGAACCCGAGGTCGGGCCCCTCGGCCTCCGTGATGATCAGCGGGTCGCCCGGCACGACGACGTTCCGGCGCCGGATCTCGTAGCCGGAGATGCCGAGGCGCCGCGCGAGCTCGTCGAGGGCGGACTCGACGGCGAAGATCACCTGCCCGAGGCCGTAGCCGCGGAACGCGCCCGACGGCAGGTTGTTCGTGTAGACGCTCTGCGCGTCCACGCGCTTCGCGGGCACGCGGTACAGGCTGATCGACTCGTTGCAGCCGTGGTACATCACGCCCGGCCCGTGGTTGCCGTAGGCGCCCGTGTCGGAGAGCACGTCCACGGCGAGCGCCGTCGGCACGCCGTCGGATGTCGCGCCGACCGTGACGCCGACGCGCATGGGATGCCGCGACGGCGACAGCGTGAACTCGTCGGACCGCGTGAACTCGAGCTGCACCGGGCGTCCCGTGGCGAGCACCGCGAGGGTGACGACGTCCTCCGTCAGGATCTCCTGCTTGCCGCCGAAGCCGCCGCCCACGCGCGCCGTGAAGACGCGCACGTCCTCCGGCGCGAGCTCGAACAGGCGGCAGATCTCGCGCTGCACGAGGAACGGCACCTGGGAGCTCGTGCGGAGGACGAGGCGCCCCTCCTCCATCCAGCCGATCGTCGCGTGCGTCTCCAGGTGCGTGTGCGCGACGCGCTGCGTGGACCACGTGCCGGAGACGACCTCGTCGGCCTCGGCCATGCCGCGCGCGACGTCGCCGTGCTCGCCGTGCATCTCCGCCACGACGTTCCGCAGCGGGTCGGCGAGACGCGAGACGGCGGGGTCCTTGTCGCCGTGCACGAGCGGCGCGCCGGGACGCCGGGCGCGGTCGGGGTCGAGCACCGCGGGGAGCAGCTCGTAGTCCACGGCACCAGGCGCACCGCGGCCTCGGCGATGCCGACGCTGTCGGCGACGACGACCGCGACGCGCTGCCCGCGGAACCGCACGACGTCGTCGAGCACCCGGCTGTCGTCCGGGTCGTCGAAGCGGTCCTCGTGCCGGGCGGACGAGTAGAGGGTGGCGGGGGAGTCGTGGTGCGTGAGCACCGCGTGCACGCCGGGCAGCGCGAGCGCGGCCGTCGCGTCGATGGAGCGGATGCGGGCGTGCGGGTGCGGGCTCCGCACGAGGCTCGCGTGCAGCAGGCCCGGGACGTGGACGTCGAGCGTGTACGGCTCGAGCCCGCTCACCACGCGCTCGCTCGCGGGTGCGCGGAGCGACGTGCCGATGCGGCCGGTCTGCGCCCGCTCGTCCGCGACGGCGTCCGCCGCGGCGTCGGGGGCGGCACCGACCGCGGCGCCCGCAGCGGACCCGGTCGCCCGCACCGGCCCCAGCCCCTCCGCGCGCGTCCCGCAGCCGTCGCCGTGCGCGTGCTCCGGTCCGCCGTGCTGCCCGCGGATGGCCTCGTCGATGGCCCGGTACCCCGTGCACCGGCACAGGCTGCTCTTCATCAGGCGCGGCAGGTCGTCGAGCTCCTCCTCGCCGAACGTCGACGCGGTCACGACCATGCCGGGGGTGCAGAACCCGCACTGGAACCCCGCCGCCGCGACGAACCGCTCCTGCACGGGATGCAGGTCGCCCGGCGTGCCCAAGCCCGCCGCCGTCGTGACCGCGCGCCCCTCCGCCCGGAACGCGGGGAGGATGCACGAGTGCACGGCCTCGCCGTCGAGGAGCACCGTGCAGGCGCCGCAGTCGCCGGAGTCGCAGCCCTTCTTGACGCTGAGCACCTCGTGCTCGCGGAGCCAGGTGCGCAGGCTCTGGCCGGGTGCCGGGTCCCCGGGGACCTCGCGGCCGTCCACCGTCATGCTCACGGGCGCGCTCCTGCCGTCGTCGTGGTCGCGGGGTCCGTCGGATCGCCGCCCAGCTCCCGGCGGATCTCCTCCGCGAGCAGCGCGCTCACCGCGCGGCGCCAGTCCGCGGCCCCGTGCGCGTCGGTGAACCACGTCCGGATCGCGCGCACGTCGTCGGCGAGCTCGGCGGCGGCGGGCAGGGCGCCGTAGCGCAGCTGCTCGGGCCGGAGCGTGGCGCCCGTCACGGTCAGCGTGACGGAGCCGTCCTCGTCGAGCCGGCCGATCACGACCGAGCCCGACCGCCCGAGGGGCGACAGGGCGATCTTCCGGAACGCCGTGCGGGCGCGCAGCGACGACATCGGCACGTGGATCGAGCGGAGCACGTCGCCCGCCCGGAGCGCCGTGGTCCGGTCGCCCGTCACGAGCTCCGCCACGGGCATCCGCTCGTCGTGCGCGGGCGCGGTACCGACCGCCGCGCGCCACACGAGGGCCTCGGCGTCGAGGGCCGCCGCGAGGGCGGTCATGGGTCCCGCCGGCAGCGCCGAGCAGATGTTCCCGCCGACGGTCGCCACGCGCCAGATCTTCGTGGAGCCGAACAGCGCGGTGCAGGCCTCCCGGAACAGCGGGTGCGCGGCCCAGCCCTCCGCGGGCGCGATCGCCGCGACCTCCGCGATGGTGCAGGTCGCCGCGATCTCGAGGCCCGCGTCGCTCACGACGAGCGCCGGCCAGCCGAGCGACTGGAGGTCCACCAGCCCGGTGAGGTGCGGATGCGGCTCGGCGAAGATGCCGGATCCGCCCGCGAGCGCCGCCACGGACGGCCCGAGCGCGACCAGGTCCCCGCGCGTCCGGGCGGGCACGACGGAGCGGACGGTGGGCTGGTCCATGGGTCTCCTCCCGGGCGTCCCGCTCCATGGCCGCGGCGCGTCGCGGGGCGCGGTCGTGCGGGGACGTGTGAGAGCGATCCTCGCATCCGCCGCCGTGCCCCCGCGCCGCCGGGCCCGCCGCCGAGGCCCCCGCGCCGCCGCCGACGCAGGCCGCGCCCCCGCCCGCGCGCCCCCGAGTTGCCGCCGTGCCGAGGCGCCTGGCACGCTCGACGGCGAGCCCCGGGGGAGACCATGAGCATCCGCACCGCCGTCCGCACGCCGCGTCCGACCGGGAGGCCGCGGGCCCCGCGCGCGCTCGTCGTCCCGGGAGCGGCGCTCGCCGCGGTCCTCCTCCTCGCCGGGTGCGTCGAGGGCCCGTCCGGTCCGCCCCCGCCCCGTTCGACGCCGTCGCGTCGACCGCCCGAGCGTCCGAGGCGGTCCCCGGCCAGCGCGTCCCCGCGGGCGAGGTGGTCGCCCTCCCGAGCGTCGCGGCCGACGGCAGCGCGGGCGATGTGGTCGCCACGGCGCTGCTGGGCGTCGCCGAGGGCCAGCCCACCTACTGGTCCGGCTACGAGGACGGCGACCGGTTCGCCGGGAGCATCCCCTACTTCGCGTTCGTGCAGACCCGCTGGCTCCAGGGCGAGGGCGGCCCGCAGTCCGGACCGGTGCTGCGCCCCTTCCTCGCCGACGGCACGGAGGTCGACATCATCCAGCGGAGGCTCGGCGGCATCACCTCCGGCGGGGAGTGCCCCTACGAGGTGCCCGACCTCGCCCTCGAGGAGGGCCGCGCCGCGGACGAGCGCATCGAGTGCGTCGTCTACGCGGTCCCCGACGGCCAGGAGCTCGCGGAGCTCCGCTGGCACGACGTGCCGCGGACGGTCCTCACCCCGCCGGATCCCGCGACCCACCCGTTCCTCGCGGACCCCGTCGTCTGGGAGGTCGACGCCCTCCCCGCGGCCGACGTCGAGGGCTGAGCGGGCGCCCCCGGCCGGGGGCCCGACCCCGCGCCGGATAGGATGATCCGTCGCCACCCGTCGGGTCGGGCGCACGCAGAGGGCACACGAGACGCAGCAAGGGGATGATCCATGGCGGGCAGCGCACGGCAGTTCAACGTGGCCCTCGAGCCCACCGTCGACCCCGCCACCAGCGAGGAGGAGTTCTCCCGCCAGGACGACGCCGTCGCCCCCGCACCCGCCACATGGCCCACCACGCACCACCGCCCGGACGTCCTCGTCCGCAAGGGCCTCGCCACGCTCGTCAACCGCACGCTCACGCCGCACCAGGCGCTCGTGACGGACCTCCTCTTCATCCGGGACGCGCTGCTCGCGACCGGCATCGACTTCTGGCTCATCCGCGGCAACGACGAGCGCCCGGTCATCGCCATCGACGTGCAGAACCGCGACACCGTCGTCCGCGCCCTCGTCGCCGCCTGCGTCGACGAGCCCCTGTACGCGAAGACCGTCGACGGCCGCCGTCGCCCGCCGCTGCTCGTCGCCGACGGGCGCCTCACCGACAACCCCGACGCCGGCATCTTCCGCCTCTACCGCCCCCGCATCGAGCCCGAGGGCCTCCTGGCGTACGGCGCCTCCACCGCGGTCGAGCTGCAGTTCTTCCGCTTCGAGGGCGAGAACATCGTGTGGCCGGTCGAGAACTCGCTCACCCGCGAGATCCTCCCCGCCGCCGAGGTCGTGCCCGCCACCGTCGAGATGTACGGGCACGAGTGGAGGACGCTCCGGGGCATGTTCGACGCGCAGGCGTCCGACATCACCTTCGACATCGACATGGTCTTCTCCTGGGTCGACGGCAACGACCCCGAGTTCCAGAAGCGCCGCGCCGAGCGCATGAAGGACGTCGTCGTCGGCGAGGGCGACGACTCCGAGGCGCGCTTCCGCCAGATCGACGAGCTCAAGTACGCGCTCCGCTCCGTGTACCTCTTCGCGCCCTGGGTGCGCCGGATCTTCATCGTCACCGATTCCCCGAAGCCCGCGTGGCTGGCCGACCACCCCGCCGTCACGTTCGTGCGCAGCGAGGAGTTCTTCACGGATCCCGACGCCCTGCCCACGCACAACTCGCAGGCGGTCGAGTCGCAGCTGCAGCACATCCCCGGCCTCAGCGAGCACTTCCTGTACTCCAACGACGACATGTTCTTCGGCCGTCCCGTGCAGCCGGGCATGTTCTTCTCCCCGGCGGCATCACGAAGTTCATCGAGGCGTCCACGCGCATCGGCCTGGGCGACAACGACTCCGACCGGAGCGGCTTCGAGAACTCGGCGCGGGTCAACCGCCGCCTGCTGATGGACCGGTTCGGCCGCCTCATCACGCGCCACCTGGAGCACGCGGCCACGCCCCTGCGCAAGAGCGTCCTCCTCGAGCTCGAGCAGGAGTTCGCGGAGGACTTCCACCGCACGCAGCTGAGCCGCTTCCGGTCGAGCACCGACATCTCGGTCACCAACTCGCTGTACCACTACTACGCCCAGATGACGGCGCGCGCGGTGCAGCAGGAGAACGCCAAGGTCCTCTACGTCGACACGACGTCGCGGGCCGGGCTCGACCTCCTGCCCGGGCTCCTCAAGCGCCGGTCGCAGGACTTCTTCTGCCTGAACGACGGATCGTTCCCCGAGGTGCCGGCCGACGAGCGCCAGGCGCGGGTGCAGGAGTTCCTCGAGCGCTACTACGGCATCCCGGCGCCGTGGGAGGCCGCCGACGCGGACGCCGCGGCGGCCACCGGCACCGCGCCCGCCTCCCCGGCGGAGTGAGCCGCGCGGGCAGCCCCGCCGACCGCACCCCGTACGAGGTGCTCGGCGTGGATCCCGCAGCGGACACGGCGGCCCTCCGCTCGGCATACCGGCGGCTGGTGCGCGCGACGCACCCGGACACGGGCGGCGAGGCGCACCTGTTCCACGCCGTGCAGCGGGCGTGGGAGCTCGTGGGCGACCCGGACGACCGCGCCGCCTACGACCGCGGACAGGGCCGGTCCGCGGGCGATGACGACCCGCTCCACCCCGACGACGCCGGGTACGCGCCCGCGGCCGGATCCGGCACCCGGCTCGGCGCGTCCGTCCACGGCGTCGCGGGTGCGCTCGCCCGCGCGCACTACCTCGACCGCGTGGCGGCCTGGCAGGGAGCGACGCCGGGCGGCGACCCGGGGCTCGATCCCTGGTCGCCGGAGCTGGTCCGCCGCGCCCCGCGCGAGATCCGCTGGCTCCTCGCGAAGGCCCTGGCGGAGGAGGCCACGGCCCGCGCGGCCGCCTCGCTCGGCATGGGCGCCACGATCTTCCACGACGTCCGCCCGCTGACCGGCGCCGGCAAGGTCGACCACGTCGTGCTGGCGCCCGCGGGCCTGTTCGCCCTGAGCTCCGAGGACTGGGGCGTGGCCGTCCAGCTCGTGCGCGGGGAGCTGCAGCCCGTCGCGGCGGATCCCGACGGAGCCTTCGCCGTGGGCGACCTGCCCGTCACGTGGCTGGTCGGCGCCGCCCGCTCCCTGGCCGCGTCCGCGGGCGTCCAGTTCGCGGCCGCCGTGGTCGTCGTGCCGGACGACGCTCTCGCCCAGCCCGTGGAGCGCGTGGAGCGCGGCCGCAACCGGGGCGCGCTGGTCGTCCGGCGGTCGGTGCTCCCGCTGGTGCTCCGTGACGGGGTGTCGGAGGAGGGCCGTCTGAGCGTCGCGGATCCCTACGCCGTCCGCGCGCTGCTCCGCGAGCGCCTGACGCTCCTCGGCCCCGCCGCCCCCTGACGTCGCGGCCGCCGGACGCGGTGCGCGGTCCCGGACCGGTGGGCGTGCCCGGCCCCGCACCTGTCAGCGGGCCCGGTCCCGCACCCGTGCGCCGGCCCGGCCACGCACCCGTCAGCCGTCCCGGCCTGCACCTGCGGACCGCCCGGGTCAGCGGCCGCCGGCCCTCGCCGTGGGCCGCGCGCGGAGGCGCAGCAGCGCCGGCACGACGAGCGGGAGGACGGCCACGGCCGAGCCGACGAGCACGAGCCGGGCGTCCGCCGCGGCCAGGCCCCCGAGGGCCGCGACATGGCCGACGACGATGGCCGTGTCGTCCACCACCCGGTCGATGCCGGCGATCCGCCCGAGGTGGTCGGTGCGCACCGTGCCCTTCAGGAGCGTGCTGACGGCGACCGTGACGGGCGCGCTGGCCGCGGCCGCGACGGCGGCGGCCACGATCGCGGCGGGGAGCCCGGGTGCCGCACCGAGGGCGGCCTGCGCGAGGCACAGCGCCGCGACGCCCACCAGGAGGACGGGGGCGGCCCGCCGTTCGGTCCCGAGCGCGGTCGTGAGGACGGCCGCGGCGAGCGCCGCGCCTCCCGTGATCCCGTAGAGCACCTGTCCCGCGGCGGGCTCCCGGCCGAGGACGCCGGTCGCGAGCGGACCGAGGGCGACGCTCGTGCAGGCCGTGAGGAACGCGACCGCCGCCGACACGGCGAGGAACGCCGGCAGACGGCCGTCCGTGCGCACCATGCGCAGCCCGCTCGCGAGGCCGGCGCCCAGGCTCGCGCCGAGACCGCCCGGGAGCGGCCCGGCCACCCGTGCCGCCCGCATGCGCGCCCGCAGCCCGGCGAGGAGGAGGGACGAGGCGAGGAAGCAGGCGCTGTCGACGAGGGCCGCCGCCACGGGTCCGCCGGCGGTGAGCACCACGGCGGCGAGCGCCGGGCCCGCGACCTGCGCCACCCGCTGCGCGGACTCGAGCAGGCCGTTCGCGCGCAGCATGGCACCGGTCGGGACCAGCGCCGAGAGCGCAGCGAAGGACGCCGCCGACGACAGGACCCCGAGCGCGTTGCCGAGGCCGACGAGCAGCAGCGCGGGCACCGGGGCTCCGGAGCCCATGGCGACCGCGAGCGCGAGGCCGACGCCGATGCGGGCGACGTCGGTGCGCAGCAGGATGGCGAACCGGTCGGAGCGGTCGGCGACCACCCCGGCCAGCCCGCCGCAGAGGATGCCCGGCACGTTCGCGAGCAGCACCAGGCCGAGCCGCTGCCCGAGGGAGCCGCCGAGCGTCTCGACGAGCCAGACGTTGACGGCCACCATCCGGAAGGCGTCGCCGAGCGTGGACAGGCCGTACGAGCCAGCGAGCGCGAGGAAGCCGCTCGTGAGGAGGGGCGACGCGGGCGGGTCGCCCGGCGCGCGCGGAGCCATCGGGTCCTCCTGCGGGTGGTGCACGGTTCGGGTCCGCGACACCGTACGCGGGGCGCTGTATGCGCCGCGCCGACCGTGCACAGCCCACCGAGGGCACCCGGCCGGCCCGATCGGCGGTCGCGCCGAGCGGGCGGTCGCGCCGAGCGGGCGGTCGCGCCGAGCGGGCAGCCGCGTCAGGCGGGCAGGTCGGTGGGCGCGTCCCCGGCGCCCGTGTCGGCGGCGTCCTCGTCGGAGCCGAGGGTGTCGCCGCCGCCGGAGAGGCCGCCGTCACCCGGGGCCTCGTCGTCGTCCACGTGCTGGATCGACTCGCCGTCGGGCACGGTTCCGCCGACGGCAGAGCCGGTGTCGCCATCGACGGGCAGGTCCTGCGTGACGCCGGGGGCGCTCTGGACGGTGGACAGGGGATCGATGTCGGAGTCGCTCATCCCCCGAACGTACGCCGGAGCCCCGCGCGCGTCAGGCGTGCGGGGCTCCGGGGCGCGTGCGGGAGGGCTCAGTCGATGCGCTTGATGCCGTCGAGGCGGCCGAGCAGGTCGCGGTCCTGCGCGTCGAGATCGCCCTCGGCCGCGACGACGCGGATGGCGGCCTCGAAGTCGAGGTCCTGGTCGTCCGCGACGCCGGCGACGTCGGCGACGACCCAGAGGAAGCTGACGAGCTCGGGGAGGATCTCCGAGAGCACGGCGTCCGGGAAGATCGCGGCGGCCTGGCGGAACATGCGGTCGGTGGCGGGGCCGCCGAACGCGTGGTCGAGGTCGGCGACGATGCCGTCGTCCTCGTCGAGGTCGGTGGAGATCCAGTTGGCGACGTGCTCGCCGTCGAGGTGGATCGCGGAGACGAAGAGGGGCTCGCCGCGCGAATCGCTCTCGACGATCTCGGTGATCGTGTAGCCGGCGACGCCGGGAGGCGTGGGAAGGGAGTCGTCATCCATGCGCCGATCCTATCCGGGAGGGGGTCCGCGCCGGGGCCCGATCCGGGACGGGCGGCGCCGGGCCGCCGAGCACGCGGAGGTAGCCTCGACGGATGACCACGGCCCCCGACACCTCCGCTCGGGCAGCGGCCTCGTCCCCGGGCCCGGCCGTCCGAGCGCTGCCCGCCGTGGTGGATCCCGCGTCCTGGCGCGACCGGGCCGCCCGCCACGCCGAGCGGGCCGACGCGTTCTCCGCCGGCTTCCGCGCGCGCCGCCTCGCGGGCCGCACCCACGAGGTCGACGACTTCCTCTTCACCTACTACCCGCACAAGCCCTCGCACCTCAGGCGGTGGCACCCGGGCGCGGGCGCGGTGCTCGCCGACGGCGCCGGCGACGAGCGCGCGGGCTGGCGCTGGTACGCCGCCGACGACAGCGCGGGCCGGCCGCCAGGCGTGCGCGTCGACGCGTCCGCGTACCTCGCGGCGCGCGGGTCCACGGCGTCCTTCGTCGAGCGGATCCTCGGGCGCACGGCCGCGCGCCCGGCCGCTTCTCGTGCTTCGGCCTCCACGAGTGGGCGATGGTCTACCGGGTCGGCCCCGGCGAGCAGCGGCACGAGCGTCTGCCGCTGCGGCTCGGGTCGACCGCGACCGACGAGGTCGTCGAGGCGCACCGGCTGTCGTGCACGCACATCGACGCGTTCCGCTTCTTCACGCCGGAGGCCGTCCCGCGGAACGCGCTTGCGCCGACCCGCGAGACGCAGCCCGACCTCGAGCAGCCCGGCTGCCTCCACGCCGGCATGGACGTCTACAAGTGGGCCACGAAGCTCGGTCCGCTGGTGCCCGGCGAGCTGCTCCTCGACGCGTTCGAGCTGGCACGCGACATCCGCTCGCTGGACATGCGAGCGAGCCCCTACGACGTCTCGGGCCTGGGCCTCGAGGCCGTCCGCATCGAGGAGCCGTCCGGCAAGGCCCGCTACGCGGCCGAGCAGCGGGCGTTCGCGGAGCGGTCGAACGGGCTGCGGGCGCGGATCCTCGACGAGCTGGCGCACGCGCGCCGGGCGGCCGCCGCCGGGCTCTGCGGCGCCGCGCCCCGCGGGCCCGTCGTCCGGGATCACGCGTCGGCGCCCCTCCTCCCCGGGACGGAGCGGGTCAGCGCCCGCGGACGCCGTCGGGGTGGCGCAACCGCTCGATCTCGCGCCGGTCGCGCTTCGTCGGACGGCCCGCGCCGCGGTCGCGCACGACGGTCGCGGGCGCGGCCTCGCGCGGCGGCGGCGGGGGAGTGAGGTCGGTGAGCGCCTCCGCGGCGACGGACGGGCCGACGCGCTTCACGAGCGTGCGGCGCACCACGAGGATCCGCTCGGCGCCCGCCACGCGCACGCGCACCTCGTCGCCCGGCCGGACCGCCTGCGACGCCTTGGCGCGCTCGTCGCCGACGCGCACGTGGCCCGCCCGGCACGCGGCCGTGGCCTGCGAGCGGGTCTTGTAGACGCGCACCGCCCAGAGCCAGCTGTCCACGCGGACGGACGCCTGCGCGCCCGGGGCCGGGGTCGGCGGGTCGACGGATGCCATCCCCCGACCCTAGGCGACGGCTCCCCGGTACGCTGGCAGGAGCATGTCGATCTCCCGCCGCACCCTCCTCACCGCGTCCGCGTCGGGTCTGTCGCTCCTCGGCCTCGCGGCGTGCACGCGGACGACTCCCGTGCCGGCGACCCCGACGGCCACCCCCTCCGCCACGCCGACCCCGACGCCCACCGTGGGCGCGGCCGGGCTGCCCGAGCCGATCGCCTTCGCGCGTTCCGACTGGACCGGCGACCCCTTCGCGCGCGGATCCGGCAGCTTCCTGCGCCCCGGCGCCTCCGCGGCCGACCGCGAGGCGCTCGCCCGCCCCGTCGACGACCGCGTGTTCTTCGCCGGCGAGGCCACGAGCGTCGACCGGCCGGGCACCGTCGCGGGAGCGTACGCCTCGGGCCTCCGGGCGGCCGGCGAGGTGGACCGCGCGGGCGCCGGATCCGAGCGCGTCGCCGTGATCGGCGCCGGGATCGCGGGCACGGCCGCCGCCCGTGCCCTCCGCGACGCCGGCCACGACGTGGTCCTCGTCGAGGCGCGGGCCGAGCTGGGCGGCCGCGTCCGCGCGGCATCCGGGACCGGGTGGCCGCACCCGGCCGAGTTGGGCGCCCTCTGGATCGCCGCCGACGACGACCACCTGCTCCGCGACGCCCTCGAGGCGGCCGGCATCTCCCGCTACGGCCTCGCGCTCATCCCCGAGCACCGCGGCCGGACGGCGAGGTGCTCGACGCCTCCGGCGCGGGGGCCGACGCCCTCGCGGCCGCGCGGGCGTGGGCCCAGGCTCAGGACGTCGACGCGAGCGTCGCCGCGGCGCTCCTCGAGACCGGAGCCGACGCCCTGTCGGACGAGGGCGGAGCCGGGTCGCCCGCCTCCCGTCTCGCCGCCCTCCTCGCCACCGACGTCGCGATCGCGCACGGCGCCGCCGCGTCCGAGCTCTCCGCCGCGCGGGGTCTCGACGAGGCGTCGCCCGTGGGCAACGTCGCCGTCACGGGCGGGTTCGCGCGCCTCGTCCTGCACCTGCTGCGCGACCAGGACATCGACGTGCTGCGCGAGGCGACGGTCTCCCGCATCGCCTACGGCAACGGCCCGGTGGGGCTCCGGCTCGGATCGGGCGAGTCGCTGTCGGTCGACCGCGTCGTCGTGACGGTGCCGCTCGGGGTCCTGCAGCAGGGCTCCATCGCGTTCGAGCCCGCGCTGCCGGCCGCGCACGAGACCGCCATCCGCGCGCTGGGCTCCGGCAGCGCCGACCGGATCTGGCTGCGGTTCGCCGAGCCGTTCTGGTCGACGACGGCGACGGTGTGGACCTCCACGGACGCGGCCGGCAGCTCCACGCGCTGGTACAACCTCCTGCCCGTCTCCGGCGAGCCCGTCCTCATGGCCGAGGTCGGCGCGGCGGCGGCGGAGAGGGTGGCGGCGATGGACGACGACGCGGTGCGGTCGGCGGCGCTGCGCACGCTGGTGCCGTTCGCGGATCCCGCGCTCCTGCCGACGGAGACCGAGACGTCGACCGCCGAGCCGACCGACGCTCCGTCGAGCGCGCCCTCGGCCGCACCGACTCCTCGGCCCTAGTCCGGGTCGCGCCGCACCGATTCCTCCGCCCTGGTCCGGATCCCGCCGCACTCATCCCGCGCCCTGGTCCGGGTCCCGCCGAGCGGCGCCGCGATCCCGGAGCGGGCGCGCGCTCGGCCGGCGCGGCAGCCGGCAGCGGGTCGGCACGGGCGCTCCATGCGCGTCGCGGGCTCCGGTCCCCGCCGCGTCGCCCGCGTCTCCCGCGTCGCCGCGCGTCCGACGGCGGCGTCGCGGGAGGAACCGGGGCGCCGGACCCGCGCGCGCCCCGCATCGCGTCGGCGGCGGCCCCCGGCCGTCCCCGACCCCGCGTCCCGCGCCGCCCGCACGCGGCTGAGGGCCACGACGGTGCGTCGTCACCCCCGCCAGCACGCCCGCGACGAGCGCCAGCCACGCCGTGATCTCGAACGGCACCCCCACCTGCGCGGGGTCGAGGAAGGAGTCCGGGTACCAGCCCACGCGCGGCCCGCGGATCTCGGTGAAGGCGCACCACGCCAGCGGGAAGGGCATGGCCCACCCGACGGCCCTCCACGTGACGCGCGGCCGGCCGGGGGCGAGGGTCCAGTCGAGGAGCGCGTAGGCGGGGATCGCGAAGTAGCAGCAGGCGGCTCGACCACGGCACCTCGACGTAGTACGCCTGCGCGCTCGACTCCAGCACGATGAGGCCGAAGACGGCGCCGGAGACCACGACGTAGCTGAGCACCACGGCGCGGACGGCTGCCATCAGCGGCGGCTCCACGCCCCCGCGGAGCGCGTGGATCCCCGACGCGGCGAGCACGACGGCGCCCGCCATCCCGCTCTGCGTCGTGAAGTAGCTGGAAGACCAGTTCTCGGCCGCGAAGGTCGTGAAGCCCTGCACGTAGTCGAAGTCCGCGACGAGGGCGACGAGCACGACGAGGGCGGCGACCAGGCGCACGGCACCGAGGATCCTCTGCACAGCACTCCGATCGCGGCCGACTCCCGGCATCCCCGTCGCATCCAGTGTACGAACGAGGTGCTCGCCGATCACCTCCGCGTCCTCGCGCGTCGCGTCCGGGGACGGCCGGATGACGGCCATGAGCCCTTCATCGCGATCCACCAGCCAGCAGGTGCAGTTCGGGTCATTCGGCGGTGTCGACGTCCTCGAGGTCGTCGACGTCCCGCGGCCGTCGCCCGGGCCGGGCGAGGTGCTCGTGGAGGTCTTCGCCGCCGGCATCGACCGCATCGAGGCGTACATCCGGCAGGGCCGGTTCCCGGACGAGGTCCCGACGTCCTTCCCCAACGGGCAGGGCAGCGACTTCGCGGGATGCATCGCCGCGGTCGGCGAGGCCGATGACGCGGTTCCGCAAGGGGCAGGACGTCCTCGGCCACACGGTCATGGCGGCGCACGCGACCCACGTGGTCGTGCCCGCCGGCAACGTCGTCCTGAAGCCCGCGCAGCTCCCGTGGGAGGTGGCCGGCGGCCTCTTCCTCGCGGGCCTCGTGGCGCACGACGTGCTCCAGGCCATCAAGCCGGGCGAGGGCGACACCCTCGTCGTCTCGGCCGCGGCGGGCGGGGTCGGGAGCATCGAGGCGCAGCTGGCCATGCGCCGCGGCGCCCGCGTGATCGGCACCTGCGGGGAGCGCAACTTCGACTACCTGCGGCAGGTCGGGGTGACTCCGGTCGTCTACGGCGACGGCCTGGCGGACCGCATCCGCGCGGCCGCGCCGAACGGCGTGCACGGCTTCATCGACAACTTCGGCGGCGGCGAGCAGGTCGCCGAGGAGCTCGGCATCCCCGCCAACCGCTTCAGCTCCAGCGACGCCCGCCGCGAGATCGAGCTCGAGGCGGTCCTGCCGCCCGTGGAGGAGGACGACGTGCACCGCTCGCGCACGCTCGCCACGGTCGCCGAGCTCGCCGCCAAGCGCGAGGTGGACGTCCTGGTCTCCGGCTTCTACCCGCTCGCCGAGGTGCAGGACGCGTTCGACGACCTCGAGCGGCGTCATGCCCGCGGGCCGAGATCGTGCTCGGCATGCGGGCCCGTGCACTGCCCGGGCGACCGGCGCAGCACGGCGAAGGCGCGCGACGTCGCGGAGGGCCGCGCCTGACGCCTTGCCGCTCCGGTCAGCGGGCCAGGATCTCCGCCGGCGCCGGCTCGACGGGCCGCTCCATGTGGGCGTCGCGCCACAGCAGCAGGTCGCGCACGGCGGGCGACTCGTCGCACTCCAGCACCGTCACGGCGGCCGGGGGCGTCGCGTCGTTGACGGCGAGCCAGCGCACGCGCTCCGAGGTGTCGCCCACCAGCACGGTGAGCACGCTCGCGGGCGCCGTGGGTTGCGGCGAGCAGGCGGACGCCCTGCGTCGAGGATGATCGCGGCGCCTGCTGGACGTCGACGACGCGCTTGACGACTGTGCGACGCTCTACCACCAGCACCTTCGGTCGCCGATGATCCGCGAGCAGGCGCAGCCGGCGGATCTTGCTGGGCGTGATCTCCGGTGCGGGATGCAGCGCCGCGGCCTGCTCCGCGGTGAGGACGGCGGGCGCGGTCCGATGCAGGGCCTCGAGCTGCGCGGCGGTGGTGAACCTGATGCACGACATCCTCGAACGCTGCCCGGAGGAGCACGCGTGAGATGGTCGTGCCATGACCGCCGAGCGTCCTCCGCAGCCCCCGCTCGGCACCCCGCGCGACAGCGGCGACGCCTGCGTCGAGCCCGGACGGCCAGCGCTACTGGGGCGCGTTCGGCGCGGCGGGCCTCCTCGTCCACGACCCCGATCGCGGCGTCCTGCTCCAGCACCGCGTCGCGTGGAGCCACCACGGCGGCGCATGGGGGCTGCCCGGCGGCGCCCGTCGCGCGGGCGAGTCCGCCGTCGACGGTGCCGCGCGCGAGGCGGCCGAGGAGGCGGGATCCACCCGCGGGCATCCGGCCGGTGCTCGCGACCGTCCTCGACCTCGGCTTCTGGAGCTACACCGCCGTCACGGCCCGCGTCCTCCAGTCCCTCGAGCCGCGCGTCGCCGACGCGGAGAGCATCGCCTCCGCTGGGTGCCGGTGGAGGAGGTGAGCGCGCTGCCGCTGCATCCGGCTTCGGCGGGGCCTGGCCGATGCTGCGCGACGAGCTCGCGCGCGAGGTCACCCTGGTCGTCGATGCGGCCAACCTGCTCGGATCCCGGCCGGACGGGTGGTGGCGCGACCGCGCCGGATCCACGACCCGCCTCCTCGCCGAGCTCGACGCCCTCGCGCGCGACGGGCTGCCCGCGGCCGAGCTCGGCCTGCCCGGCCACGTCCGGTGGCCCGACGTCGTCGCGGTGGTGGAGGGCGATGCGCGCGGGGCGTCCCTGCCCGCGGCGCCGATGACCGATCCGGCATCCCCGACGCTGGGCGCCGGGCGTCGCGGTGGTCACGGCGCCCGCGACGGCGACGGCGAGATCGTGCGCGTGGCCTCCGCCGCCGGGATGCCGGACGCGACGTCGTGGTGGTCACGGCCGACCGCGGGCTGGCCGCGCGCGTCGAGGCCCGCGGAGGGCGCGTCGTGGGTCCCGGGCGGATCCGGGCGCTCCTCGACGCGCGTCGAGACGACGGCGCCGGCTGACGCCTCCGCCCGCGAGCCCGCGGGGTCAGCGCCCGGCGGGATCCGTGACGAAGTCGATGAGCTGCTCCACCCGGCCGAGGAGCGCCGGCTCCAGGTCCTGGTAGGAGCGCACCTGGCCGAGGATCCGCTGCCAGGCCCGGGCGATGTCCGCCTGCTCCGCGTGCGGCCAGCCGAGCGCCGCGCAGATGCCGTGCTTCCACTCCACGTTCCGGGGGATCACGGGCCACTCGCGGAGCCCGAGGCGCCGGGCTTCACCGACTGCCAGACGTCGACGTACGGGTGCCCCACCACGAGCGCGTGCGCGCGGTGCGGCCCGCGGGCGACGGCCTCGGCGATGCGGCTCTCCTTCGAGCCGGGCACGAGGTGGTCGACGGCGCTTCCACGCGGCGTCCGCGCCCAGGAAGCGGTCGAGCTCCTCGTCGAGGTGGTCGACGCCCTCCAGGTACTCGACGACGACGCCCTCGATCCGCAGGTCCTCGCCCCACACCCGCTCCACCAGCTCGGCGTCGTGCCGCCCTCCACGAAGATGCGGCTGGGAGCGCGACGCGGGCGCGCGCGTCGGCGACCGCGAGCGAGCCCGAGGCCGTGCGGGCGGGACCCGTCGGCGCCGCGCGGGGCACGCGCAGCGCGACGGGCTCGCCCTCGAGCAGGAACGCGCCGCCGAGCGGAACGTGCGTTGCTTCCGTCGGAAGTCCTCGAGCACGACCATGCCGGACTGGACGCGCACGATCGCGCCGCAGAAGCCCGTCGACAGCTCCTCGACCACGAGGTCGCGCGTCGCGTCCTGCGGACGGGGCGCGGCCTTCGCGGGCCCGCGCCGAGCCGGCCGCGGCACCGTCCTGTCCCGTAGCGGTCGTCGTCGAAGGGGGGCGGCGTCATGTTCCGGGTCCCACGGGAGGGCGTCGCGCACCCGGTCGACGAGCCGACGCCAGGGGCCGTCGACCGCGGCCTCGCCGAGGCGCGCCTCCCGGTCGCCGGCGCGCACCAGGTAGACGAAGCGGTCGGCTCCGGGGGTCCGCGGGGGCGGCTCGCCCCGGGGCACTCGGCGAGGAGCGCGTCCCAGTCGGCGCGGTCGTCCGCGGCGTCGTCGACGCGCACCGACCAGGTGCGGGTCATGCCCGCCATCCCGCCCGTGCGCGACACGGCGATCTCCACCTAGACCTCAATCCCGACGCCCTCCACGCCGCCTGGATCGCGGCGGCCTCGGACGCGCCCTCACCGTACCGCGCCGTCGCCGCGTCCACGGTGGCGCGAGCGAACCGCGGGAAGTCGCAGTCGGGCCGCAGCAGTACCGCGACCATGACGTCGTACCAGACCTGCCCCGCGCCTGCAGGCCCGCCCGCCGAGGGCGGTGGCCGCGAGGAAGAACGCGCGGTTCGGGATGCCGGAGTTGATGTGCACGCCCCGTTGTCCTCCGCGGTGTCCACGTAGTCGTCCATGTGCGCGGGCTGCGGGTCCTTCCCGAGCACGTCGTCGTCGTACGCGGTGCCCGGGGCGCGCATCGATCGGAGCGCGAGGCCGGTGGAGCGGTCGGGGAACAGCTCCGCGCCCACGAGCCAGTCCGCCTCGTCCGCGGTCTGCCCGAGCGAGTGCTGCTCCACGAGGACGCCGAAGACGTCCGAGATCGACTCGTTGAGCGCGCCCGACTGCCCCTGGTACACGAGGCCGAGGGTCAGCTCCGTGACGCCGTGGGCGAGCTCGTGCCCGATGACCGTCAGGGAGCGCGTGAAGGGGGCGAACACCTCGCCGTCCCCGTTGCCGAAGACCATGCGGGTGCCGTCCCAGAACGCGTTGTCGTACTCCTCGCCGTAGTGCACGGTCGCCAGCAGCGGCAGGCCGCGGTCGTCGAGCGAGGCCCGGCCGTAGACCTCCGAGAAGAGGGCGTAGGTGGCGCCGAGCCCGGCGTAGGCCTCGTCGACCTGCAGGCGTCGCCGGTGTCGGGCGCGCCCTCGACGCGGACCGTCCGGCCCGGCAGCTCCTCCCGGTTCTCGCGTCCGAGACGGTGCGGTGGATCCCCGACGGGTCCCGGTCCGCGAGAGCGCCGCGGGGTCGGGCAGCGCGCCCGGCCCGCGCCGGTCGTGGATGAGCGGTCCCTGGTCGCGGAGGGCGCGGCGCGCGGCCTGCCGTGCGGCGGACACCCGGTGCGGGGTCGGCCTCGGCGAGGCGGGTCAGCAGGTACGGGGGGAGGATCGTGCGTCTCATGCATCGAAGACTCGCACGGGGCGGCGACATCGTCACGGGTCGCGCGGGATCCCGTCGCAGCCCGTCCCCTCCGCTGCGAGCCCATGCGGGTGGAGCCCGCTCACCGGGTCCAGCGGTGCCCGACCTCCGGCCGCCCTCGCGTCCCGTACCGCGGCACGCGCTCGACCTGCCCGACGTCCGCGAGGTACTCGAGGTACCGACGGGCCGTCACGCGGGACACGTCGAGCGCACCCGAACACCTCGGCGGCGGACACGCCGTCGGTCGGGTGCACGCCCTCCCGGGTGCGCGCGCCGTCGGCGGGGCGGTCCGCGCGAGCGATGCCGCGCACGAGGTCCAGCGTCTCCGCCGACATGCCCTTCGGCAGCCGCGCGTCGGACGCGGGGGAGCGGAGTGCGGCGAGGGCCCCGGGTCGACCTGCAGCTGCGTCGTGCTCCCGCTCCCGGCGCCGAGCCCCTCGCGGTAGCCGACGTACGCGACCATCTTCTCGGCGAAGGCCGCGAACGTGAACGGCTTGATGAGGTACTGCACGATCCCCGCGGTCACCGAGCTGCGGACGACCGCCTGGTCGCGCGCCGCCGTCACGGCCACGACGTCGGTCGCGCGCCGGCGGCGCGGAGGCATCGGCACGCCTCGAGGCCGTGCATGTCGGGCGAGGGTCATGTCGAGGAGCACCAGGTCGATCCCGTCGGGCCCGGCCTCCGCGACGAGCCGCAGGGCGTCGCCGCCCGTGTGGGCGACGCCCGCGACCAGGGAGCCGAGTCGAGCCGCCCCACGTAGGCGGCGTGCGCCTCCGCGGTCAGGACGTCGTCGTCGACGACCAGCACGCGGATCACGCCCGCACCCCGGCGTCCCGCGCGCCCGCGTCGTGGCCGTGCGCCGGGCTCCGCCCGTGCCCGTGCCCGTGCCCGTCGGCATCCGCACGCGCGGCCGTCGCCGCCGTCGCGTCCGTGCCGGCGGGCAGCGCGACGCGGAACCGCGCCCCGCCCAGCCGCGCGTCCGCGACCTCCACCTCGACCCGCCCGCCGAGCCGCGCGGCCGAGCGCGCGACGAGCGCGAGCCCCACCCCGCGCGGCCCGTCGCCGCCCGTCTTGGTCGTGACCCCGAACTCGAGGACCCGCGCGCGGATCCCGGGGTCCACCCCCGGCCCGTCGTCCGCCACCTCGATGACGAGCGCCCCCGCGGCGGTCCGCGACGGCGACGGCTCCACCCGGCCGCGGTCCGCGCCGCGGGCCGTGGCGACGGACGGGTCGGCGGCGGCGTCGATGGCGTTGTCGACGAGGTTCCCGACGACGGTCACCAGCTCGGTCGCGGGCAGCCCCGGGTCGCCGGTGCCGTCGGCGACGCGCACGGTCAGCTCCACCCCGCGCTCGGCCGCCTGGGCGGCCTTGCCGCGCACCAGGGCCCGCACCACCGGATCGGCGTCCTCGGCGAGGCCCGCCTCCGACGCGCGCCGGTCCGTCTCCAGCTCGGAGGCCGCGAGCGCGAGCGCCTCGCGGGGTCGCTCCAGCTCGATCAGCGAGACGATGGTGTGCAGCCGGTTCGCGAACTCGTGCGTCTGCGCGCGCATGGCGTCGGAGAGCGTGCGCAGCGTGGCGAGCTCACCCGACAGGCGCTGGATCTCGGTCCGGTCCCGCAGCGTCGTCACCGTCCCGAGGCGCGCGGCGCTCCCGGTGCGGCCGGTCGGCGGCGCGGGCCAGCTGGGTGACCGCGAGGACGCGTCCCGACGGCAGGTGCCCGACCTCGTCCGCGGTGGTGCTACCTCGGCGAGGAGTCGTCCGATCGCCGCGGGCAGGCCGAGGCTGCCGACCTCGACGGGGCCGGCGGCGGGATCCAGGTCGAGGTCCAGCAGCTCGGCCGCCTGGTCGTTGTGCAGCGCGAGCCGCCGGTCCCGGTCGACGAGCACGATGCCCTCGCCGACCGAGTGGAGCACCGACTCGTAGTACGCGAGCATGCGGGCCATCTCCTCCGGGCCGAGCCCCAGGTGGTCCGCGCGAGCGACCGGCTGAGGAGCCCCGCCCCGCGGCGAGGAGGAGGGCGAGCGCGCCGGCCGTCCCGATCAGCCCGGGCAGGCGCGCCTGCGAGGACCTCCGAGACGCGCTCGACCGTGACCCCGGCCGCGACCAGCCCCACGATGCCCCCGTCCTGCGTCGCGCACGGGGACGACGGCCCGCACGCTCGGACCGAGCGTCCCCGTGTAGGTCTTCAGGTCATCGTCCGCCCGGCGAGCGCCGGCCCCGTGGTGCCGAGGTACCGCCGGCCGATCTCGTCCGGGTCCGGCGTGGGTCACGCGCACGGTGTCGCGGTCCATGATCGTGACGAAGTCCACGCCCGTGTCGCGCGTCACGTCCCGGGAGTAGCCGAGGAGCGCGGCCGTCGGGATCCGCCGAGCGCGAGACCCTCCGCGACCCGGGGCGAGTCGGCCACGGTGATCGCGACGGCCATGCTCCGGTCGGCGGCGGACTGCTCGGCGCGCTGGCGGGAGTCGGCCCACAGCGCAGCGGTCGCGACGACGGCGACCAGGAGGAGGACCCCGAGCTGGACGACCAGGAGCCGGGCGGCGATGCCGCGGGGGAGGCGCCGCCCGCCGGGAGCGCGGGTCGCGTGGGGGTCCGGGCAGCGCGCGTCGCGACATGCTGCCTCCTCGCATCCACGGCCGGCGCCCGGCAGGAACATTATGAACACAACGACGGCCCGCGCCCGAGCGTGGGACATCCTGACGATGACCGCCTGGCGCACCCCGTGCGCCGGCGCCGCTCACGAGACAAGGACGTCCCATGACCAACCCCATCGCCGCGCTCCGCCGCCTGGACCGCCAGCACTACCTCTACATCGCCGTCATCCTGGCGGTCCTCCTCGGCGTCACCGTCGGGCTCGTCGCCCCCGAGACGGGAGTGGCGCTCAAGCCGGTCGGCGACGCCTGGCTGACGCCCTCGTCAAGATGATGATCGCGCCCATCATCTCTGCTCGCCATCGTCCTCGGCGTCGGCTCGGTCGCCGAAGGCCGCGACGGTCGGCCGGGTCGGCGGCCTCGCCCTCCTCTACTTCATCGTCATGTCGACGTTCGCGCTCGCGATCGGCCTGCTGGTCGGCAACCTCGTGCACCCGGGGAGAGGGCCTCGACCTCAGCGGCCTGCGCGCGCCGGAGGGCTCGACGGAGGCGACGGGCGAGAAGGACTTCCTCCTCTCGATCATCCCGACGTCGCTCCTGTCGTCGCTCACCTCCGGCAGCATCCTGCAGACGCTGTTCGTGGCGCTGCTCGTCGGCTTCGCGCTGCAGCAGCTCGGGAAGCGGGGCGAGCCGGTGCTGGAGGGCATCCGCAACATCCAGGTCCTCGTCTTCCGCCAGCCTCAGGCCATGGTGCTGCGGGCCGCCCCGATCGGCGCGTTCGCCGCCATCGCCGCGGTCGATCGGCCGCCGCCGGAGTTCCGAGGCGGTCATCGGCCTCGCGACCCTCATGATCGGCTTCTACGTCACCTGCGCGCTGTTCATCGTGGCGGTCCTCGGCCCGCTGCTGTGGTTCGTCGCCCGCGTCAGCATCTTCAAGCTCATGCGCTACCTCGGCCGCGAGTACCTGCTCATCGTGTCCACGTCGTCGTCCGAGGTGGCCCTGCCCCGGCTCATCGCGAAGATGGAGCGCGTTGGGCGTCTCGCGCCCGGTCGTCGGCATCACGGTCCCCACCGGCTACTCCTTCAACCTCGACGGCACGGCCATCTACCTGACCATGGCGTCGCTGCTCATCGCGAGCGCCCTCGGCAGCCCGTTGGCCATCGGCGAGCAGGTGTCGCTGCTTGTGTTCATGATCATCGCCTCGAAGGGCGCGGCGGGCGTCACGGGCGCCGGCCTCGCGACCCTGGCCGGCGGCCTCCAGTTCCACCGCCCCGACCTGGTGGACGGCGTCGGCCTCATCGTCGGCATCGACCGCTTCTTCATGTCCGAGGCGCGCGCGCTCACGAACTTCACCGGCAACGCCGTCGCGACCCTGCTCATCGGCACCTGGACCCGCGGCATCGACGCAGGAGCGCGTGGCGCTGGTGCTCGGCGGTGGCGACCCGTTCGACGAGGCGAGCATGGGCGCGGAGCACGGGGCCCGGCTGGAGGCGCCCGCCGAGGCGCTCGAGGCCGACGTCACCGGGTCGCCGGGGTGCCGGCGACGGGCCGCGCCCGGCCTCCCGCTGAGCCGGGCCGGGGCCGCGCCCGGGGCGCTCCACGCCGTGGTCCCGGCCGTGCCCGATCCGTTACGCTGTCAGGTCGCAGGAGGTCGCCGACCATCGATCGACGCGAGGACGGTCACGGCGCCGCGCGCGTGCCCGAGCAGTACACGAGCACGGACACCACGGCCACCTTCCGCGACGAGCTGGGAGCGGCCCTCGCGGGCCTCGACGGCGCGGTCTCGGTCGAGGAGAAGGACGCCGTCACGGCCCTCCCCTCCGGCTCGGCCCTCCTCGTCGTCCGCCGTGGTCCGAACCAGGGCGCGCGCTTCCTCCTCGACGCCGACGTCACCGTCGCCGGCCGTCACCCGGACGCCGACATCTTCCTCGACGACGTGACGGTGTCGCGCCGTCACGCGGAGTTCGTCCGTCAGGGGACGTCGTTCCAGGTCAAGGACCTCGGCTCCCTCAACGGCACCTACTTCGACGGGGTCCGCATCGACACCGCCCTGCTCCAGGACGGCGCCGAGGTCCAGGTCGGCAAGTTCCGCCTCACCTTCTACGCCTCCCGCACCGACCTCGTCGGCCGGACGAGCGAGTAGTGCCGGCGTCCGCCGCCCGGTCGACGCCTGCCCGCACCCCCGGACTCCTGAGCATCGGACAGGTGCTGGCGCGCCTGACGCCGGAGTTCCCCGACCTCACCAACAGCAAGCTCCGCTTCCTCGAGGAGCAGGGGCTCGTCCAGCCGTCGCGCACGGAGTCCGGCTATCGGAAGTTCAGCCCGGGCGACGTGGAGCGGCTCCGCACGGTCCTCGGCATGCAGCGCGACCACTACCTCCCGTTGAAGGTCATCCGCTCGTACCTGCGCGACCTCGACGCGGGACTGTCGCCGGCCCTCCCCGGAGGCGCGACCACGCCGCCCGTCTCCATGCTCGACCAGGAGCGGCGCTACAGCAGGGCGGAGCTCGTCCGCGAGTCGGGCGCCACCGCTCCGCTGCTCGGCGGCGCCATCGCCGCGGGCGTGCTTCGTGCCCGCCGAGGTGTACGGCGAGGAGGCGGTGCAGGTCATGCGCGCGCTCGTCGAGCTGCAGCGGACCGGCACCTCGAGCCGCGCCGCCTGCGTGGCTTCCGTCAGGCCGCGGAGCGGGAGCTGAGCCTCATCGAGTCGGCGCTCGTCCCCCGTTTCCCGGCGACGGGACGCGTCCAGCCGCGCGCACGCGGCGGAGCTCGCCCGCGAGATCGCGACCCAGCTGGAGGTCGTGCGGGGGGAGCCTGATCCGCTCCGCGCTCGGCCGCCTCTCCTCCTGATCGGGCTGGCGCCGTCGCGACCGGCCCGTAGACTGACGTGTCCGCACGGGACGATCCGCACGCCGGACCGGCCCGTCGGGGCCGGGCGTGCGTGCGCGCCCCCGCAGGGGGCGTGTCCGAGCGCCGGGACGACACGCCGGGGGCTTGCGCCGGATGTCGTCGATCGGGCCCGCGGGCCCCGCTACCGTGAGAGCACGATCCCGACGAACCGACCCGAGCAGCGCGCGCACCCCACGGGCGCGGACGCCGAGGGGTGGAAGGCAGAACGATGAGCGACTCCACCCCGGACTCCGGGAGATACGACCTCGGCCTGCTGTTCACCGACGGCCTCCCCGAGATGGACGCGAGCGCCGGCTACCGCGGCGCCGTCGCCGCCCGCGCCGCCGGCATCACCTACCGCCAGCTCGACTACTGGGCCCGCACCGGCCTCGTCGAGCCCACCGTCCGCGGCGCCTCCGGCTCCGGCACGCAGCGCCTCTACGGGTTCCGCGACATCCTCGTCCTCAAGCTCGTCAAGCGCCTCCTCGACACCGGCATCTCCCTTCCAGCAGGTCCGCACCGCCGTCGACCCAGCTGCGCCAGTCCGGCGTCGTCGACCTGGCGCAGACCACCCTGATGAGCGACGGCGCCAGCGTCTACCTGTGCACCAGCAACGACGAGGTCATCGACCTGGTCAGCCGCGGTCAGGGCGTGTTCGGCATCGCCGTCGGCAAGGTGCTCCCCGGCAGGTGCAGCCCGGCCTCGTCGAGATCGACACCCAGACCGTCGATCCCACCGACGAGCTCGCCGCGCGACGGGCCGTCAAGGCCTCCTAGGCACTCCTGGGCCGCTCGGCCCGACGCATCCCTGCACCGCGCATCCCGGTCTCCTGCGGGCACCGGACCGGCGGGGCGAGCGGACGCACCGGGGCCGGATCCCGACGTCGCCGCGTCACCCGTCGAGGCGCGGGGAGATCGCGCAGACGCCGACCGTCACGGGTCGGCGAGCCGATCAGCGGGCGGCGTTCTCCGCGTAGTCGCCGATCTTGGCGGTTCGCATGACGCGCTCGAGGAGCTGGTCGAAGTTGCGCGCCATCTCCTGCGCGCTCTCGCCGGGCCACACGTGCAGCGGCTTGGCGGCCCCCTGCGCCTGCTGGAGCGACGTGCGCTCGGGCAGCTGCGGGCTCAGCACGAGCGGGCCGAACATGTCGCGGAGCTCCTTGATGCGGAACTGGTGCTCGAGCGACTGGACGCGCGCCCGGTTCACGATGATGCCGAGGGGCTGCAGGCGGGGCGAGAGGCCGCGCCGGATCTCCTCGATGGCGCGCAGCGCGCGGTCCGCGGCGGCGACCGAGAAGAGGCCGGGCTCGGTGACGACCGTCACGCGGTCGCTGGCCGCCCACGCGGTGCGAGTGAGGGCGTTGAGCGAGGGCGCGCAGTCGATGAGCACGAGGTCGTAGTCGGCCTCGACGTTCGCGAGGGCCTCCTCGAGCTTCCAGATGTCGCGGATGCTGGGGTGCGGGCCGTCGAAGTTGATGGCGGACGGGCTGCCGATCATGACGTCGATGGTGCCCGTGCGGCCCTTGGTCCAGCCGCTGGGGGCGATCGCCGCGCGCACGATCTTCTCCTTGGGGGAGGCGAGCACGTCGGCGACGTTGAGGTGGCCGGCGACCTGGATGTCCATGCCGGTCGGGCACGTCGGCCTGCAGGATCGAAGGTCGACCACGAGGTCCTCGAGCCGCGGGAGAAGGCGGCGGACTGCCAGTCCCAGGGTCACGGTGGTCTTTCCCACGCCCCCCTTGAGGGAGCTGACGCTGAGTACATGCACGGGTGACAGGCTACCGTCGATACTCTGGGAGAACCTAGGCGCGGGAGGATCCCGGACCCCGTCTGACGAGAGGCCCGCCATGTTCACGAAGATCCTCGTCGCCAACCGAGGAGGAGATCGCGATCGCGGCGTTCCGGGCCGCCGTCGAGCTGGGCGCCCGCCACCGTCGCCGTCTACCCGCACGAGGACCGGCACTCCCTCCACCGGCTGAAGGCCGACGAGGCGTACCTGATCGGCGAGGAGGGGCACCCCGTCCGGGCGTACCTCGACGTCGACGAGATCATCCGCGTGGCGCTCGAGTCCGGAGCCGACGCCATCTACCCGGGGTACGGGCTCCTCTCCGAGAACCCGGGCCTCGCTCGCGCCGCGGCGGACAACGGCATCGTCTTCATCGGCCCCGGCGCCGACGTGCTCGAGATGGCCGGCAACAAGGTCACGGCGAAGGAGCACGCGACGCGGGCCGGCGTCCCGGTCCTCGCGTCGACCCCGCCGTCCACGGACGTCGACCTGCTGCTCTCGCAGGCGGAGGGCATCGGGTTCCCCGTCTTCGCGAAGGCCGTCGCGGGCGGCGGCGGGCGCGGGATGCGGCGGGTCGAGCGTCCCGGAGGAGCTGGAGGGGGCGCTGCGGGCGGCCATGCGCGAGGCCGAGAGCGCGTTCGGCGACCCCACCATGTTCCTCGAGCAGGCGGTGCTCCGTCCCCGGCACATCGAGGTGCAGATCCTCGCGGACGCCGCCGGCGAGACCGTCCACCTGTTCGAGCGCGACTGCTCAGGTGCAGCGCCGCCACCAGAAGGTGGTGGAGATCGCGCCCGCGCCGAACCTCGACCCGGCCGTCCGCGACGCCATGCACGCGCACGCCGTCGCCTTCGCCCGGAGCATCGGGTACGTGAATTACCCCGGCACGGTCGAGTTCCTGCTCGACACCGACGGTCCGCGCGCCGGCCAGCACGTCTTCATCGAGATGAACCCGCGCATCCAGGTCGAGCACCGACCGCTGTACCGAGGAGGTCACCGACGTCGACCTCGTGCAGTCGCAGATGCGCATCGCGGCGGGGGAGACGCTAACCGGCCTCGGCCTCCACCAGGACGACATCGTGCTGCACGGCGCCGCCCTCCAGTGCCGGATCACGACGGAGGACCCGGCGCAGGGGTTCCAGCCCGACACCGGGAAGATCACGACCTACCGCTCCCCGGGCGGCGGCGGCATCCGCACCGACGGCGTGCACGGTCGCCACCGGCGCGCAGATCAGCCCGCACTTCGAACTCCATGCTGGCGAAGCTCACCTGCCGCGGCCGCGACTTCCCGACGGCGGTCACGCGCGCGAAGCGCGCCCTGGCCGAGTTCCTGCATCCGCGGGGTCTCCACCAACATCCCGTTCCTCCAGGGCGTGCTCGACGACCCCGCGTTCCAGGCGGGCGACCTGAGCACCTCCTTCATCGACGAGCGCCCGGGGCTCGTGCGCAGCAACGTCTCGAAGGACCGCGGCACGAAGATCCTCAACTGGCTCGCCGACGTGACGGTGAACCAGCCGAACGGCCCCCGCTCCGCGGCCGTCCGCCCCGCGGACAAGCTGCCGGCGGTCGACCTGCAGCAGCCGGCCCCCGCCGGATCCCGGCAGCGCCTCCTCGAGCTCGGCCCGCGCGGCTTCGCCGAGGCCCTGCGCGCGCAGACCGCCCTCCGCCGTCACCGAGACGACGTTCCGCGACGCGCACCAGTCGCTGCTCGCCACGCGGGTCCGCACCCGCGACCTCGTCGCCGTCGCGCCCCACGTCGCGCGCACCACGCCCGGAGCTGCTCTCGGTCGAGGGCCTGGGGCGGGGCGACCTACGACGTCGCCCTCCGCTTCCTCGGCGAGGACCCGTGGGAGCGGCTCGCGTCCCTCCGCGAGGCGCTGCCGAACATCGCCATCCAGATGCTCCTGCGCGGCGCCAACACCGTCGCCTACACGCCGTACCCGACCGAGGTCACCGACGCCTTCGTGCAGGAGGCGGCGGCCACCGGCGTCGACGTGTTCCGCATCTTCGACGCCCTCAAGGACGTCGAGCGCATGCGCCCCGCCATCGACTCCGTGCTGGCGACGGGCACCACCGTCGCGGAGGTCGCGCTCTGCTACACGGGCAACCTGCTCGACCCCGCGGAGGACCTCTACACGCTCGACTACTACCTGGGCCTCGCCGAGCGCAGCGTGCGGGCCGGCGCCCACGTCCTCGCGATCAAGGACATGGCCGGGCTCCTCCGCCCGGCGGCGGCCGAGCGGCTCGTCACCGCCCTCCGCCGCGAGTTCGACCTCCCGGTGCACGTGCACACGCACGACACCGCGGGCGGGCAGCTCGCCACGCTCCTCGCCGCCAGCCGCGCGGGCGCCGACGCGGTCGACGTCGCCAGCGCGCCGATGTCCGGCACGACGAGCCAGCCGTCGGCCTCCGCGCTGGTGGCCGCCCTCGCCGACACCGAGCGGGACACGGGCCTCTCCCTCGAGGCGGTCAGCGACCTCGAGCCCTACTGGGAGGCCGTGCGCCGCCTCTACCGGCCCTTCGAGTCCGGGCTGCCGGGCCCGACGGGCCGCGTGTACCGCCACGAGATCCCGGGCGGCCAGCTCTCGAACCTGCGGCAGCAGGCGATCGCCCTCGGCCTCGCCGACGACTTCGAGCTCATCGAGGACATGTACGCCGCCGCCGACCGCATCCTCGGCCGCATCCCCAAGGTCACGCCGTCGTCGAAGGTGGTGGGCGACCTCGCCCTGCAGCTCGCGGCGGCTCGGGCCGACCCGCACGACTTCGCGGAGAACCCGCAGGACTACGACATCCCCGACTCGGTCGTGGGATTCATGGCGGGCGAGCTGAGGGTGCCCAGGCAGCCGCCCGAGCCCTTCCCGCCGAGGACATCCAGGGCCGCGAGGTGCACATCGGAGTGACGCCCTTCTCGTCGACCGCAGCATCGAGGTCCCCGGAGCGGGCAGGCGCCGCACGCTCAACCACCTCCTGTTCCGGCCCGAGCGGCAGTTCGAGACCATCCGGGAGCTGTTCGGCGACCTGTCGGTGCTCGACACCGACGACTACCTGCACGGGCTCCGTCCCGGCCAGGAGCACGCGGTGCGGATCGGCCGGGGCGTCGAGGTGCTCATCGCCCTCGAGGCGGTCGGCGAGGCGGACGAGTCGGGCATGCGCACCGTCATGGTCGTCATGAACGGCCAGCTCCGTCCGGTGTTCGTGCGCGACCGCGGCATCGCCGTCACGACCGTCGCGTCCGAGAAGGGCGATCCGGCGAGGCCCGGCCACGTGTCGGCTCCGTTCTCCGGCGTCGTGACGCTCAAGGTCGAGGAGGGCGACGTCGTCGCCGCCGGCCAGGCGGTCGCGTCCATCGAGGCCATGAAGATGGAGGCGGCCGTCGCGTCGCCCGTCGCAGGACGCGTCGCGCGCCTCGCGGTGCCCACCACGCAGCAGGTCGACGCGGGCGATCTGCTCGTGGTCGTCGAGGACCAGGGATAGAGGAGCGGATGACCAGCACGGGACACGACGAGGACGACCGCTACGACCTCGTGATCGTGGGAGGCGGTTCGGGCAACTCGATCGTCGACGAGCGCTTCGCGGGCCAGCGGGTCCTCATCGTCGACGACGGCGAGCACTTCGGCGGCACCTGCCTCAACGCGGGATGCATCCCCACGAAGATGCTCGTGCACGTGGCCGACCTCGCGGCCGACACCCGCGACGCCCCGGCGCTCGGCCTGCGCGCCACGGTGGACGCCGTCGACTGGCCCGCCATCGCCGCCCGCGTCTTCGGGCGCATCGACGCCATCAGCGAGGGCGGCCGCGAGTGGCGCGAGTCCGGCATGGAGGGCGTCACGCTGCTGCGCGAGAGCGTGGGCTTCGAGGCGCCCGGCGTCCTCGTGACGGCGAGCGGGCAGCGGATCCACGCCAGCCGCGTCGTGCTCGCGGCGGGCTCCCGTCCGCGCCCGCTCCCCGCGGCCTACACCCCCGACCCGGCGATCCACGACTCCGACTCCATCATGTGGGACGCAGCTTGCCCGCCTCCCTCCTCATCGTCGGCGGCGGGTACGTGGCCGCGGAGTTCGCGCACGTGTTCAGCCACCTGGGCGTCCACGTGACGCAGGTCGCCCGCTCCTCCCGGCTCCTCGGCACGCTCGACGAGGACGTGTCCACGCGCTTCACGACGCTCGCGCGCACCCAGTGGGACGTCATCACGGACTGCGAGGTCGAGGAGATCGAGCGCGACGGCGCCCTCCTGCGCTCGCGCCTCGCCTCCGGCCACCTCGTCGAGACGGAGGCGGTCCTCGTCGCGCTCGGCCGCGTCCAACTCCGACACGCTCGCCGTCGTGAACGCGGGGTACGACCTGCACGAGGACGGGCGCGTCGTGGTCGACGACCGGCAGCGCGTCCTCGCGGGCGGCGAGCCCGTCCCCGGGGTCTTCGCGCTCGGCGACATCAGCGCGGAGCACTCGCTCAAGCACGTCGCGAACCACCAGGCGCGCGTGGTCCAGCGCAACCTCCTGCACCCGGACGACCTCGTCGGCGGCGCTCCCCGGACCCGTCCCGCAGGCCGTGTTCTCCCGCCCGCAGATCGGCGCGTTCGGCCTCACGGAGGCGGAGGCGCGCGAGGCCGGTCCCGTGGTCACGATCGAGCAGCCGTACTCCTCCACCGCGTGGGGATGGGCGCTGAACACCTCGTTCTGCAAGCTCATCGTCGATCCGCGCGACGGCGGCACGCTCCTCGGCGCGCACATCATCGGCTCGGACTCGGCGGCGCTCATCGAGCCGCTGCTGCAGGCGGCGAGCCTCGGCCTGCACGTGACGAGGCGCGTGTGCCGCATCCGCCGTCACGGAGGTCGTGGAGAACGCCCTGCTCTCCGTCGAGTCCGCGGTGGCCGAGTGGGCACGGGAGAATGGTCCGGGCGACGCGCCCGCGGCAGCCGATCACCCTGACCGGCCCACCGACGAGGACCCACGGAAGCAGAGAATGACTGAACGACAGATCCGCCTGTTCGGCGATCCGGTGCTGAAGACCGTCTCCACGGAGATCCACGAGATCGACGAGGGCGTCCGCGCGCTCGTGGAGGACCTCCTCGACAGCGTGCGCCCGGACGGACGGGCCGGCGTCGCCGCCGCATGGCCTGGAGCTGCGGGCGTTCAGCTACAACGTGGGCCCCGCGTTCGGCTACATCCTCAATCCCGTCATCGAGGAGCTGCGCGGCGAGGCTGTGCTGGTCGACGAGGGCTGCCTGTCGGTCCCCGGGCTCTGGCTCCCCACCATGCGCCACCCCAAGGCCGTAGTGAGCGGCATCGACCTCGACGGGAAGCCGGTCGCCTGAGGCACGGCAACCCTGCAGGCCTTCCAGCGCAAGATCAGCGCCTCAACGGCCTGGTCTATCTCGACCGCGCTCAACAGCAACTCGCCGACACAAGGCCATGAAGCAGGTGCGCGGCGTCGGGTTGCTGACCGGTCTGCCCGCGCCGCCCCGCTCGCGGGGCGCGCTGATCTGCACCAGCGAGTACCCTGGTGTTCGGCGCCGCCTCGTAGATGCGCATGATCGTCCTCTCCGAAGGCGTCCAGCACCACCTGGCGCTTGATGCTGAGCTTCGGCGTGAGGTGGCCCGCCACCTCGGTGAGCTCCACGGGCAGCGCGACGGTTTCCAGATCGGTTTCCGCGTGACGCCGGTACGGCGTTGGCCGCGTCGACGGCGCGCTGCCTGGCGAGCACCAGGTCGACCTGCTCCAGCGTCGGCGCGGACGTCGCTGTTCCCGAGCCACACCTTGAGCATCTCGGGGTCGAGCGTGATGAGCGCCGAGATGAACGGCCGCCGGTCGCCCGCCACCACCACCTGCCCGACGAGCGGGTTCGCGCGGATGGGGTCCTCGAGAGCGCCGCGGGCGCCACGTTCTTGCCCCCGGCCGTGACGATGATCTCCTTCTTCCGGCCCGTGATCGTCAGGTACCCGTCGGCGTCGTAGCTGCCGAGGTCGCCCGTCCGGAACCAGCCGTCGTCGAAGACCGCGGCGGTCGCCTCCTCGTCCTGCCAGTACCCGTCGAAGACGTTGACGCCCTTGACCTCGATCTCGCCCTCGTCGGTGATGCGGGTGGAGACGCCCGGGAGCGCCGGACCCACCGTGCCGATGCGGAAGCCCTTGACGAGGTTGACGCTGACCGGCGCCGTGGTCTCGGTCAGGCCGTACCCCTCGAGGATCGTGAGACCGAGCGAGCGGTAGAAGTGGCCGAGCCGGAGGCCGAGCGGCGCCGCTCACGGCGAACCGCACGCGGCCGCCCATCGCCTGACGGATCTTGGAGTAGACGGAGCGGTCGAAGACCTTGAACTGCAGCTTCAGCGCGAGCGGGACCTTCCCGGCGTCGACCGCGACGGAGTGCGCGTAGGCGACCTCGGCGGCCTTGCGGAAGACCTTCCCGCGACCGGCGCCCTCCGCCTTCTGCTCCGACGAGTTGTAGACCTTCTCGAACACGCGCGGCACCGCCAGCAGGAACGTCGGCTGGAAGGACGCGAGCGCGGGGAGCAGCTGCGTGGTGTCGGCCTGGTGCCCGGTCTTCACGCCGGCCTGCACGTTGAGGATCGAGATGAAGCGCGCGAACACGTGGGCCGTCGTGATGAACAGCAGCGTCGAGGCTCCGACGCGCACGACCTCCTCCATCGCGACCTCGGCGTTCCGGGCCAGCTCGACGAAGTTGGCGTGGGTGAGCACGCAGCCCTTGGCCGGCCGGTCGTGCCGGACGTGTAGATGAGGGTGGCCATGTCAGGAGCCCACGGCGATGTTCGGCGGCGCTCGTATTCGTCGGTGCCCGGCACCATCCACGCCCTGCTCGGCGAGCTTGTCGAGGTCGCCGAGGTGGATCTGCCACACGTGGCGGACGTCCGGCAGCTCGGTGGCCGACGAGCATGTCCAGTTGAACGCGGTGCCTGCCGGAGTCCTGCAGGTTCCAGTCCGCTGGCGAAGGTCTCGTCGACGAACAGGACCCGCCGGAAGGAACACCGCGAAGTCCACGAGCGTCCACTCGTACCGCGTGCGGCACATCATGCCGATCCGCTCGCCGGGCTGGAGGCCCGCGGCGACGAGTCCCTTCGCGAGCGCCGCGACCTGGCGGTGGAACTCGGCCGCCGTGACGTCGCTCCAGCCGCCCTTCCCGTCCGGCAGCGCGAACAGCGGGGAGTCGGGGCTCGTCCTCACGCGGTGCACCAGGACATCGGTGACGTTGTCGTCGGGTCTCGCCTCGACGACGGCGGGCATCGTGTGCTGTTCCACGGCAGCTCCTTCGGTACCGGAAATGGATGGGACCAGCTTAAGGGCGCGCGGCTCCGGCGCGCTCGTCCCCGGTCGGGGGCGCCGGGCGCCTCACTAGGATCGACAGGCGAGACGATGAGGAAGGGCCCGCCACGTGCATGCAATAGGGATCGACATCGGCGGGACCAAGATCGCGGGAGCCGTGGTCGACGAGCTCGGCGTCATCGCCGCCGAGGAGCGCACGCCCACGGAGGCGAGCAGCCCGGACGCGATCGTCGAGGCGGTCGTCGGCATGGTGGAGCGGCTGCGTGCCCGGCACCCCGACGTCGTGGCGGTCGGCGTGGCCGCGGCCGGCTTCATCGACGCCGCGCAGTCCACCGTCTACTACGCCCCGAACATCAACTGGCGCAACGAGCCGGTGCCGAGAACTGCAGCAGATCCGCTCCATGGTTTCATCAGAACAACGAACCCGCGGCCTTCCACCAGTTCCGCTACGGCGCGGGCCGCCTCGTCAGCGACATGGTCACGCTGACGATCGGCACGGGGGTGGGCGGCGCCATCGTCGCCGACGACCGCCTGTTCCGCGGTGGCTTCGGCGCCGGCGCCGAGCTCGGCCACATGCGCGTCGTGCCGGACGGCCTGCCCTGCGGCTGCGGCGCCCGCGGCTGCATCGAGCAGTACGGCTCGGGCCGCGCGCTGCTGCGCACCGCCGACGAGCTCGCCGACCTCGGCGGCACCCACGGCGAGGGGCTCGCCGCGCGCCGCCGCGAGGTGGGCACCCTGACGGGCCACGACGTGAGCGACCTGATCCAGGCAGGCGACCCCGGCGCGCTGCCTCGCCCTCCAGTCGGCTCGGCGGCTGGCTGGGGGAGGCGGCCGCGAGCATCGGCGCCATCCTCGACCCGCAGATGTTCGTCATCGGCGGCGGGGTGGCCCAGGCGGGCGACCTGCTCCTCGATCCCATCCGCGAGGCCTACCTCGCGCACCTCCCGGCCCGCGGCTACCACCCCGAGCCGGAGTTCCGCATCGCGGAGCTCGTCAACGACGCCGGCGTGGTGGGGGCGGCGGACCTCGCCCGTCGTCACGCCGCCGCCCTCCACCACGGCGCCTGACCGGGCAGGACGCGACACCGGCGCCCGTCCGACCGCCCCTGCCGGTGGTGGCGGCGCCGCTGGCTATGCTGGATGACGACCCCGCCCGGGAAGGTGGCCACCCGATGTTCTACTGGTTCATGAAGAACCTGGTCGCCGGACCCCTCCTGCGGAGCACGTTCCGCCCGTGGGTCACGGGCCTGGAGAACATCCCCGCCAAGGGCGGCGTGATCCTCGCGAGCAACCACCTCTCCTTCATCGACTCGGTGTTCCTGCCGCTGCTCGTGGACCGGAACCTCGTCTTCCTCGCCAAGAGCGACTACTTCACCGGACCGGGCCTCAAGGGCTGGGCCACCAAGATGTTCTTCACCGCCACGGGGATGCTGCCCATCGACCGCTCCGGCGGCAAGGCGTCGGAGGCGTCGCTCAACACGGGCCTCCGCGTGCTCGCCGAGGGGCGGATGCTCGGCATCTACCCCGAGGGCACCCGCAGCCCCGACGGCAAGATGTACCGCGGCCGCACGGGCGTGGCCCGCATGATCCTCGAGGGCGAGGTCCCGGTCGTCCCGATCGCCATGATCGACACCGAGAAGGTCATGCCCATCGGCACGCGGATCCCCAAGGTCCGGCGGATTGGTGTGGTCATCGGCGAGCCGCTAGATTTCAGTAGGTTCGCCGGCCTCGAGGGAGACCGCTTCATCCTCCGCTCGATCACCGACGAGATCATGTACGAGCTCTCGAGGCTGAGCGGCCAGGAGTACGTCGACGTCTATGCGACCTCGGTCAAGGAGAAGCGCGCGAGCGCGGCCCGCTGACCGACGCCCGCATCGACTCCACCGCGCATCACGCGCACGACACGAACCGGGATCCCATCGTGGCCTCTGCAGCACCTCGTCCCCGCCCATCCCGACGTCCTCGCCGGGCTCGACCACTGGCGCACGCTCGAGGTCAAGCAGCAGCCGGCCTGGCCCGATGCCGCCGCGGTGCACGCCGCGTCCGCCGAGATCGCCCTGCTCCCGCCCCTGGTGTTCGCGGGCGAGGTCGACCAGCTGCGCTCGCGCCTCGCCGCCGCGGCCGACGGCCGCGCGTTCCTCCTGCAGGGCGGCGACTGCGCGGAGACGTTCGCGGGCGCCACGGCCGACCAGATCCGCAACCGCGTGAAGACCGTGCTGCAGATGGCCGTGGTCCTCACCTACGGCGCGGCGATGCCCGTCGTGAAGATGGGCCGCATGGCCGGGCAGTTCGCCAAGCCCCGCTCCAGCGACTCCGAGACGCGCGGCGACCTGACGCTGCCGGCGTACCGCGGCGACATCGTGAACGGCTACGACTTCACGCCCGAGTCGCGGGCGGCGGATCCCGCGCGCCTCGTGAAGGGGTACCACACGGCCGCCTCCACCCTGAACCTCATCCGCGCCTTCACGCAGGGCGGGTTCGCCGACCTGCGCGAGGTGCACAGCTGGAACAAGGGCTTCGCCGCGAACCCCGCCAACCAGCGCTACGAGCAGCTCGCCCGCGACATCGACCGGGCGATCAAGTTCATGGAAGCCGCGGGGGCCGACTTCGACGACCTCAAGCGCGTCGAGTTCTACACGGGCCACGAGGGCCTCCTCATGGACTACGAGCGCCCCATGACGCGCATCGACTCGCGCACGGGCACTCCGTACAACACCTCGGCGCACTTCATCTGGATCGGCGAGCGCACGCGCGACCTCGACGGCGCGCACGTCGACTTCCTCTCCCGCGTCCGCAACCCGCTGGGCGTGAAGCTCGGCCCGTCGACGACCCCCGAGACCGTGCACGAGCTCATCGAGAAGCTCGACCCGCATCGCGAGCCCGGCCGGCTCACCTTCATCACGCGCATGGGCGCGGGCCGCATCCGCGACGCGCTGCCGCCCCTGCTGGAGGCCGTGAAGCAGTCGGACGCGCACCCGCTCTGGGTGACCGACCCCATGCACGGGAACGGCCTCACCACGCCCACCGGCTACAAGACCCGGCGCTTCGACGACGTCGTCGACGAGGTGCAGGGCTTCTTCCAGGCGCACCGGGCGGCGGGCACGCACCCCGGCGGCATCCACATCGAGCTCACGGGCGACGACGTCACCGAGTGCCTGGGCGGATCCGAGCACATCGACGAGGCCACCCTCGCGACGCGCTACGAGTCGCTGTGCGACCCGCGGCTCAACCACATGCAGAGCCTCGAGCTCGCGTTCCTCGTCGCGGAGGAGCTGGCCGCCGCGCGGAGCTGATCCCCTCCATGACGACCGATGCCCCGCCGCCCTCGAGGGCGGCGGGGCATCGTCGTGCGGGTGGACGCACGCGGAGCGCGCCGGGCGGGATCAGCCGGACGCGGTGATGCCGAGGTTCACCGTCGAGCCGCGACGCGCGAGCGCCTCGGCCTCCGGGCTGGCCGAGGCCACGCGGGTGATGCTGTTCGGGAGGGCGTCCCAGAAGGCGGAGTAGGCGTACTTGAAGCCCGCGGCGTCGAGGGCCGACTTGGCCTCGTCGCGCGTGAGCCCGACGACGGCCGGGACGGCCACGAGGTCGGGGCCCTTCGAGATCTCGAGCCCGACCCTGCTGCCGGGCGCCCCGTCGAGACCGGAGCGGACGGGTGCGTCGTCGAGCGCGTAGACGGAGATGACCCCGCCCTTGTCCACGTCGTCGCTGAAGGCCTGCCGGCCCGCCTCGCCGACGAGGCCCGCCTGCGCGAGCGTGGCGACGGCCTGGTCGACCGAGCGCCCGTTGACGTCCGGGATCCCCCCGGCGGCGACCACCAGGGTCACGGGCTGCTGCTCCGGGTACTGGGCGCCGATCGGCGCGCCGGAGGCGTCGAGCACCTGCACGACCGTGCCCTCCTCGGCGTCGCCGTACTGCCGGATCGTCGCCTCCTGCACGACGAAGGGGACGCCCTCGAGGCTCGTGCGGGCGTCGTCCTCGGAGGCGCCGACCACGTCGGGCACGTCGAGCAGCTGCGGGCCGGTGGAGGCGTAGACGGTGACGGTGGAGCCCTGGTCGACGGGCGTGCCCGACGCCGGGACGCTGCGGGTGACGTACCCGACCTCGACGTCGACGCTCGGCTCCTCGGCGCGCGCGACCACGAAGCCCTGGCCCTGGAGGGTCCCGGCCGCGTCGTCCACGGCCATCTCGGTGACGGTCGGCACCGGCACGCGCGCGCCCGGACCCTGGCCGTAGTACCAGCCGGTGCCGCCGGCGAGGGCGGCCAGCATGACGATGAGGAGCGCGAGCACCCACCCGCGCGTGCGTCGGCGGGACCCTGCCGCGGCCAGCGCGACGACGGAGTCCGGCTCGGACCGCTCGGGCTCCGAGCGGAGCATGACCGGGGGCCCGCCGACGACCTGCGTCTCTCCCGTGGTGACGGGCGGGAGGGCCGGGGCGCTCGGGAAGACGACGGTGCGCTGCAGCGGGGCGGGATCGCCGGAGCGGGCGTCGAGCCGGTTCTGCACGGCGTAGAGCTCGTCGAGGAGGGCCCGCGCGTCCCGGGGCCGCTGCTCGGGGTCGCGCGCGGTCGCCCACAGGACGAGCTCGTCGAGCTCCACGGGGACGGACGCGTTGGCGGTGCTGGGCGTCGGCACCTGGTCGTTCGCGTGCTGGTACGCGATCTGCATGGGCTGCTCGCCCTTGAAGGGCTGCTCGCCCGCGAGCATCTCGTACATCATGATGCCGACCGCGTAGATGTCGCTGCGCGTGTCGGCGATGCCGCGGGTGACGAGCTCGGGGAGAGGTACGCGATCGTGCCGAGGAGCGCCTGACCCGTCGCCGTGTTCGCGCTGACGGCGCGGGCCAGGCCGAAGTCGCCGATCTTGATGCGGCCGTCGTCGGCGAGCAGGACGTTCTCGGGCTTGAGGTCCCGGTGGACTATGCCGGCCTTGTGCGCCGCCGCCAGCCCGGAGAGCACCGCCTCGAGGATGTCGAGGGTCTGCTCGGGCGTCAGCCGCTCGTACTCCTGCAGCAGCTCCCGCAGGGTCATGCCCGGCAGGTACTCCATGACGAGGTAGGCCATGTCGGAGTCCTGGCCCTGGTCGAAGACGTTGACGACGTTCGGGTGCGCGAGCCGTGCGGCCGAGCGCGCCTCCTGGATGAAGCGGTCGCGGAAGGCGCTGTCGTCGGCCAGGTGCCCGTGCATCACCTTCACGGCGACGCGCCGCTCGAGCCGCAGGTCGGTCGCGACGTAGACCGTCGCCATGCCGCCGCGCGCGATGCGGGACCGGACCTGGTACCGACCGTCGAGGAGACGGCCGATCATGGGGTCGGTCGGGCTGGAGGTCACTGGACGATTCTAGGGATCAGCGGTGTCGGACCCTCCCCGGCACACCGGTGCGCCGGCGCCCCGGTGCGCACGCGGATGGGCGTCAGCCGATCTCGTCGAGCCACTCCCAGGCGGGTGCCTCCCACTTGGCGTAGGCGTCGGGGTAGGCCGAGTACTGCACGGCCTGCGCGGCCTGGGTGACGGTCATCGACTTCCAGCCGGGGATGTCGAGGAGCCCCCGCGTGCTGCCCGGGTTGGGGTTGACGCTGCCGCCGAAGAACGCGCGCGAGGCGTAGACCGGATCGTGGAGGTCGGACGGCTGTCCCCAGCCCTGGCTCGGGCGCTGCTGGAACAGGCCGATGGAGTCGCGGTCGCCCCAGTCGAGGTTCCGCAGCGTGGACTCCTGGGCGGCGGTCGCGAGGGCGATGACGAGCCCGTAGTCGCTCACGCCGGCGGACCGGCCGACCTGCACGATGACGCGGGCGTTGCGGCGCATCTCGTCGGTCATGATCGTCGTCCCGTGCAGGGACGCGACCTGCACGACGGAGGCGGAGGCGTGGGGGATGGTCAGCTTGCTGCCGGCGTAGATGATGCTCGACCAGTTCAGCCCGTTGGCGTTCAGGAGGTCCTGGATGGTGACGCCGGACTCCTGCGCGATGCTGTGCAGCGTGTCGCCGGTCTCGATCGTGTAGGTGCCCGACAGGCCGGCCTGGGCGGCGGGTGATGCGCTGGCCGGGACAGCGGGCGAGGCCGCTGCGGACGAGCCGCCGCCGGGGATGGTGAGGCGGTTGCCCGGGAAGATCGTGCTGGTGGCCTGCAGGCCGTTGGCCTGCAGGACGGCCGAGGTCGAGACGCCGTGGCGCCCGGCGATGCCGGAGACGGTGTCGCCCGCGACGACCGTGTAGCTCCCAGCGGAGCCCGTGGGCGCCGTGGAGGGCGCCGCGGCAGCGGAGCCGCCGCCGGAGCCGCCCAGGGTGAGCGTCTGGCCGGGGAAGATCGTGGTCTTCCAGCCGAGGCCGTTCTGCGCCAGCACCGAGGCGGTGGAGATCCCGAAGCGGCCGGCGATGCCGGAGACGGAGTCGCCGGACTCGACGACGTAGGTGGCGGGTGCGGCGACCATGGGCGCGGCGGCAGGGGTGACGGTGGGCGCCGCGATGCGGGGGATCTTCGTCTGCGCCGGACCCGACTTGGCCTTGGGGACGCGCTTGACCGGGGCCGCCTCCGCAGGTGCCGCCATGCCGAGGCTCACCGCGAGCGATCCGACCAGCACGATGGGCATGGTCGCGAGGAGCGCCTTGGAGCGGCGGTTCGCCGTGCGTCCGGTGGACGCATCCGAGGACCGGCTGGGGTCGCGAGGAGGGGTGGATTCGGTCATGGGCATGTTGGTCTACTCCGGCCTTCGTGCACGATTCCCTGATGCAGGTGTTCCACGTTAACACGCAGGGAGAGCAAAGCGCACATACGTGACGCATGTGACTGGAGTGACCAGCGACACGCGTGTTCGGCGGATGGGCAGCCGGCGAGTTGCCGCGGCCGACACCGGGCGCGGGGACGGCCGGGTTCCCGTCGGCAGCCCCGGACGTGCCAGCATGAGAGACGTGAACGAGCCCTATGCCGACCGTGAGTGGTTGACCGTCCCCGATCTCGTCGACCTCCTGGGTCTCACCGTCAGCCGGGTGCGCCGGCTCATCGAGGACAGGCGGCTGCTCGCCGTCCGTCTCGACGGCGTGCTCAAGGTCCCCTCGGTGTTCCTCCGCGACGGCGAGCCGCTGTCGGAGCTGCGCGGGACGATCATCGTGCTCGGCGACAACGGCTTCACCGACGACGAGGCGATGGACTGGCTCCTGACCGAGGAGCCGAGCCTCGGGGCCGCGCCGGTCGACGCCCTGATCGCGGGCCGCAAGGCCGAGGTGCGTCGGGTGGCGCAGGCGAGCGCCTGACCCGTCCGCCCCTTCCCGTCGAGGGAGACGGTGCGCCGGTCCGTGCCGATCAGGTCGTGCGGCGCGTGACGCTGTCGACCAGGAGCTCGAGCTGGTTTCGGGCGCGTGCGCCGATGGGCGCGTCGCGCAGCGCCGCGAGCGACTCGCGCACGTGACGGGCGATCATGCCCTCCACCTCGTCCAGCGCCCCGCTCTCGCGGAGGATCGACTGGAGCGCGCGGATCTGCTCGTCGTCGAGGTCGGGGTCGCCGAGGAGCGCGTCGACCGTGCGGCGGACGCCGTCCGGGAGCCGACGCCGCGCGAGGGCGATCAGCACGGTGCGCTTGCCCTCGCGGAGGTCGTCGCCGCTCGGCTTGCCCGTGACGGCGCTGTCGCCGAACACCCCGAGCACGTCGTCGCGCAGCTGGAACGCGATCCCGAGCGGCAGGCCGAACGCGCGCAGGGCCGCCACCTGCTCCGGTGAGGCGCCGGCGAGGCTCGCCCCGACGACCAGGGGCGCCTCGATGCTGTACTTGGCCGACTTGTAGACGATGACGTTGTGGGCGCGGGCGAGCGTGTCGTCCTCGGGGACGGTCGGCCAGGCGACCTCCTCGAGCACGTCGAGGTACTGGCCGAGGGTCACCTGGGTCCTCATGGTCGCGAGCTCCGCGCGGGTCGCGCGGGCGGAGGACCCGTCGGCCAGCGCCAGCAGGGAGTCGATGAGCAGCTCGTCGCTCCACCCCAGGAGGAGGTCCCCGAGGAGGACGGCCCCGGCCTCGCCGAAGCCCGACGAGGACCCGCCCCAGCCGCTCGCCGAGTGCAGGGCCTCGAATCGGCGGTGCGCCGCCGGGCGTCCGCGCCGGGTGTCCGAGCGGTCGATGATGTCGTCGTGCACGAGAGCGGCGGCGTGGAAGATCTCGAGGCCCGCGGCGACGCCGACGACGGCCCGGTAGCCGGGCCGCTCCTCGCCCTCCGGCCGTCCCGTGGGGGAGGGCTCGAGGTCGATGACGGAGCGCCAGCCCCAGTAGCAGAACTGCGCCCGGAACCTCTTGCCGCCTCTCAGCAGATCCGAGGAGAACTCCTGGATGGGCACAAGATCCGGGCTGATCTCCCGGAGTCCCGCGACCTGCGCCGACAGGAAGTCGTCGAGGCGGGTCTGGACGTGGCTGACGAGGCGGTCGCTTTCGGGCACCCGCCTAGCCTAGCCAGGGGCGGGGAGCTAGAATCCAGAGGTGAACACCGACGCGTCGTCCCGAGCCTGAGGGGAACATGATGCCGCTTTCCGAGCAAGAGCAGCGCCTGCTGGAGGAGATGGAGCGAAGCCTCTATCACAACGACGCAGACTTCGTGGCGACCGTCAGCGGTCGTCGCAGCAGACCGAACTACACGATGGTCGTGGTCGGGGTGCTGGTGATCGTGCTGGGCATCGCCGCCCTCGCCGCCGGCGTCATCACCAAGCTGGCCATCATCGGCATACTGGGCTTCGCCATCATGATCGTGGGCGCCCTGCTCGATATTCAGCCCGCGCGGCACGGTGGCCGAGGTTCCCTCCGCCGGCCCCTCGCGGCCGTCCGGCCGCGGCTCCGGAGGCCGCGCCCCGTCGTCGTCCTTCATGGACCGCATCAACGAGCGCTGGGAGAAGCGCCAGGGCGGTCAGGACTGACCACCAGCTGAGGGGCCTCCACCGCCCTCCACCCGACCTCGAGGGGCCGGTCCCGATCCGCGGGACCGGCCCCTCTCGTCGTCCCGCCGGGTCCTCCACCGGCCTCCACCCCGCTCTCCACGCGTCCTCCACGTGGTTCCTCCGCGCCCCCTTCGCGGCCTCCCGGCCGCGAGGGGGGCGCTGTCGCGCGCCCGCGGCGCGCCGGGCGGATCCCGGCCCTCCACATCCCTCCCCCCGTCTGCGCCCCCGGATCCACGGGCATCGGGGGACATGCGATGGGAATGCGGCGTCGCCCCCTGGCGGTGGGTGGAGGGCTGTGGAGTAAAGTGGAGCAAGTCCTGAACCACGGCCGGAGAGACAGGGGGTGTCGGTGTGTTCCTCGGCACCCACTCGCCTCGTCTCGACGACAAGGGGCGGCTCATCCTCCCCGCGAAGTACCGCGACGAGCTCGAGGGCGGCGTCGTCATGACGCGCGGCCAGGACCGCTGCATCTACGTGTTCACGACGCGCGAGTTCGAGGAGCTGCACGACCGGATGCGCCAGGCGCCGCTCGCCAGCAAGCAGGCGCGCGACTACATGCGCGTCTTCCTGTCCGGCGCCAACGCCGAGACGCCCGACAAGCAGCACCGCATCACCATCCCGCAGGCCCTCCGCACGTACGCGGGCCTCGACCGCGAGCTCGCGGTCATCGGCGCGGGCAGCCGCGTCGAGATCTGGGACGCCGGCACGTGGGACGAGTACCTCACCGCCAACGAGAGCGCGTTCGCCGACACCGCGGAGGAGGTGATCCCCGGACTGTTCTGACCCCGGCCCCTGACTCCCAGCCGTCCGACGCCCTGCCGCACTTCCCCGGTGGCAGGTCGGGACGGATGGGGATCAGGAGTCGCGTGCAGGACATCGGGATGCCATGGCACTCGACGACATCCACACCCCCGTCCTCCTCGAGCGGTGCCTCGAGCTCCTCGCCCCCGCCCTCCAGGGCGAGGGCGCCGTGCTGGTCGACGCCACGCTCGGGATGGCGGGCCACTCGGAGGCGTTCCTCGACGCGCTGCCCGGGCTGCGGCTGGTGGGGCTCGACCGCGACCCCGACGCCCTCGCCATCGCGGGGGAGCGGCTCGCGCGCTTCGGCGACCGCGTGCACCTCGTGCACACCGTCTACGACGGCATCGGCCGGGCGCTCGACGGGCTCGGCATCGACGAGGTGCAGGGCGTGTTCTTCGACCTGGGCGTCTCGTCGCTCCAGCTCGACCGGGTCGAGCGCGGCTTCTCCTACTCGCAGGACGCCCCGCTCGACATGCGCATGGACGGCACCGCCGGCCTCACCGCCGCGCAGGTGGTCGCCGAGTACGACGAGCTGGAGCTGCGCCGCATCTTCTACGACTACGGCGAGGAGAGGCTCGCCCCCCGCTACGCCAGCCGCATCGTCCAGGCCAGGGAGCTCGAGCCCATCACGACCTCCGCGCGGCTCGTGGACATCATCCAGCAGGCCACCCCCGCCGCCGTGCAGCGTGCCGGGCACCCCGCGAAGCGCGTGTTCCAGGCCCTGCGCATCGAGGTCAACCAGGAGCTGAGCGTGCTGGCCCGGGCGATGCCCGCCGCCATCGACCGGCTCGCGATCGGCGGCCGCGTGGTCGTCGAGTCGTACCAGTCCCTCGAGGACCGGATCGTCAAGCGCGAGCTGCGCGCCCGGTCCACGAGCACCGCGCCCGTCGGCCTCCCCGTGGAGCTCCCCGAGCACCGTCCCGAGCTCAAGCTCCTCGTCCGCGGCGCCGAGCTCGCGGACCAGGACGAGATCACCCGCAACCCCCGCGCCGCATCCGTCCGGCTGCGCGCCGCAGAACGAGCCAGGAGGCGACACGCATGACCGACGCAGCACGCGCGACCGCGCGTCCCCGGATCCGGCCGTCCGCCGAGCCCGCCACGCGCCACATCGAGGTCGTCGCCACCCGCGGCCAGCGGCGCGCCCGGCCGCGGACGGTGTACGCGCTCATCGTCGTCGGCGGACTCTTCGCCGTCCTCCTCGCGCAGCTCCTGCTCTCCATCGGCCTCTCGGACGGCGCGTACGCGATCCAGTCGCTCCAGCAGCAGCAGAAGGAGCTGGACCGCACCCGCCAGGCGCTGACCGAGGACGTCGACCGCCTGTCCTCGCCGCAGAACCTGGCCCGCAACGCGCAGGCGCTGGGCATGGTCGCCAGCGCCTCGCCCTCGTTCCTGTCCCTCGACGGCACCGTCCAGGGGACCCCGCAGGCGGAGGACGGCGCGACCACGCCGCTCACCGCCGACACCCTCATCGGCAACTCGCTCCTCACGGGCGTCCCGCTCACCATCGCGGCCGACCCGGCGGAGCAGCAGGCGGCGGTCGAGGCCGCGACGTCCCAGGACGGCCAGGCGGCCGTCGACCCCGGTTCCGCGATCCCCGGGTCGGCGGAGGCCGCCGGCGGCGTCACGTCCGGCACCCCGGGCGCGCCCGCCGTCGGCGGCACGGCCTCCGGGTCCGCGTCCGCCACGGCGATCCCCACCCCGCAGACCCGCTGACCGCGCGCCCCGCCGCGGGTCCGACATCATCCGCACGACACCGCTCCGACGGAGCACCGCACCGCACCGCAGGCACCGAGAGGAATCCCCGAGTGACCACGATCTCGAACCGACGGCGCATCGCCTTCTCCCTCATCGCGATCCTCGCCGTCATCGGGGTGTTCGTCGTCAAGCTCATCGACATCCAGGTGGTGCAGGCGACGGAGCTCAACGAGGAGTCGCTCGGCAAGCGGGCGATCTCGCAGGTGCTCCCCGGCGTGCGCGGCAGCATCTACGACGCCGAGGGCAAGGTGCTCGCCGACAGCGTCCTCCGCTACGACGTCACGATGGACCCGTCGAAGGCGGGGGACTTCACCCGCACGATCACCGGCGACGACGGCGAGCGGACCAAGCAGGAGGTGTCCCTCGCCGACGCCGAGGCCCAGCTCGGCGCGATCACGGGCCAGAAGCCGGAGGAGATCCACTCGATCATCACGGGCACGCTCGCGAAGGACCCGGACTCGCTGTTCGCCTACGTGACCAAGGGCGTCGACGTCGACGCGTACCTCGCGATCCGCGACCTCGAGATCCCGTGGATCTACTTCCAGGCGGTCTCGAGCCGCACCTACCCGAACGGCCAGATCGCCGGCAGCATCCTCGGCTACATCGCGGGCGACGGCAGCATCAAGGCGGGCCTCGAGCAGGAGTACGACTCCTGCCTCGCGGCCGAGGACGGGGCGCAGACGTACGAGCGCGGCGCCGACGGCGTGGCCATCGCCGGCAGCACCGTCACGCAGAGACCCGCCGTCGACGGCAGCGACGTGATGACCAACATCGACACCGACCTCGAGTACTTCGCGCAGACCGCGGTCGCGGAGCAGGCCGTCAAGGTCGGCGCGGACTACGGCCACGCCACCATCGTCGAGGTGAAGACCGGCAAGGTCCTCGCGGTCGCCGAGTACCCGTCGGTCGACCCCAACGACGTGTCCGCCACCAAGCCCGAGGACCGGGGGAGCCGCGCGTTCGGCTCGCCGTTCGAGCCCGGATCCACGCTCAAGGCCGTCACCGCCGCCGCCCTGCTCGACTCCGGCAAGGCGGATCCCTCGACCCGCGTCGTCGCGCCGTACACGTTCACCCGGCCGGACGTGCGGCTGAGCGACAGCTACGTGCACCCCGACCTCCGCTTCACGCTCGCGGGCGTCCTCATGGACTCCTCCAACACGGGCATCTCGGCGCTCGGCGAGCGCCTGTCGGCGTCCGACCGCTACGACTACCTCCTGGGCCTTCGGCGTCGGGGAGAAGACCGCCATCGACTTCCCGGGCGAGAGCAGCGGCCTCGTGCGCCCCTGGCAGGAGTGGGACCCGCAGACGAACTACGCGACGATGTTCGGCCAGGGCCTCACGACCACCGCGCTGCAGGTCGCGAGCATCTACCAGACCATCGGCAACCACGGCGTGAAGCTGCCGCTGTCGCTCGTCTCGGGCTGCGAGCAGGCCGACGGCACCGTGACCCACCAGCCCTCCACCGAGGGCACGCAGGTCATCTCGCCCCAGGCGGCCGACTCCACGGTCAACATGCTCGAGACCGTGGTCACCGACGGGCACCTCGCGAAGGACCTCACGATCCCCGGCTACCGGGTGGCGGCGAAGTCCGGCACCGCGCAGGTCGCGGGGGCCGACGGCAAGTACGGCGACGACTACCTGGTGTCGATCGCGGGGCTCGCGCCCGCCGAGGACCCCCAGTACGTCGTGTCGATCAGCCTGGCCAATCCGGATACCATGAAGTCCTCGGCGGCCGCGGCGCCGGTCTTCCAGAAGATCATGTCCCAGGTCCTGAAGACCTACCGGGTCCCGCCCTCCAGCGTGCCGTCCCCGAACCTCCCGACGACCTACTGAGAGATGAGGGCGATGACCTCCCCTGCCACTCCCGCCCTCCGCCCCGAGCACCCCGTCGCGCGGTCGCTGTCCGGCCTCGTGAGCGACTTCGCGCTCGACGTCGTCGGCGACGTGGACGAGGTGGAGGTCACCGGCGTCACCCTCTCCTCCGGCGACGTGCAGCCGGGCGACCTCTACGTGGGGCTCCAGGGCGCGCGCGCCCACGGCGCCCGCTTCGCGGCGTCCGCGGCCGAGAGCGGGGCGGTCGCGGTTCTCACGGATCCCGCGGGCCTCGCCGACGCGCAGGCGTCCGGCCTCCCCGTGATCCTGACGCCCGACCCGCGGGCCGCACTCGGCGACATCGCCGCGTGGGTCCACCGCTCGACCGAGAACCCCGCCACGCTCTACGGCGTCACGGGCACCAACGGCAAGACGAGCGTCGTGTACCTGCTCGACGGCCTGCTCCGCCAGCTCGGCGTCGTCACCGGCCTCACCTCGACGGCCGAGCGGCGCATCGGCGACGAGAGCATCACCAGCCGCCTCACCACCCCGGAGGCCAGCGAGCTGCACGCGCTCCTCGCCCGCATGCGCGAGGCCGAGGTCCGTGCCGTCACCATCGAGGTCTCCGCCCAGGCCCTGTCGCGCCATCGCGTGGACGGCCTCGTGTTCGACGTCGCCGCCTTCATCAACCTCAGCCACGACCACCTCGACGACTACGCGGACTTCGAGGAGTACTTCGAGGCCAAGGCCGCGTTCTTCGACCCCGACCGCGCCCGCCGCGGCGTCGTCTCCCTCGACACCGAGTGGGGCCAGCGCATCGTCGACGGCTCGCGCATCCCCATGACGACGATCTCCTCCAAGCCGGGCGTGGACGCCGACTGGACCGTCACGGTCCTCGAGCAGACGGCGGACTCCACCGGCTTCCGCCTCGAGGGCCCCGACAACCGCGTGCTCGTGTCGCGCGTGCCGGTGCCCGGGTGGTTCATGGCCGCGAACGCCGGCCTCGCCATCGTCATGCTCGTCGAGTCCGGCTACGACCTCGACGCCGTGGCGCACGTGCTCGACCGCGACGGCGGGATCCAGGCCTACATCCCCGGCCGCGCCGAGCGCGTCTCGGGCGGCACGGGTCCCCTCTTCTTCGTCGACTACGGCCACACGCCCGACGCGTTCGAGCAGACCCTCCAGGCGCTGCGCCCGTTCACGCCCGGGAAGCTGGTGATGGTGTTCGGCGCCGACGGCGACCGGGACACGACCAAGCGGGCCGAGATGGGCGCCATCGCCGCCCGGCGGGCGGACGTCGTGGTCATCACCGACTACCACCCGCGCTACGAGGACCCCGCGTCCATCCGCGCCTCGCTCATCGCGGGCGCGCGGGCCGCGGTGCCCGACCGCGAGATCCACGAGGTGCCCGACCCGGCGACCGCGATCCGCACGGCGGTCTCGCTGGTCGGCGAGGGGGACACCATCCTCGTCGCCGGACCCGGGCACGAGGACTACCACGAGGTGGCCGGGCGCAAGATCCCGTTCTCCGCCCGTGACGACGCGCGCGCGGCCCTCCGCGACGCAGGCTGGAGCTGACATGATCGCCCTCACCCTCGCCGAGATCGCCGAGGCGGTCGACGGCCGCCTCCTCCTGCGCGGCGATGCCACTCCGCAGACCGTCGTGGACGGCGTGGTCGACACCGACAGCCGCCTCATCGAGGCCGGCGGGGTCTTCGTCGCCAAGCCCGGCGAGGAGACCGACGGCCACCTCTTCGCGCCCGCCGCCGTCGAGGCCGGTGCGGCGCTCCTCCTCGTGCAGCGCGAGCTCGACCTGCCGGTACCGCAGGTGCTCGTGCCGGACGTGGTCGACGCGCTCGGAGCCCTCGCCCACGAGGTCGTGGCCCGCGTGCGCGCCGTCGGCGACCTGCGCATGGTCGCGGTCACCGGATCCAACGGCAAGACCACGACGAAGAACCTGCTGCACGCGATCCTCTCGACGCAGGGCGAGACCGTGTCGCCCGTCGCGTCGTTCAACAACGAGGTCGGCGCGCCCCTCACGATGCTCAAGGTCACCCGCTCGACGCGGTTCCTCGTCGCGGAGATGGGCGCGAGCGGGCTCGGCGAGATCACGCGCCTCATCCGCATGGCCAAGCCGGACGTGGGCATCGTGCTCACGGTGGGCCTCGCGCACGCGGGCGGCTTCGGCGGCATCGAGCGGACGCTCGCGACCAAGACCGAGATGGTCCAGGACCTGCTGCCCGAGGACACGGCCGTGCTCAACGCCGACGACCCGCGCGTGTCGTCCATGAGCGACAAGACCGCGGCGCCCGTCCTCTGGTTCGGCCGGGACGCGCGCGCCGCCGTGCGGGCGAGCGACGTCGCCGCCTCCGCCGCGGGCACCACGTTCACCCTCCACCTGCCCGACGGGTCCGCGCGTCCCGTGTCGTTCCGCGTGCTCGGCGAGCACCACGTCACCAACGCCCTGGCCGCGGCCGCCGGGGCCTGGGCGCTCGGCGTCGACGGCGACGCCATCGTGTCGGCGCTGCAGACCGTGCAGCGCGCCGAGCGCTGGCGGATGGAGGTGCTCGGCGGCAACGGCGTCACCGTCATCAACGACGCCTACAACGCGAGCCCCGACTCCATGGCGGCGGCGCTGCGCACCCTCGCGCAGATCAAGGGACCGGACCAGCGCACGGTCGCCGTCCTCGGCGAGATGAGCGAGCTCGGCGAGTTCGCCGAGGAGGAGCACGACCGCGTGGGGCTCCTCGCGGTCCGCCTCAACATCGGCCAGCTCGTGGTCGTCGGCCGTGCCGCGCGCCGCCTGCACCTCGAGGCCATCGCGCAGGGCTCCTGGGACGGCGAGTCGATCTTCGCCGAGGACGCCGCCGAGGCGCGCCAGGTGCTCGACCGCATCCTCCGCGACGGCGACCTGGTGCTCGTCAAGTCGTCGAACTCCGCCGGCCTCCGGTTCCTCGGCGACGAGCTGGGGGAGCGGTACTCGTGGTAGCCCTCCTCTTCGCGGGCGCGTTCTCGCTCGCCTTCACGCTCTTCCTCACGCCGCTGTTCATCAAGCTGTTCCACCGGCTGCAGTGGGGGCAGTTCATCCGCGACGACGGGCCGCAGACCCACCACACCAAGCGCGGCACCGCGACCATGGGCGGCATCGTCATCATCCTGGCGAGCGTGCTCGGCTACTTCGTGGGGCACCTGCTCACGTGGGACGGGATCCGGTTCGACCCGGTGACGCCCTCCGGCCTCCTCGTCGTGTTCATGATGGTGGGCCTCGGGTTCGTCGGGTTCCTCGACGACTACCTCAAGACGCGCAAGCAGCAGTCCCTCGGCCTCGGCGGCTGGCAGAAGATCGCCGGCCAGGTGCTGGTGGCCGCCGTGTTCGCGGTGCTCGCCATCACGCTGCGCGACCCCGTGTCGGGCCTCACGCCGGCGTCCACGGCCATCAGCCTGTTCCGCGACCTGCCGCTCGACTTCATGGCCCTCGGCGCGGTCGTCGGCACGGCCCTGTTCATCGTGTGGATCTGCCTCATCGTCGCCAGCACGTCGAACGGCGTGAACGTGGCGGACGGTCTCGACGGCCTCGCCGCGGGCGCCTCCATCTTCTCCATCGGCTCCTACGTCATCATCGGCTTCTGGCAGTTCAACCAGTCCTGCGACAGCGTCTCGAGCTACCAGAACGAGTACCGCTGCTACGAGGTCGCCAGCCCCCTCGACCTCGCGATCATCGCGGCGTCGATCGTGGGCGCGCTCATCGGCTTCCTCTGGTGGAACACCTCGCCCGCGCAGATCTTCATGGGCGACACCGGGTCCCTCGGCCTCGGCGGCGCCCTCGCGGCCCTCGCCATCCTCAGCCGCACCGAGCTCCTGCTCGTCTTCATCGGCGGCCTGTTCGTGATCGTCGCGGGGTCGGTGATCCTGCAGCGGATCTACTTCAAGCTCACCAAGGGCAAGCGCATCTTCCTGATGAGCCCGCTCCACCACCACTTCGAGCTGAAGGGGTGGGCCGAGGTCACGGTCGTCGTGCGCTTCTGGATCATCGCCGGGCTGCTGGTCGCGGCCGGCGTCGGCACCTTCTACCTGGAATGGATCACGCAGTAGAGATGACGGACCCCCTCGACGACGGCACGGCCCCCGCACGACCGGGCTCCCTGCACAGCTGGCACGACGACTGGACCGGCCTCCGCGTCGCCGTCCTGGGGCTCGGCCGCACCGGGTTCTCGGTAGCGGACACGCTCGTCGAGCTCGGCGCCGACGTGCTCGTCGTCGCCGCCGACGCGTCCCCGGAGCGGCTCGCCCTGCTGGACGTGATCGGCGGGCGGCTCGTGCGGCCGACCGAGGAGGAGCCCGTCCCGGCGGAGCTCGTGGCGTTCGCGCCGGAGCTCGTCGTCGTGTCGCCGGGCTACGCTCCGACGCACCCGCTGCCTACGTGGGCGTCCGCTGCCGGCATCCCGCTGTGGGGCGACATCGAGCTCGCCTGGCGGGTGCGGGACAAGACGGGCACCCCCGCCGAGTGGATCACCATCACCGGCACCAACGGCAAGACCACCACCACGCAGCTCACCGCCGCGCTGCTGCAGGAGGGCGGCGTGCGCGCGGTCCCGTGCGGGAACATCGGCCTGCCCGTGCTCGACGTCGTGCGGCACCCGGACGGGTTCGACGTGCTCGTCGTCGAGCTCTCGAGCCACCAGCTGCACTACATGCGCGAGGTGCGGCCCTACTCGAGCGCGTTCCTGAACCTCGCCGACGACCACCTCGAGTGGCACGGGTCGAGGAGCGCCTACGCCGCCGCCAAGGGCCGCGTCTTCGCCGACACCCGCGTCGCCTGCGTCTACAACCGCGCCGACCGTGCCACGGAGGACGCCCTCCGGGACGCCGACGTGCAGGACGGCGCCCGCGCCATCGGCTTCGGCCTCGACGCCCCCGGTCCGAGCGACCTCGGCATCGTCGACGGGATCCTCTGCGACCGGGCCTTCCTCGAGGAGCGCTTCACGTCGGCGCTGGAGCTGACGACCCTCGACGAGCTCCGCGCGGTCGGGCTCGCCGCGCCGCACATCGTGCAGAACATCCTCGCGGCCGCCGCCCTCGCGCGCTCCTACGGCGTCGAGCCCGGCGTCGTCCGGCAGGCGCTCCTGCGCTTCGAGCTGGACAGCCACCGCATCGAGCGGATCGGCGAGCGCGACGGGGTCGCGTTCGTGGACGACTCCAAGGCGACCAACCCGCACGCGGCGTCCGCGTCGCTCGCGGCGTTCCCCTCCGTGGTGTGGATCGTGGGCGGGCTCCTCAAGGGGGTCGAGCTCGACGAGCTCATCCGCGCGCACGGGCGTCGTCTCCGGGCTGCCGTCGTCATCGGCGTCGAGCGCGAGGAGGTCCTCGCGGCATTCGGACGACACGCGCCCGACGTGACCGTCCTCGAGGTGGCCGAGAGCGACACTGAGGAGGTCATGCGGTCCGCGGTGCGGCTCGCGGCGGGCGTGGCCCGGGAGGGCGACACCGTCCTGCTGGCCCCGGCAGCGGCATCCATGGACCAATTCACCGACTACGCCGACCGCGGGCGCCGATTCCGCGCCGCGGTCGACCACCACCTGGGAGGTGCGGCGGATGACACTGCCCCCGAGAACGACGCGGACACCGCGCACGGCTGACGCGCCGGGCCCACGAGGTCCGCGCACCACGCCGGCGGCCGGGCATGGCGAGCAGGAGGGCACGCAGCGTCGCGGGCTCGCCGCCCGCATCCACCTCGGCCGTGCCTTCCACGCCGAGAGCGGCTCCTACTTCCTCCTGCTCGGCACGACGCTGTTCCTGGTCGTCTTCGGCCTCGTGATGGTGCTGTCGTCCTCGAGCATCGACTCCTTCGTCGCCGGCGGCGGCTTCTTCGGCATCTTCCTCAAGCAGGGCATGTTCGCGCTCATCGGCATCCCGCTGATGCTGGTGGTCTCGCTCGTGCCGCCCATGTTCTGGAAGCGCTGGGCCTGGATCCTCCTCATCGCGGCGTGCGGCGTGCAGCTGCTCGTCTTCGGCCCCCTCGGCGTGAAGGTCGGCGAGAACGTCGGCTGGATCCGCGTCGGCGGCATGACCTTCCAGCCCGCCGAGCTCATCAAGGTGGGCCTCGTGCTGTGGCTCGGATTCATCCTCGCGCGGAAGCGGAACGCGCTCCGCACCTGGCGCGAGGTGCTCGTCCCCGTGCTGCCGATCGCCGGCGGCGCCGTAGGGCTGGTCGCGCTCGGCCAGGACCTCGGGACCGTCATCATCATGGCGAGCATCGTCCTCGGCGCCCTGTTCTTCGCGGGCGTCCCCGTCGGCAAGCTCGGGATCATGCTGGCCGTCGGCTCCGTGCTCGCGGTGATCATGACGGTCGTCAGCGACAGCCGACTCCGCCGCGTGACCGAGTTCCTCACGGGCGAGTGCGACTACGCCGGCGGATGCTGGCAGGCCACGCACGGCCTGTACGCCCTCGCGGCGGGCGGCGTGTTCGGCGTCGGCCTCGGCAACTCGAAGGCCAAGTGGATGTGGCTGCCGGAGGCCGACAACGACTACATCTTCGCGATCATCGGCGAGGAGCTGGGGCTCATCGGCGCGATCGTCGTCATCCTGCTGTTCGTCGTGCTCGCGATCGGCTTCATCCGCGTCATCCGCGCCAACACCGACACCTTCGCGCGCGTCGCGACGGGCGCGGTCATGACGTGGATCATCGTGCAGGCCTTCGTGAACATCGGGGTGGTGCTGAACCTGCTGCCGGTCCTCGGGGTGCCCCTGCCGTTCGTCTCCTCGGGCGGCTCGTCGCTCGTGACGACGCTCGTGGCCATGGGCATCGTGCTGGGCTTCGCGCGGAAGCCGACGACGGAGGAGTCGCCCGATGTGGTCCCCGCCGTCATCGGGATGCGGTCGTGACCGTCTACCTGCTGGCCGGCGGCGGTACCGCCGGGCACGTGAACCCGCTCCTGGCGGTCGCCGACGAGCTCCGCGCCCGTGAGCCCGACGCGACGATCCTGGTGCTCGGCACGCGCGAGGGCCTCGAGGCCCGGCTCGTCCCGGCCCGCGGCTACGAGCTGCTGACCATCGCCCGGCTGCCGTTCCCGCGCCGACCCGACCGGGCCGCGGTCCGCTTCGCCCCGGCGTTCACACGGGCGGTCGGCCAGATCCGCCGGATGCTCGCGGGGCGCGCGGTCGACGTGGTCGTCGGCTTCGGCGGGTACGCGGCCGCGCCGGCGTACCTGGCGGCGCGCCGCTCGGGGATCCCGGTCGTCGTGCACGAGGCCAACGCCTCCCCGGGGCTCGCGAACCGCCTGGGCGCGCGCGTCGCGGCCGCCGTCGGCATCACGTTCCCGGGCACCGCGCTCGGTCCGCGCGCGCAGGTCGTCGGCATGCCGCTGCGCCGGGAGATCGCGACCCTCGACCGCGCAGCCGTCCGCGCCGAGGCCCGCGCGGCGCTCGGCCTCGACGCCGACCGCCCGACCCTGCTCGTCACGGGAGGGTCGACGGGCGCCCGCAGCCTCAACCGCGCCGTCGTCCAGGTCGCGCCCGCCATCACCGGCACCGGCGCGCAGATCCTCCACATCGTGGGCGGCGCGCAGGAGTTCACCGACCCCGGCGTCGACCGGTACCACGTCGTCGGCTACTCCGACCGCATGGAGCTCGCCATCGCCGCCGCGGACCTCGTCGTCTCGCGCGCCGGAGCGGGCGCCCTCTCCGAGCTGACCGCGGTCGGCGTGCCCGCGGTGTACGTGCCGTACCCGGTCGGCAACGGCGAGCAGGCGGTCAACGTGCGCGGCGTCGTCGCGGCCGGCGGCGGCATCGTCGTCGCGGACGCGGACTTCACGCCCGACTGGATCCTCGCGCGGGTCCTCCCGCTCCTGTCCGACCCGGCGGCGCTCGCGCGCATGTCGGAGGCCGCCGCCTCCGTCGGCTCGCGCGACGGCGCCGCGCGCATGGCCGACCTCGTCGGCGACGCCCTCGCCGGGCGACCGCCCCGGCCCGTCGCCCGGCGCTGACCGACCGCCCGCCGCCCCCGCTTCCCACCTCCCGAGGAGACCGCACGTGATCGCACCCGACCTGACCATGGACATCCCGACCGAGCTCGGGCGCGTGCACTTCGTCGGCATCGGCGGATCCGGCATGAGCGGCATCGCGCGCCTGTTCCTCGCCGCGGGGCACCGCGTCACCGGATCCGACTCCCGCGACTCGGACGCGGTCCAGGCCCTCCGCGAGCTCGGCGCCGAGATCCACGTCGGCCACGACGCCGCGCACGTGGGTGACGCCGAGGCCCTCGTCGTCACGGGCGCGCTGTGGCAGGACAACCCCGAGTACGTGCTGGCGAAGGAGCGCGGCCTGCCGATCCTGCACCGCTCGCAGGCGCTCGCCTGGCTCATCTCGGGTCAGCGGCTCGTGGCCGTCGCGGGGGCGCACGGCAAGACGACGTCGACGGGGATGATCGTGACCGCGCTGCTCGAGGCCGGCCGCGACCCGTCCTTCGTCAACGGCGGCGTCATCGGCGGGCTCGGCGTCTCGAGCGCCCCCGGATCCGAGGAGCTGTTCGTCGTCGAGGCCGACGAGTCCGACGGGTCGTTCCTCCTCTACGACACCGCCGTGGCGCTCATCACCAACGTCGACGCCGACCACCTCGACCACTACGGCTCCCACGAGGCCTTCGACGACGCCTTCGTGCGCTTCGCCAGCGCCGCCTCCGAGCTCGTCGTCATCTCCAGCGACGATCCCGGCGCCCGCCGCGTGACCGCGCGCATCGAGGGCCGCATCGTCACCTTCGGCGAGGACCGGTCCGCCGACGTCCGGATCTCCGACATCGTCACCGAGGGTCCGGTCGCCTTCACGCTCACCCACGAGGGCGTCTCGCGCCGCGCGGCGCTCCGCGTCCCCGGCCGGCACAACGCGATCAACGCGGCCGGCGCGTACGCCGTGCTCGTGGGCCTCGGCGTCGAGCCCGACGACGCCATCGCGGGCCTCGCCGGGTTCTCCGGCACCGGCCGCCGGTTCGAGCTCCACGCGGAGGTCCGCGGCGTCAGCGTCTACGACGACTACGCGCACCACCCCACGGAGGTGCGCGCCGCCCTCGAGGCCGCCCGCACGGTCGTGGGCTCCGGCCGCATCATCGCCGTGCACCAGCCGCACCTCTACAGCCGGACGCAGATGATGGCGGGCGACTTCGCGCGCGTGTACGAGGAGCTGGCGGACCACACCATCGTCCTCGACGTGTTCGGGGCCCGCGAGGACCCGATCCCCGGGGTCACCGGCGCCCTCGTCTCGGAGCGGTTCGCGGACCCCGCCCGCGTGGACTACCTGCCCGACTGGCAGCAGGCGGCCGACCGCGCGGCGGACATCGCCCGCGACGGCGACTTCATCGTGACCCTCAGCTGCGGCGACGTGTACCGGATCATCCCGCAGGTGATCGGCGCGCTCGAGGGCCCGTCCGCGTCCGCCGACCCCGCCCCGTCCCCCCGGCTGCACGAGTGAAGCGGCCCGAGGGCTTCGACGGGCCCCGGGTCCCGCCGCAGCCCGCGGCGGGGGGCCCCGCGGACGGCGAGGACCGTCCCGGTCGGCGTCGCCGGTCCCGCGCCGCCGCGGCGCCCGCCGCGTCGCCTCCGTCCGCGACCCCTCCTGCCGCCGCGGCACCGGCGCAGGATCCCGCCCCGGCACGTGCGGGAGCAGGCGGGCCGTCGCGGCCCGTGGCCCCGCGTCCCGTGACGGCGCCGCCCGTCCCGCGCACCGGAACCGCTCCCGGCGCGCGCGCGGGCTCCGCCGCGCCCGCGACCCCCGCGTCCACGTCCATGCCGCAACGGACGCCCTCGACGCCGCGTCCCCGCGCGGACTGGCGCGACGACGACGAGCCCGACACCGAGCCGATCGTGCTGCCGCACCTCGCGCAGGCGCCGGTGGCGGCGCCGCCCACGCCGCGGACGGGCCGGGAGCCCGCCGAGCCGAGCCGCGGCGGGCTCGCCGGGCGGCTCGGTGCCCGTGCGCGAGGCGCCGCCGATGAGGCCTCCTCCGCGGCGGCCACCCGGCCCCTCCGCCGGCGGACGCACGCTGACGGCGATGGCGATGCCACTCCGCGCGCGCACCGACCCGCGCGCCCCGCGAGCGCGGCCACGGGCGACGCCGAGGCGCGACGGCAGCTCCGCCGCGCCCGCCGGGAGCGCCAGCGCTACGAGCGTCAGGAGGTCCGGCGCTTCACCCAGCGGGCACGGCGTCGCCGGGCGGGGCTCCTCGGAGCGCTCGGCGCGTTCCTGGCCCTCGCCGTCGTCGTCGGCATCGCCGTGTACTCGCCGCTCCTCGCGCTCCGGACGGTCGAGGTGGAGGGGGCGGACCGCGTCTCCCCGTCGAGCATCCAGTCCGCCCTCGCCGACCAGGTGGGCACGCCGCTGCCGCTCGTCGACCTCGACCGCGTCGGCGACGAGCTCCGCGCCTTCCCCCTCATCCGCAGCTACAGCACGGAGAGCAGACCGCCGTCGACGCTCGTGATCCGCATCGTGGAGCGCACGCCCGTCGCCGTGATCCAGTCCGGCGCGGGCTTCGACCTCGTCGACCCCGCCGGCGTGACGATCGAGCGCGCCACGGCGCGTCCCGACGGCTACCCGCTCATCGACCTGCCGAGCGCGGACCTCACGAGTCCGCGGTTCCAGGCGGCCACCGCCGTGCTGGTCGCCCTCCCGGCCGACTTCCTGCCCCAGGTCGACAGCATCCAGGCCAACACGACCGACGACGTGATGCTCACCCTGCGCAGCGGCAAGGAGGTCCTGTGGGGGAGCGGGAGCGCTCGGCCGACAAGGCGCAGGTGCTGCAGGCGCTCGTGAAGGCCCGTGACGACGTCGGCTCGTACGACGTGTCGGCGCCGGACGCCCCCGTCGCCGGACCCTGATCCCGGCGGGCTTCGCGACACGCGGCACGGGAGTCACCGCGCCGACCCGCCGCCCCCTGAACGTCGGGACCAGGAAATGCATACTGAGTAAACTCTAAGCCTCCACCGGAGGTCGAAGGTTCTAGCGGAGGCCCGTCGTGTCGAACAACCAGAACTACCTCGCCGTCATCAAGGTCGTCGGCATCGGCGGTGGCGGCGTCAACGCCGTCAACCGCATGATCGAGCTCGGTCTGCGGGGCGTGGAGTTCATCGCGATCAACACCGACGCGCAGGCGCTGCTCATGAGCGACGCCGACGTCAAGCTCGACGTCGGCCGCGAGATCACCCGGGGCCTCGGCGCCGGCGCCGACCCGGAGGTCGGCCGTCGTGCCGCCGAGGACCACGCGGAGGAGATCGAGGAGGCGCTGGCCGGCGCCGACATGGTCTTCGTCACCGCGGGCGAGGGCGGCGGCACGGGAACGGGCGGCGCGCCCGTCGTGGCGCGCATCGCGAAGTCGATCGGCGCGCTCACCATCGGCGTCGTCACGAAGCCGTTCGGCTTCGAGGGCAAGCGCCGCTCGGCCCAGGCCGAGCTCGGCGTCGCGACGCTGAAGAACGAGGTCGACACCCTCATCGTCGTCCCGAACGACCGGCTGCTGGAGATCAGCGACCGCGGCATCAGCATGCTCGAGGCCTTCGCGACCGCCGACCAGGTCCTCCTCGCCGGTGTCCAGGGCATCACCGACCTCATCACCACCCCGGGCCTCATCAACCTCGACTTCGCCGACGTCAAGTCGGTCATGCAGGGCGCCGGCTCCGCCCTCATGGGCATCGGCTCCTCACGTGGGGCCGACCGGTCGATCAAGGCCGCCGAGCTCGCGGTCGCCTCGCCGCTGCTCGAGGCCAGCATCGAGGGCGCGCACGGCGTGCTGCTCTCGATCCAGGGCGGGTCGAACCTCGGCATCTTCGAGATCAACGACGCCGCCAAGCTCGTGCAGGAGGCGGTGCACCCCGAGGCGAACATCATCTTCGGCGCGGTCATCGACGACACGCTCGGCGACGAGGTGCGCGTCACCGTGATCGCCGCGGGCTTCGACGGCGGCGAGCCGTCCGCCAAGGTCGAGAACCGCCGCAGCGGCTTCGTCGCGGCCGGTGGGGGAGCGGTCACCGCTCCCGAGGCGGTCGCGCAGGCGCCCGCGCGTCCGCAGGCGGAGGCGCCCGTCGCGTCCGTCCCGGCCAGCGACCCGACCTTCGAGGACGACGGCGACGACCTGGACATCCCCGACTTCCTGAAGTGACCGACGGTCCCCGCTCCGACGGTGCCGCCGCACCGGACGCCCACCCCGACGAGGCCCACCCGGGCCTCGCCGAGCGGTGGGCGTCCGTGCGGGAGGACGTCGCCGAGGGCATCCGCCAGGCCGGGCGCAGCCCGGAGGAGGTGACCACGATCGTGGTCACCAAGTTCCAGCCGGTGTCCCTCATCCACGCACTCGTGGACCTCGGGGTCCGCGACCTCGGCGAGAGCCGACACCAGGAGGCCCAGGGCAAGGCGGCGGAGCTCGAGGGGGAGGGCCTCTCGCGGCACTTCGTCGGCCAGCTCCAGGGCAAGAAGGCCCGTCAGGTGCGCCGCTACGCCTCCGTGATCCACTCCGTCGACCGTCCGTCGCTCGTGGACGCGCTCGCCTCCGACGAGCAGGAGACGCGCGTCTTCCTGCAGGTGAACCTGACCGACGACACGGGCCGGGGCGGCGTGCCGCCCGCCGAGGCGGAGGCCCTCGCGGAGCACGCGGCGGGGGCCCCCGGGATCCGCGTCCTGGGCGTCATGGCGGTCGCTCCCGAGGACGGGGAGCCGCGTCGTGCCTTCGCGCGGCTGCGGGGCATCTCGGACGATGTGCGGCGCATCCTGCCCGACGCGCGGGCCATCTCGGCCGGCATGTCCGGGGACCTCCGCGAGGCGCTCCTCGAGGGCGCGACACACCTTCGGATCGGCTCGGCAATCACGGGAAAGCGACCCGACCGCCCTTAACGTCGGGAGTGCGGTCCGGTTCGTCAGGCCGACCCGGAAAGAGGAATGATGGCCAACCCACTTCGCAAGACCATGGTGTACCTGGGACTCGCCGACGAGGAGCTCGACTACCCGCAGCAGCAGCAGCCCGCGCAGCAGCAGCAGTCCCCCGTCCAGGCCGTCCCGACGCCCGCCCCCGCTCCCCAGCAGCAGGCCAAGCGCGCACCCGTGACCCCCCTGCACAAGCCCTCGACCACCACAAGGAATGCGGCGCCGGCTGAAATGAACGAGATCCTCACCGTCCACCCCAAGGCCTACAAGGACGCCCAGGTCATCGCCGAGAACTTCCGCGAGGGCGTGCCGGTCATCATCAACCTCTCGCAGATGACGGACGACGACGCCCGCCGTCTCATCGACTTCGCCAGCGGCCTCTCCATCGGCCTCTACGGCAAGATCGAGCGCGTCACCGCCAAGGTCTTCCTCCTCTCGCCGTCGCACGTCGCCGTCTCCGGCGAGCAGTCGGCCACCGAGGCCGAGGTCGAGGCGTCGTTCTTCGGACGCTGATCCTCGGAGCCCCGTGATGGCGGGCGTCGGCGGGAGCTCCCATCGGCGCCCGCCATACTTGTGTCCGTGATCATCGTGAACATCGTCGCCACCGTCGTGTGGTTCGCCCTCCTGGCGTTCATCATCTGCATGTGGGGCCGCTTCGTCCTCGACCTGGTCCAGTCGCTCTCGCGGCAGTGGCGCCCGCGCGGTGCGATGCTCATCGTCGCGGAGGCGTCGTACACGGTCACGGACCCGCCCATCGGCTTCGTCCGCCGCCTCATCCCGCCGCTCCGCCTCGGCCCGGTGGCGCTCGACTTCGGATGGATGATCACGATGCTCGTCGCGATCATCCTGTTCAACGTCGTCGGCGGCCTGATGCGCTGACGACCGCCGCCTCGCTCCGGATCCACCCTCCGGTCCCCGGACCGCCGCCATCCGCTGGTAGCGTTGAGGCGCACGTTGTCCCGAATCCCCGTCCGCTCGCGCGGACCCCGCTCTACGCACAAAAGAGGTGGCAGGCCATGGCTCTCACTCCTGAAGACGTCGTCAACAAGCGTTTCCAGCCGACCAAGTTCCGCGAGGGATACGACCAGGACGAGGTGGACGACTTCCTCGACGAGGTGGTCGTCGAGCTGCGCCGTCTCCACCAGGAGAACGAGGAGCTGCGCCAGCGCCTCGGCTCGGGCGACGCCGCCCCCGCCGCGACGACGGCCATCGAGACCCCCGCTCCCGCGCCCGCCGCGGTCGAGCAGGCGCCCGTCGTGGCCGAGCCCGAGCCCGAGGCCGCCCCCGAGCCGGAGCCCGTCGCGGCCCCCGTCGTCGCGCAGGCGCCCGCCGCCCCCGCGGCTGTCGCCGCGGACGACGACGACGAGACCTCCAGCACCAGCAGCCTGCTCAAGCTCGCCCGCAAGCTGCACGAGGAGCACGTCCGCGAGGGCGTCGAGAAGCGCGACGCGCTCGTCGCCGAGGCGCACGCCACCGCCGCCCGCATCGCCGCCGAGGCCGAGGCCGAGCAGCGCTCGAAGACCGCCGTCCTCGAGAAGGAGCGCCAGGTCCTCGAGGGCCGCATCGACGAGCTGCGCACCTTCGAGCGCGAGTACCGCACGAAGCTCAAGGGCTACATCGAGGGCCAGCTCCGCGAGCTCGACGCCTCCGGCTCCAGCGAGGCGCCCGCCACCGCCTCGTTCGGCAGCTAGCACCCCGCACCACCCGCACGCCCGACGGCGGCGTGGGTCCCGCACGGCATCCGCCGCGGGCCCCGCGTCGCCGTCGTCGTTCGCGCATGCGGGCCGGATCAGCCGTCCCGAACCGCATCGCATCGCATCGCACGCACCGGAAGAGGTCCCCATGGAGCACCGCACCCTCCCCGTCCCCGACGGCCTCGACGGGCAGCGCGTCGACGCGGGCCTCGCGCGGCTCCTCGGGTTCTCCCGCAGCTTCGCGGCCGAGGTCGCCGAGTCCGGCGGCGTGACGCAGGACGGACGGGAGGCCGGCAAGTCCGACCGCCTCGTGGGCGGCTCGATGCTCGCCGTCAGCTGGCAGCCCCGGCAGGAGCCGTCCGTGGTGCCCCTCGCGGTCCCGGACCTCGGCATCGTGCACGACGACGACGACATCGTCGTGGTCGACAAGCCCGTCGGCGTCGCGGCCCACCCGAGCGTCGGGTGGACGGGGCCGACCGTCCTCGGTGCGCTGGCGGCCGCCGGGTTCCGGCTCAGCACGTCCGGCGCCGAGGAGCGGCAGGGCATCGTGCACCGCCTCGACGCGGGCACGAGCGGTCTCATGGTCGTCGCGAAGACGGAGCGCGCGTACACGGAGCTCAAGCGGCAGTTCCACGACCGCGAGGTCGAGAAGGTGTACCACGCGGTCGTGCAGGGCCACCCGGATCCGCTCGCGGGCACCATCGACGCCCCCATCGGCCGCCACCCGCGCAGCGACTGGAAGTTCGCGGTCACCGCCGACGGCAAGCCGTCCGTGACCCACTACGAGACGCTCGAGGCGTTCCCCCGGGCCGCCCTCCTGGAGGTGCACCTGGAGACCGGACGCACCCACCAGATCCGCGTGCACATGGCCGCCCAGCGCCATCCCTGCGTGGGCGACGCCATGTACGGCGCCGACCCCACGATCTCCGCCCAGCTCGACCTGCACCGCCAGTGGCTGCATGCCATGCGGCTCGAGATCACGCACCCCGCGACGGGCGACCGCGCGTCGTTCTCGAGCACCTACCCGGCGGACCTCCAGCACGCCCTCGACGTCCTCCGCGACTGACGCCCGACACGCCGCCCGGCCCTCCGGGGCCTGCCTAAGATGGCCACACCTCGACCAGACCAGTAGAAGAGACCCGTGCCCCGCAACGACTCGTTCGTCCATCTCCACGTCCACAGCGAGTACTCCATGCTCGACGGCGCGGCCCGCGTCGGCCCGCTGGTCCAGGCGGCCGCCGAGCAGGCCATGCCGGCCGTCGCCATCACCGACCACGGCAACGTCTTCGGCGCGTTCGACTTCTGGAAGCAGGCGAGGAACGCGGGCGTCAAGCCCATCATCGGCACCGAGGCGTACATCACGCCGGGCACCCACCGCGGCGACCGCACGCGCATCCGCTGGGGCAACGGCGGACAGGACGACGTCTCCGGATCGGGTGCGTACACGCACCTCACGATGCTGGCCGAGACGACCGAGGGCATGCACAACCTCTTCCGCCTGTCGTCGCGCGCGTCGCTCGAGGGCTACTACTTCAAGCCCCGCATGGACCGCGAGCTGCTGAGCACCTACGCCAAGGGCCTCATCGCGACCACGGGCTGCCCGTCCGGGGAGGTGCAGACGCGCCTCCGGCTCGGGCAGTACGACGAGGCGGTCAAGGCCGCGAGCGACTACCGCGACATCTTCGGGGCCGGCAACTACTTCTGCGAGATCATGGACCACGGCCTCGGCATCGAGCGGCGGATCATGAGCGACCTCCTCCGCCTCGCGAAGGACCTCGACCTCCCGCTCGTCGCCACCAACGACCTCCACTACACGCACGAGCACGACGCGACCAGCCACGCGGCTCTCCTGTGCGTCCAGTCGGGCACGACCCTCGACGACCCCAACCGCTTCAAGTTCGACGCGGACGAGTTCTACCTGAAGACCGCCGCGCAGATGCGGCACCTCTTCCGCGACCACGAGGAGGCGTGCGACAACACCCTGCTCATCGCCGAGCGCTGCGACGTGCAGTTCAACGAGTCGGCGAACTACATGCCGCGGTACCCCGTCCCCGAGGGCGAGAGCGAGCAGACCTGGTTCGTGAAGGAGGTCGAGCGCGGGCTCGTCCGCCGGTACCCGGCGGGCTTCTCCGACGAGGTCCGCAAGCGCGCCGACTACGAGGTCGGCGTCATCGCCCAGATGGGCTTCCCGGGCTACTTCCTCGTCGTCGCCGACTTCATCGGCTGGTCGCGGGAGAACGGCATCCGCGTGGGCCCCGGCCGCGGCTCGGGCGCGGGGTCCATGGTGGCGTACGCCATGGGCATCACCGACCTCGACCCGCTGCAGCACGGCCTGCTCTTCGAGCGGTTCCTGAACCCCGACCGCGTCTCCATGCCCGACTTCGACGTCGACTTCGACGACCGTCGCCGCGGCGAGGTCATCCGGTACGTCACGGAAAAGTACGGCGACGAGCGCGTGGCCCAGATCGTCACGTACGGCACGATCAAGGCGAAGCAGGCCCTCAAGGACTCCAGCCGCGTGCTCGGGTACCCCTTCTCGATGGGCGACAAGCTCACCAAGGCCATGCCGCCGGCGATCATGGGCAAGGACATCCCCCTGTCCGGCATCCTGGACACCGACCACCCGCGCTACCGCGAGGCCGGCGACTTCCGCGAGGTCCTCGCCATGGACCCGGAGGCGCAGAAGGTCTTCGAGACCGCGCAGGGCATCGAGAACCTGAAGCGCCAGTGGGGCGTGCACGCGGCCGGCGTCATCATGTCGAGCGAGCCGCTCATCGACATCATCCCGATCATGAAGCGGGAGCAGGACGGCCAGATCGTCACGCAGTTCGACTACCCGGCCTGCGAGTCCCTCGGGCTCATCAAGATGGACTTCCTGGGGCTCCGCAACCTCACGATCATCGACGACGCGCTCAACAACATCGAGTCGAACCGCGGCGAGAAGCTCGTCCTCGAGGACCTGGGCCTCGACGACCGCGCCGCGTACGACCTGCTCGCCCGCGGCGACACCCTCGGCGTGTTCCAGCTCGACGGCGGCCCCATGCGGTCGCTGCTGCGCATGATGAAGCCGGACGACTTCGAGGACATCTCCGCCGTCATCGCGCTCTACCGCCCGGGGCCCATGGGCGCGAACTCGCACACCAACTACGCGCTGCGGAAGAACGGGCTGCAGGAGATCACGCCCATCCACCCGGAGCTCGAGGAGCCGCTGCGCGAGGTGCTCGGCACCACGCACGGCCTGATCGTCTACCAGGAGCAGGTGATGTCGGTCGCGCAGAAGCTCGCCGGCTTCACGCTCGCGCAGGCCGACCTCCTGCGCCGCGCCATGGGCAAGAAGAAGAAGTCGGAGCTCGACAAGCAGTTCGCGGGCTTCTCGCAGGGCATGCAGGACAACGGCTACTCGATGGCCGCGGTGAAGGCGCTCTGGGACATCCTCCTGCCCTTCTCCGACTACGCGTTCAACAAGGCGCACTCCGCCGCCTACGGCGTGGTCTCGTACTGGACCGCGTACCTCAAGGCGCACTACCCGGCCGAGTACATGGCCGCGCTGCTCACGAGCGTCGGCGACTCCAAGGACAAGATGGCGCTCTACCTCAACGAGTGCCGACGCATGGGCATCAGGGTGCTCCCGCCGGACGTCAACGAGTCGATCGGCTTCTTCGCCGCCGCGGGCGCCGACATCCGCTTCGGCCTCGGCGCCGTGCGGAACGTCGGCGCGAACGTGGTCGAGGCCCTCCGGGGGGCGCGCGCGGAGCAGGGCGCCTTCGAGTCCTTCGACGACTTCCTCAAGAAGGTCCCGCTGCCGGTCGCCAACAAGCGCACGGTGGAGTCGCTCATCAAGGCCGGCGCGTTCGACTCGCTGGGCGACACCCGTCGAGCCCTCCTCGAGGTGCACGAGGGCATGATCGACGCGTCCGTGAGCGATAAGCGCGCGGCCATGAACGGGCAGGTCGGGTTCGACTTCGACAGCCTCTGGGACGAGCCGCAGCATGCGCGCAAGGTCCCCGAGCGGCCCGAGTGGGCGAAGCGCGACAAGCTCGCGTTCGAGCGCGAGATGCTCGGGCTCTACGTCTCGGACCACCCGCTCGCGGGCCTCGAGATCCCGCTCGCGAAGCTCGCCTCCACGGGCATCGCGGAGCTGCTGGCCACCGATGCGTCCATGGACGGCGAGACGGTCACGCTCGCGGGACTGCTCACGAGCGTCCAGCACCGCACGGCGCGGAACTCGGGCAACCAGTACGGCATGGTGCAGCTGGAGGACTTCGGCGGCGAGATCACCTGCATGTTCATGGGCAAGGCGTACCAGGAGTTCGCGCCGGCCCTGCAGGGCGACACCGTCGTGGTGATCCGCGGTCGCGTGTCCACGCGCGACGACGGCATGAACATCCACGCGTTCTCGATGTTCCAGCCCGACCTCGGTCAGAGCCTGGGGTCCGGTCCGCTGCTCATCAGCCTCGCCGAGAACCGCGCCACGACGGAGACCGTCATGGGCCTCAACGACGTGCTGATCCGCCACTCGGGCGACACGGAGGTCCGGCTGCAGCTCGTCAAGGGCGACAGCGGCCGCGTATTCGAGATCCCGTACCCGGTCACGGTGAGCGCGGACCTCTACGGCGAGCTCAAGTCCCTGCTCGGGCCGAACTGCCTGGGCTGACCCGCCGGGACGGCCCGTCCGGGAGCGCGCTCAGGCCTCGGTGCCCGGGCGGAGGTAGCGGCGGGCGTGGTACACGAGCGGCTCGTCGTCGACGCCCGGGCCGCCGTCCTCGACGCGCACGATGACGACGATCGCGTCGTGCACGTGGACCCGCTCGACGATGCGGGCCACGAGCAGCGCGGTGCCCCCGTCGAGGACGGGGAGCCCGTGCGGGCCCGGGGACCAGTGGTCGCCTGCGAAGCGCTCGGAGGCCGGCCCGCTGAGGCGCTCGGCGAGGTGCCGGTCGCGGGCACCGAGCACGTGGATGGCCACGTGGTCCGCCTCCGCGAGGGCCGCGGCGCTCGACGCCGTGCGGGCGAGGCTGAAGCTCGCGAGCGGCGGGTCGGCGGAAACCGAGGAGAGCGACGTGGCGGTGAAGCCGACGGGGGAGCCGGCGGCGTCACGCGCGGTGACGACGGCGACGCCGGCCGCGTGGCGCCGGAAGGCGGCGCGGAAGGCGTCCAGGCCTCGGGCCTCGGAGAGCGTGGTGGCGGGGTGCGCGTCCATGCATCGAGACGCTAGCCGCCGGATCCGCCGACCGCCCGCTCGGTAGACTTCCGGAGTCATGATGCGCATCCAGGACCTCCGCGGCACCACGCCCAGCACCGCCGACCTGCTCGACCTCCTCCCGCGTCCGGTCACCGACGTGGCCGTCGCGCTCGACGTCGCCCGCGAGCTGGTCGAGGACGTGCGCACGCGGGGGAGCGCGGCGCTGCTCGACCAGGCGGAGCGGCTCGACCGCGTGCGCCCGGGCTCCCTGCGCGTGTCGGCGGAGGCGATCGCCGACGCCGTCGCGGGCCTCGACCCCGCCGTCCGCGCCGCCCTCGAGGAGGCCATCCGGCGCGTCCGGCTCGGCTCGGCGGCGCAGGTGCCGGCCGAGACCACCACGACGGTCGTCCCCGGCGGCACCATCGTCCAGCGCTGGCAGCCGGTGCGGCGCGTCGGCCTCTACGTGCCGGGCGGCAAGGCCGTCTACCCGTCCAGCGTGGTGATGAACGTCGTGGCCGCCCAGGTGGCCGGCGTCGCCAGCATCGCGCTCGCCTCGCCCGCCCAGGCGGCGCACGGGGGCTCCGTGCACCCGGTGATCCTCGGGGCCGCCGGCCTCCTCGGCGTCACCGAGGTCTACGCGATGGGCGGCGCGGGCGCCATCGGCGCGTTCGCGCACGGCGTCGCCGATCTCGGGCTCGAGCCCGTCGACGTGGTCACCGGGCCCGGCAACATCTACGTCGCAGCCGCCAAGCGCGTGGTCCGGGGCGTGACCGGGATCGACTCGGAGGCCGGCACGACCGAGATCCTCGTCATCGCCGACCAGGCAGCCGACGCGCACCTCGTGGCCGCCGACCTCGTGAGCCAGGCGGAGCACGACGAGATGGCCGCGTCCGTCCTCGTCACGGACTCCCCGGAGCTCGCCCGGGCGGTCGACGCCGAGGTCGCGACGCTCGCCGCGGCGACGGGGCACTCCGCCCGCGCGTCGTCCAGGCGCTCACCGGCCCGCAGTCCGCGATCCTCGTGGTCGACGACCTCGAGACGGCGGCGCGGTACAGCGACGCGTACGGCCCTGAGCACCTCTCCGTGCAGACGGCCGACCCCGAGGCCCTCCTCGCCCACCTGCACAGCGCCGGCGCGATCTTCCTCGGCCCGCACTCGCCCGTGAGCCTCGGCGACTACCTGGCCGGCTCCAACCACGTCCTCCCCACGGGTGGCCAGGCCCGGTTCGGCTCCGGCCTCGGCGCGTACACGTTCCTCCGCCCCCAGCAGGTGGTGCGCTACGACGCCGATGCCCTCCGGGAGGCGGAGCCGCTGATCGTGGCGCTCAGCCGCGCCGAGGACCTGCCGGCGCACGGCGAGGCCGTGACGGCGCGCCTCGGGCGCTGACGTATCCTGGCCACACCATGTTCTGCCCCTTCTGCCGCCACCCCGACTCCCGCGTCGTCGACTCCCGCACGAGCGACGACGGCCTGTCGATCCGCCGTCGGCGGCAGTGCCCCGAGTGCGGCCGGCGCTTCAGCACCACGGAGACCGCGAGCCTCAGCGTGATCAAGCGCAACGGCGTCGTCGAGCCGTTCAGCCGCGAGAAGATCGTCACCGGCGTGCGGAAGGCGTGCCAGGGCCGTCCCGTCACCGACACCGATCTGGCCGTGCTCGCCCAGCGGGTCGAGGAGGCCATCCGCGCCACCGGTGCCTCGCAGATCGAGGCCAACGACATCGGGCTGTCGATCCTCCCGCCGCTCCGCGAGCTCGACGAGGTTGCCTACCTGCGGTTCGCCAGCGTGTACCAGGGCTTCGACTCCCTGGACGACTTCGAGTCGGCGATCGCCCAGCTGCGCGTCGCGCACGCGGCGTCCCCCGACCTGTCCTGACCCGCTCGCACGCCGCAGGAGGGCACGTCCTCAGGCGCTAGCCTGGTGCCGATGTATCCCCTCCTCTTCCGCACGGTCCTGTCGCGCATGGACCCGGAGGACGCGCACCACCTGGCGTCCACGGCCATCGCCCTCCTCCCGCCGTCTGGCCTCGGCTGGATCGCCCGACGCCTGACCGAGCCGGACGCGTCGCTCGCGGTCGACGCCCTCGGGCTCCGCTTCCCGTCGCCCTTCGGCGTGGCCGCCGGCTTCGACAAGGACGCGCAGGCCGTGCTCGGTCTCGGCCAGCTCGGGTTCGGGCACGTGGAGGTCGGGACGGTCACCGCCGTCGCCCAGCCGGGCAACCCGCGGCCGCGGCTCTTCCGCCTGATCGAGGACCACGCGGTGATCAACCGCATGGGCTTCAACAACGGGGGAGCGGTGGCACTCGCCGACCGCCTCCGTCGTCTCCGCGCGCGCCGAGACCGGCCCGTGATCGGGGTCAACATCGGCAAGACCCGCGCCGTCGCCGTGGAGGACGCCGTCGCCGACTACGTGCGGACGACGCGCCTGGTGGCCCCCGTCGCCGACTACCTCGCGGTCAACGTCAGCTCGCCGAACACCCCGGGGCTGCGCGGCCTCCAGGAGATCGAGCTGCTGCGGCCGCTGCTGACGAGCATCCGCGACGCGGCCGACGGCGTGCCCGTGCTCGTCAAGATCGCACCGGACCTCCAGGACGCGGAGGTGGAGCGGATCGCGGGGCTCGCGACCGAGCTCGGCCTCGCCGGCGTCATCGCCACGAACACCACGCTCTCCCGGCAGGGCCTCCGGACGGACCCGGCGGTCGTCGAGGCCGCGGGCGCGGGCGGGCTCTCCGGCGCGCCCCTGGCCGCGCGGTCGCTGGAGGTGCTCCGCCTCCTCCGCCGCGCGCTCCCCGAGGACGCCTGCGTGATCTCGGTCGGCGGCGTGGACACGGCCGCGGACGTCCAGGCGCGTCTGGACGCCGGCGCCACGCTCGTGCAGGGCTACACGGCGTTCCTGTACCGGGGTCCGCTGTGGGCCCGGTCGATCAACACGGGCCTCGCCCGCATCCGACGGGGCTGACGACCCGCTCCGGACGCGAGCGCCGGAGCGCGGTCGCCGCCCGTCGGGGTATCAGCTGAAGGTGACCTTCTCGCGGCGCTTGACCTGCGGCTTCGGGAGGCGCATCGGGCGCATCTGGATGGTGCGCATGCCCGCGTACCAGCGGATGCCGCGCTCGAGGCGGTCGGCCCCGACCCGCGCGACGATCGCGGCGCGCACGCGACGGCCCGTGAAGTACGCGTCGATGATGGCCGCGATGACGAACACGTAGATCGACAGCAGCGGGATCGCCGAGAGGTTCGGCAGCACGAAGGTGAGGACGACGACCACGCCCATGACCGGCAGCAGGAGCTCGCCGACGCTCCAGCGGGAGTCCACCACGTCGCGGGCGAACCGCTTCTGCGGCCCCTTGTCCCGCACGGGCAGGTAGCGCTCGTCCCCGGCGGCCATGCCGGCGTTGGCGCGGGCGCGGGCCTCGCGCGCCTTCTCCTTGGCCTGCTGGGCCGCGAGCTTGCGGTCCTGCGGCACGAGCGGGCGGAGGTTCGCGGCCTCGCGCTCCCGACGGGTCGGGGTCGGGCCCTTCTTCCCGTCGGCCGTACGACCGTCCACGGGCGCCGCGGCGCTCGTCTCGGAGGGGGTCTCTGCGGGTGTCTGCTGCTTCGCCACGTCTCTCGTCCTTGCCTGGAGTGAATCTAAGATTACCTGCATGACGCCTCCCGACACCTCCGCAGACGCCGTGACCGCACCGGACCAGGAGGCCGTCGACCGGCTCGCCGCCGCCGTCGCGGGCGGGTTCCCCACCACCGTCGCCGACCTCTCGGCCCTGGTCCGCATCCCCAGCGTCTCCTGGCCGGCGTTCGACCCGACCCACGTCGCCGCCAGCGCGGACGCCGTCGCGGGTCTCCTCGCCGGCCTGGGCGTCTTCGACGACGTCTCGGTGCACCGCGCGACGACGCCGTCGGGTGACGACGGGCAGCCGGCGGTGCTGGCGACCCGTGCTCCGCGGAACGGGAAGCCGACCGTCCTCCTGTACGCGCACCACGACGTGCAGCCCCCCGGTGCCGACGAGCACTGGGAGACGCCGCCGTTCGAGCCCACCCTCCGGGGCGAGCGGCTGCACGGTCGCGGCGCCTCGGACGACAAGGCCGGGATCATGACGCACGTGGCCGCCATCCGCGCGCTCGTGGAGGCGGAGGGGGACGACCTCGACCTCGGCCTGGCCGTTTTCATCGAGGGGGAGGAGGAGGCGGGCTCGCGCTCCTTCTCCGACTTCCTCGCCACGCACCACGACGCCCTCGCCGCCGACGTCATCGTGGTCGCCGACAGCGACAACTGGGACGTCGACACCCCGTCCATCACCATCGCCCTCCGCGGCAACGTCACGTTCCGCCTGTCGGTGCGCACGCTCGACCACGCCTCGCATTCCGGCATGTTCGGCGGTGCCGTCCCCGACGCGATGATGGCCGCCGTCCGGCTCCTCGACTCGCTGTGGGACGCGGACGGATCCGTCGCCGTCGCGGGCCTCACGTCCACCGAGATGGAGACGCCGGACTACGACGACGCGCGCCTCGCGGAGGAGGCGGCCCTGCTGCCGGGCGTCCGCGCCGTCGGCACCGGACCGATCCTCACGCGGCTGTGGGCGCAGCCGTCGATCACCGTGACCGGCATCGACGCCCCGTCGGTCGCCAACGCGAGCAACACCCTGCTGCCGGAGGTGTCCGTCCGCATCAGCGCCCGCATCGCGCCCGGCCAGACCGCCGCCGACGCGTACGCGGCCATCGAGGCGCACATCCAGGGCAACCGGCCCTTCGGCGCGCACGTCGAGATCAGCGACGTGGACCAGGGCGACCCCTTCCTCGTCGACACGAGCGGCTGGGCGATGGTCGAGGCGACGGCCGCCATGACCGCCGGGTGGGGGCGCGCTCCCGTGCAGGCCGGCATCGGCGGTTCCATCCCGTTCATCGCCGACCTCGTCGAGGCCTTCCCGTCCGCCCAGATCCTGGTGACCGGCGTCGAGGACCCCGACACCCGGGCGCACAGCCCGAACGAGTCGCAGCACCTCGGCGTCCTCCAGCGCGCCATCCTCAGCGAGGCGGTCCTCCTGTCGCGCATCGCCCGCAGGCCCTGATCCCGGCGCCCGTGCGCCCCGTCCGGATGCGCGCGGGCGGGCGGGGAACACCTGCGTGGCGCTCGCGGTTGCACCACGTTGACTCCCGAGGAGTCGCCCGACCGCAGATCCCACCACCCGAGGAGTGCTCATGACCGACACCACGCTGACCGAGACCGCGTCCGCGGCCCACCGCGTCGGCCTCACGGACACCGCCGCAGGCAAGGTCAAGAGCCTGCTCCAGCAGGAGGGCCGCGAGGACCTCCGCCTCCGCGTCGCCGTGCAGCCCGGCGGCTGCTCCGGCCTCATCTACCAGCTCTACTTCGACGAGCGCGAGCTCGACGGCGACGCGACCGTCGACTTCGACGGCGTCGAGGTCATCGTCGACAAGATGAGCGTCCCGTACCTGGACGGCGCCACCATCGACTTCGAGGACACCATCCAGAAGCAGGGCTTCACCATCGACAACCCCAACGCGGGCGGCTCGTGCGCGTGCGGGGACTCGTTCCACTGACACATGGAACGGTGAGCGATCCAGGCCCGTGGAACCGGGCTTCGAGCAGGGAGTCGTCCGTCGGGCGGCTCCCTGTCGCGTAGGGTGGAACACGTCACATCCGGTTCTTCGAAGGGTCTGCACGTGCGCTTCACTCGCCGTCAACGTTGGCTGACAATCCCTGTCGCCATAGGCATCTCGGTACTCCTCGCGGGGTGCACGCAGCAGCAGCTCCAGGGTTGGCTCCCCACCGAGGCGGGCACCACGAACCACGTCGACTCGGTCATCGGCCTGTGGGTCACCGCCTGGATCGTCCTCCTCGCCGTGGGCGTCCTCACCTGGGGCCTCACCATCTGGGCCGCCGTTGTCTACCGCCGCCGCAAGGGCCAGACCGGCCTCCCCGTGCAGATGCGCTACAACATGCCGATCGAGATCTTCTACACGATCGTGCCCCTCATCCTCGTGCTCGGCTTCTTCGCCTTCACCGCCAAGGACCAGGCCGCTATCGAGGCGCGCTTCGACACCCCCGAGGTCAAGGTCCAGGTCTTCGGCAAGCAGTGGGCGTGGGACTTCAACTACCTCGGCGGTGAGACCGAGTCCGGCGAGGCCATCGAGGGCGGTGCGTACGAGCAGGGCGTCCAGGCGGTCGACGACCCCGACGGACCCAGGGATCCATCGACAAGGACAAGCTCCCCACGCTGTACCTGCCGGTCAACACCAAGGTCGAGCTCGAGCTCAACACCCGCGACACGCTGCACTCCTTCTGGGTGGTGGACTTCCTCTACAAGAAGGACCTCATCTCCGGCAAGACGAACTACATGACGTTCATCCCGGAGAAGGAGGGGACGTACATGGGCAAGTGCGCCGAGCTCTGCGGCGAGTACCACTCCCTCATGCTGTTCCAGGTCAAGGTCGTCTCCATCGACGAGTACAACGCCTACATCGAGAGCCAGAAGGCGGCCGGCTTCGAGGGAGACCTCGGCACCGACTACGACCGCCTGCAGAACCTCCCCGGCACCGACGTGCCGGCCACCACCGAGTCGTCCGAAGAGTAGGGCAGCAGCAACGTGACATCGACCCTCAACCGTCCCACCGCGATCCCCGCGGGCCAGGCGAAGGTCCTCGACGGCTCCGGCAAGGCCGAGCGCCGGGGCAACGTCGTGGTCAACTGGATCACCTCCACCGACCACAAGACGATCGGGTACCTGTACCTGATCACCTCGTTCCTCTACTTCTGCCTCGGCGGCGTCATGGCCCTCGTCATCCGCGCCCAGCTCTTCGAGCCCGGACTCCACGTCGTGGAGACTAAGGAGCAGTACAACCAGCTCTTCACGATGCACGGCACGATCATGCTGCTCATGTTCGCGACGCCTCTCTTCGCCGGCTTCGCCAACGTGCTCATGCCGCTGCAGATCGGCGCTCCCGACGTGGCGTTCCCGCGTCTGAACGCGTTCGCCTACTGGCTGTTCAACTTCGGCTCGCTCATCGCGGTCGCCGGCTTCCTCACCCCGGCGGGTGCGGCGTCGTTCGGCTGGTTCGCCTACGCCCCCTTGTCGAGCACGACCTTCTCGCCAGGGTTGGGAGGCAATCTCTGGGTGATGGGCCTGGCCCTCAGCGGATTCGGCACCATCCTCGGTGCCGTCAACTTCGTGACCACCATCATCACCATGCGCGCCCCGGGCATGACCATGTTCCGCATGCCGATCTTCACGTGGAACATCCTCGTGACGTCGCTGCTGGTGCTCATGGCGTTCCCGGTGCTCGCCGCCGCGCTGTTCGGCCTGGGCGCCGACCGCATCTTCGACGCGCACATCTACGACCCGGCCAACGGCGGCGCCATCCTCTGGCAGCACCTGTTCTGGTTCTTCGGGCACCCCGAGGTGTACATCATCGCGCTGCCGTTCTTCGGCATCGTCTCCGAGGTCTTCCCCGTCTTCAGCCGCAAGCCGATCTTCGGGTACAAGACCCTGGTCTACGCGACGATCTCCATCGCGGCCCTCTCGGTCACGGTGTGGGCGCACCACATGTACGTCACGGGCTCGGTCCTGCTGCCGTTCTTCTCGCTCATGACCATGCTCATCGCGGTTCCCACGGGCGTGAAGATCTTCAACTGGATCGGCACGATGTGGCGCGGCTCGGTCACGTTCGAGACGCCCATGCTCTGGGCCATCGGCTTCCTCATCACGTTCACCTTCGGCGGCCTCACCGGCGTCATCCTCGCGTCGCCGCCTCTCGACTTCCACGTGTCCGACTCCTACTTCGTCGTGGCGCACTTCCACTACGTGGTGTTCGGCACCGTCGTGTTCGCCATGTTCTCCGGGTTCTACTTCTGGTGGCCCAAGTGGACCGGCACGATGCTCAACGAGCGTCTCGGCAAGGTGCACTTCTGGCTGCTGTTCGTCGGCTTCCACACCACCTTCCTCATCCAGCACTGGCTGGGCGTCATGGGCATGCCGCGTCGTTACGCGACGTACCAGCCCGAGGACGACTTCACGTGGATGAACCAGCTGTCGACCATCGGCGCCGGCATCCTCGCGCTGTCGATGATCCCGTTCTTCCTGAACGTCTGGATCACCGCCCGCACGGCGCCCCGTGTCACGGTCAACGACCCCTGGGGCTACGGTCGCTCGCTGGAGTGGGCCACGTCCTGCCCGCCGCCGCGGCACAACTTCACGTCCATCCCCCGGATCCGCTCGGAGGCCCCGGCCTTCGACCTGAACCACCCGGAGGCGGGCATCCCCGTCGGAATCGGCCCCGCCAAGGACGCTCCCGACGCCGCCACCTACGACATCTCCAGCGACAAGGTGAAGTGACGTGCGCGCCAATAGGAACCTCTTCTACGTCCTCGCGGTCTTCTTCGTCATCGCGGCGGCCGCCTACACGGTCTGGCACATCATCGACACCGGTGAGGTCGAGTGGGTCGGAACGCTGGGCATCGCCCTCTCCGGTGCGCTGGCGGCGTTCATCGGCTTCTTCGTGGCGCGCCTCTACGCAGCGCAGAACGGCGAGCTCCCGGAGGACCGCAGCGACGCCAACGTGGACGACGGCGATCCGGAGCTCGGCTTCTTCAGCCCCTGGAGCTGGTGGCCCGTGATCCTCGCCGCCGGTGCTGCCTCGGTGTTCCTCGGCCTCGCCGTCGGCATCTGGATCGCCCTCATCGGCGGTTGCCTCGCGATCATCGCGCTCGTGGGCTGGACCTACGAGTACTACCGCGGCTACTTCGCGCGCTGATCCGATGGTCGACATCCGGCACGCTGCGGCATCCGACGGGGACGCGGTCTTCGCCCTCTGCCAGCAGCTGGACATGATCGACGCCCCGGCGACCCGGGACGACTTCGACGTCACGTTCTCCCACATCCTGCGGGCGAACAAGGACGTCGGCCGGGACGTCCTGCTGGTCGCCGAGCAGGACGGCTCGGTCGTGGGCTACGCCTACCTCGTCGTCAGCCGGCTCCTCTACGCCGGGGGGCTCAGCGCCCACCTGGAGGAGCTCGTCGTGGATGCGGGAGCGCGCAGCGGAGGGACGGGTTCCGCTCTCGTCCGTGCCGTGGAGCGCCTGTGCGGTGACCGTGGTGTCGGGCAGATCACCATGAGCACCCGACGGGCCGGGGAGTTCTACAAGCGCCTCGGCTACGAGCGGACTGCGGAGTTCTACAAGAAGCTCCTCCGCTGACGTCGCGCTCTCCTGCAAGCCTGACGACGCCCGGCCTCCCCAGGAGGCCGGGCGTCGTGCGTCCGGTGGGGTGCCCACGCAGGTAACCCGTCCGCGTCCGCTCACCCGTGTGCGCCGTCGGGTGGAACGATGTGGGATGACACCCGCCGGCTCTGCTGAGCCCCAGGAGACCGCGTGCTCAGCTCACCACGGCGCGCAGAGCTCCCAGGGCCTCCCTCCCCGATCTGACGGGAGCCGTGACGAGCGGATGCAGCGGGTGTGATCCGACGACCACAGCTCCCGCATGCGCCGGTGCGGAGATGCGAGAGCGACGCGCTGAGCGCTCAGCGCCGTCGGGACCTGCTCTGCGCATGCCGGCGCGGCATGCCGGTCGCGGACCGTCGGGACATGCCTGTCGGTTGGTCAGGCGGGGACGTGGTGCGCCGTGTCCGAGGCGTCCCGGCGGGTGAGGACGTAGACCATGACGTCGAGCGTGACCGGGCGGCCGGGCTCTACGGTGTCGCAGGTGGTCGCGGACGCTCGAGAACCCGATGAGGATCCTTCGTGCGCGGCGACCCGATCGTCGACCGACGGCTGCGCCTGGTGATGCGCCGAGGGGCCCATCCCGAGGAGGAGCTCGATGTCCTCGTCCGAGAGGAGCAGCTCTCGCCGTACCCGGGTCTCGGACGCCGTGTCGAACAAGCCGGCGGACGACTCGAGGATGCGCTCCCGCTTGTCGGGCTGCACGCCTACCGCACGGCCCTCCGCGCGGAGCTCCGCGAGGTGGTCGGGCCCTGCGGTGACGACGCCCACGAGACCGCCGGGAGCGAGGACGCGGTGGAACTCACCCATGTTGCGCGGAGCGAAGACGTCGAGCACGACGTCCGCTGTGCCATCTCGGAGGGGCAACCCGGCCCAGGTGTCGGCGACGACCCCGTCGACGTCCGGACGACCGCGCACGGCGGCGCTGACCGCCGCGGGGGAGAGGTCGGCCGCGAGTCCGTTCGACGCGATGGCGCGGTCGAGCAGCTGGTGGAGGTAGTAGCCCGTCCCGCAGCCGGCATCGAGGAACCGGCGCTCAGGGCGGGGGGCGGCCGACAGATCCTCTCGGGCGGTCGCCCCGGCTGCCGCCAGTCCGTCGACGAGCGCATCGACGACGGGGGCGAAGTGGCCGCGGGCGAGGAATCGGGCACGGGCGGACAGCATCGGTGCGGAGTCGCCCACGACGCGTGTCGACGGTGCGAGGAGCGATGCGTAGCCGCGCTTGTTCGCATCGACGGCGTGGCCGCGCGGGCACCGGAGGGACAGCGGGGGAGCGGGCTGCAGATCCTGGTCGCAGGTAGGGCAGCGGAGCCACAGGGCGAGTCGGGCGAGATCCACGAGCGCTCCTCGGATGCGTGCTGCGGGTGCGGGGGAGGGAGGAAGGGGCTGGACGCACGAGAGCCGGTCCAGCTGGGCCGGACCGGCTCTCGTGCGTCGCGCATCAGCGCGAGGGACTGCTGCTAGTGGTGGTCGCCGTGGCTGCGCTCGACGTCCTTCGTGGTGACCGGGGAGATCCGGTCCTCGAAGAACCACTTGGACAGTGCCGCGCGAGCCCGCTGGTTGACCGTGATGCGTCCACGGCTGTCCGGGCGGATCATGAGCGGCTTGTAGTCGTCGTAGCTCACCAGGCGCCAGCGCTCGTACTCGTCGAGCTGCTCGTGGACCTCGATGAACTCACCACCGGGGAGCTTCACGATGCGGCCCGACTCGACGCCGTGGAGGGCGATCTCGCGGTCCTTCTTCATGAGCGCCAGGCAGATGCGCTTCGCGACCTGGTAAGCGATGACCGGTCCGAGGATCAGCAGCGCCTGCAGCGTGTGGATGACGCCCTCCATCGACACCTTGAAGTGCGTGGCGATGAGGTCGGAGCTCGCGGCGGACCAGAGGACCGCGTAGAACGTGACGCCCGCGGCGCCGATGGCGGTGCGCGTGGGGGCGTTGCGCGGGCGGTCGAGGATGTGATGCTCGCGCTTGTCGCCGGTGATCCACGCCTCGATGAAGGGGTAGAGCGCGACGAGCACGATGAACAGGCCCAGGACCGTGATCGGCAGGATGATGTTGAACGAGAACGTGTGGTCGAACAGCACGAACTCGAGTCCCGGCGGGACGAGGCGCAGGGCGCCGTCCGCGAAGCCGATGTACCAGTCGGGCTGCGTTCCCGCCGAGACCGGCGAGGGGTCGTAGGGCCCGTAGTTCCAGATCGGGTTGATCGTGAAGAACGACGCCATGACGACGATCACGCCGAAGACGACGAAGAAGAACCCGCCGGCCTTCGCCGCGAACGTGGGGAGCACGGGGACGCCGACCACGTTCTCGTTCGTGCCGGCCGGGGCCGGCGAACTGGGTGTGCTTGTGCACGACCACGAACAGGAGGTGGAGCGCCAGGAAGGCCACGAGGATCGCGGGCAGCAGAAGGATGTGCAGCGTGTAGAGCCTCGGGATGATCGCCGTGCCCGGGAACTCGCCTCCGAAGAGGAGGAACGATATCCAGGTGCCGATGACCGGGATGCCCTTCACCATGCCGTCGATGATGCGCAGTCCGTTTCCGGAGAGCAGGTCGTCGGGAGGTAGCCCGTGAAGCCCTCGGCCATCGCGAGGATGAAGAGGACGAAGCCGATGAACCAGTTCAGCTCGCGCGGCTTCCGGAACGCACCCGTGAAGTAGATGCGCAGCATGTGGAGGCCGATGGACGCCACGAACAGCAGGGCCGCCCAGTGGTGGATCTGCCGCATGAGCAGGCCGCCGCGGATGTCGAACGAGATGTCGAGCGACGACGACATGGCCACGGACATCTCGACGCCCTTGAGGGGCGCGTACGAACCCTCGTAGTGCGTCTCCGCCATGGACGGGTCGTAGAAGAAGGTGAGCCAGGAGCCCGTCAGCAGGATGACGACGAAGCTGTAGAGCGCCACCTCGCCGAGCATGAAGGACCAGTGGTCCGGGAAGATCTTCCGCCCGAACTCCTTGACGGCGACGCTGACGCTGGTGCGCTCGTCGAGGTATGTCGCGGCGGCGGCGGTGAGGCCGCCCCCGCTCTTGGCGGCGGGCGCGGTGGCACCCGTCGTGGTCGGATCAGCTGTTGTAGTCACCACGACGCTCCCAGAAACTCGCCCCTACGGGCTCGGTGAAATCACTCTGTGCAATGAGGTAGCCCTCGTCGTTGACGGCGATGGGCAGCTGCGGCAGGGGCCGCTTGGCCGGTCCGAAGATGACCTCGCAGTGGTTGGTCACGTCGAACTGGGACTGGTGGCAGGGGCAGAGCAGGTGGTGGGTCTGCTGCTCGTAGAGCGCCACCGGGCAACCCACGTGCGTGCAGACCTTGGAGTAGGCGACGATCCCGTCATAGGACCAGCCCTTGCGATCGGGCGCCTCGATGAGGTCCTCCGGACGCAGGCGCATGAGGAGCACCGCGGCCTTGGCCTTCTCCTCGAGCTTGCCCTCCTCGAGCTCCATGAGGGAGGCCGGGATGACGTGGAAGGCGGAGCCGATGGTGACGTCCGACGCCCTGATGGGCGTGCCGGAGGGGTCGCGGGTCAGCACCTCGCCCTTCTTCCACAGCGTGTGGCTGAGGGCCGACGCGGGCTCCTCGGCGCTCCCCGGGTACAGGTCGCGGAACAGGACCACGGCCGGGAGCGGGAAGGCGACGAGTGCGCCGATCAGGCTGTTGCGGATGAGGGAGCGGCGGCCGAAGCCGGACTCCTCGTTCGCCTGCGCGAAGATCTCGACGGCGCGCGCCTGCGTGGCCGGCGAACCGCCCTGCGGGTGGCGCTCGTCGATCAGCTCGTGGTCGCTCATGAGCGCCTTCGACCAGTGGATGGCGCCGATGCCGAGGCTCAGGAGCGCCAGCGCGATGCCGACCCCGAGGAACAGGTTGTTGAGTCGCACGCTGCCCGGGTCGTCCGCGTAGATCGGGAAGCCGAAGTAGGCGCCGATCGCGAAGACGCTGCCGACGATCGACAGGTAGAACCAGGTGTAGACGACGCGCTCGGCGGTCTTCGCCTTCTTCGGGTCCTTGTCGGTGACGCGGAGGCGGTGCTCCGGGAAGCCCGGGTTCTGGAAGGCGTCGCGTGTGGCGACGGCGGTGCCGCCGGCGAGCACGACGTCACGGCCGGCTGACTCGAGCTCGCCGGCGTCGTAGCCCGCGGGGACGACGCCCGACTCGTCCTTATCGTCGTGTGCCATGTGCGTGCCTCTCTGGTGTTCTGGTGCAGGTCATCGATGCGGGCGTCAGTTGGACCGGGCCGTGAGCCACACGGTCAGGGCGACGATGCCGCCGAGGCCGAAGATCCACATGAAGAGCCCCTCGGAGACCGGGCCGAGCCCGCCGAGGTTCGCGCCGCCGACCGTGCTGTTCTCCTCGATGTACTGCAGCGACGTGATGATGTCGCGCTTGTCCTCGGGGGAGATGTTGGTGTCGTTGAAGACCGGCATGTTCTGCGGGCCGGTGACCATGCGCCTCGTAGATGTGGACGGGAGCCACGCCCTCGAGGCTGGGGGCGAACTTGCCCTCGGTGAGGGCGCCTCCGGCCGCGGCGACGTTGTGGCACATGGCGCAGTTGATGCGGAAGAGCTCGGCGCCGTTCGCCGCGTCCCCTTCGCCGTCGAGGTACTGGCTGTCCGGGATGGCGGGGCCGGGGGCCAGGGACGCGACGTAGGCGGCCAGCTCCTTCACCTGCGTGTCCGTGAACTGCGTCGGCTTCTCCTCGGCCTGCACCGTGGTGGCCTGCAGCGGCATGCGGCCGGTGCCGACCTGGAAGTCGACGGACGCGGCGCCCACGCCGATGAGGCTAGGGGCGACGCCGGTGCCGGTCGCGTCCATGCCATGGCAGGTGGCGCAGTTGGAGCCGAAGAGCTTCTGGCCCTCGTCGATGGTCTGCGCGGACTTGAGGTCGACCTCGGCCGACGCGGTGCCCGTCTGGATCAGCGCGTAGGCGCCGCCCGTGAAGAGCAGGCCGATGGCGAGGAGGGCGACGGTCGTCAGGGGGCTGCGCCGACCGGTGCGGCGGGCGCGTGCTGTCTTGGTGCTCATGCTGTGTTCGATGCTCCCGCTCGGTGCTATTTGAGGACGTAGATGACCAGGAAGAGCCCGATCCAGACGACGTCGACGAAGTGCCAGTAGTAGGACACGACGATGGCGCTGGTGGCCTCCCGATGCCCCATCGACCGGACGGCGTAGATGCGCCCGATGACGAGGAGGAAGGCGATCAGGCCGCCAGTGACGTGGAGGCCGTGGAAGCCCGTGGTCATGTAGAACGCCGAGCCGTAGGCGTTGCTGCTGAGCGTGATGCCCTCGGTGACGAGGGTCGCGTACTCGAAGATCTGGCCGACGACGAAGACCGCACCGAGTGCGTAGGTGAGGAAGAACCACTCGACCGTGCCCCACTGGCTCGGCTTCCATCCCGTGGCGCGGGCCTGGAGGCGCTCGGCGGCGAACACGCCGAACTGGCAGGTGAACGAGCTCGACACGAGGATGAGCGTGTTCACGAGGGAGAAGGGCACGTTCAGGCGGCCCGCCTCGAACTCCCAGAGGGCGCCGGACGTCGAACGCAGGGTGAAGTAGATCGCGAACAGGCCCGCGAAGAACATCACCTCGCTTCCGAGCCACACGATGGTGCCGACGGCGACCGTGTTCGGTCGGTTCACCACCGGCGCGGTAGATGCTGGGGAGATTGAGGTCGTCGTCACAGGTTCCATTATGTCCCAGGCGGACGACGCCGACGCCCACCCCGGCCGCCCGTGAGATCCCGTCCAGCCTCTCGTTAGGCTGATCCGCATGCCCTCCGTCCCGACCTGGCCCGCCCTCATCACGACCCTGATCGAGGGCCGCCACCTCTCCGTCGCGGAGTCGACCTGGGCCATGCGGCAGGTCATGCGCGGAGAGGCCACATCCGCGCAGCTGGGCGGGCTCCTCGTGGCACTGAGGGCCTCCGGGGAGACCGTCGACGAGATCGTCGGCTTCCGCGACGCGGTGCTCGAGGACGCGGTGCCGCTCGACGCCGATCCCCGCGCGCTCGACATCGTGGGCACGGGAGGGGACCCTTACGGCGCCGTCCTCAACATCTCCTCGGTGGCGTCCGTCATCGCCGCGTCGGCCGGGGTGCCCGTCATCAAGCACGGCAACCGGGCCGCGAGCAGCTCGTCGGGGGCGTCGGACGTGCTCACCGCCCTCGGGGTCGACCTCACGATCACCCCGACGCGGGTCGCGGAGGTGCTGCGCGAGACGGGGATCACGTACGCGCACGCGGCCCTTTTCCACCCGGGCTTCCGCCACGCGTCGGCCACGCGGAGCGAGCTCGGCATCTCGACGCTCTTCAACGTCCTGGGACCGCTCTGCAACCCGGCGCGTCCCGAGGCGTCCGCCGTCGGCGTCGCGGACCTCTCGCGCGTGCCCCTCATGGTGGGCGTGTTCCGCACGCGGGGCGCGACCGCGCTCGTCTACCGCGGCGACGACGGCATCGACAAGCTGACCACCACCGGCCACAGCCACATCTGGGAGGTGAGCCGCGGCGCGGTGACGGAGCACGACCTCGACCCGCTCGAGCTCGGCATCCCGCGCGCCCCCATCGAGGCGCTCCTCGGCGAGGGCCCGGAGCAGAACGCGGCCGTGATCCGCCGCGTGCTCGCCGGCGAGCACGGGCCCCAGCGGGACGTCGTGCTGCTGAACGCGGCGGCCGGGCTCGAGGCGTTCGACCTCATGGACGATCCGACGCGCGTGCAGCAGCCCATGGCGCGCCGGCTGCGGGAGAAGCTGGCCGTCGCGGCCGACGCGGTGGACTCCGGGCGTGCCGCTGCGAAGCTCGAGGAGTGGGCGGCCGCCACGCGCGCCTGATCGGCGGCCTGCGCTCCAGCGCTGCCGGGGTGCGGCGGATACTGGTCGCATGTGCGGGAGATTCGTGGTGGCACGTGCGACGGGCGACCTCGTCGGCGACTGGTCGGTGGACGACGTCGAGGGCGAGGACCGGGCTCCGTCATGGAACGTGGCGCCGACCACGACCGTGCGGATGATCGCGGACCGTCGTCCGCACGGCGATGCGGACGCCCCGGTGCATCGCGTGCTGACCGCCGCGAGGTGGGGGATCGTGCCGCCGTGGGCGAAGGCCGTCCAGGGCGCGCCGCTCATCAACGCGCGCATCGAGACGGTGACCGAGAAGCCGACCTTCCGCCGCGCGGTCCTCACGCGCCGAGCGATCGTGCCGGCCGACGGCTACTACGAGTGGCAGGTGACGTCGGTCGGCAAGCAGCCCGTGTACCTGCACGGGGAGGACGAGCGGCCCCTGGCGTTCGCGGCCGTGTACGAGCACTGGCGCGATCCCGCGATCCCCGACGGCGAGCCGGGCGCGTGGCTGCGGAGCCTCGCCATCATCACGTCGGCCGCGAGCGACGCGCTCGGGCACATCCACGACCGGACGCCGGTGATCGTCCCCCGCGACCGCCTGGACGACTGGCTGGACGCGCAGACGGTGGCCGTGGATGACGTCCGGCACCTCCTGGGGTCCCTCCCGGAGCAGCGACTCGTGCCGCGTCCGGTCAGCCGGCGGGTGAACAGCGTCCGCAACGACGGCCCGGACCTCGTCGCGCCCCTCGACGACGCTCCCGGCCCCGACGTGCAGCCGACGCTCCTGTAGGGCCCGCGCTCGAGGAGGGCGGGAGCGCCGTCCACGACGACGCACGCCCCCGCCTCACGAGGAGACGGGGCGTGCTGTCGTGACGGGTGAGGTCTACTGCACGTCGTCGTCGACCCAGTCGAAGGTCTTCGTGACGGCCTTCTTCCAGAGGCGCAGCTGGCGCTCGCGCTCGGCGTCGTCCATGTCGGGCGTCCAGCGGCTGTCCTCCTGCCAGTTCTGGCGGAGGTCGTCGAGGTCCTTCCAGAATCCGACGGCGAGGCCGGCCGCGTAGGCGGCGCCGAGCGCGGTGGTCTCCGCGACGACGGGCCGGACGACGGGCACGCCGAGGATGTCGGCCTGGAACTGCATCAGCAGGTTGTTGGCGATCATGCCGCCGTCGACCTTCAGCTCCGTGAGGTCGACGCCGGAGTCGGCGTTGACCGCGTCCAGCACCTCGCGCGTCTGGAAGGCGGTGGCCTCCAGCGCGGCGCGGGCGATGTGGCCCTTGTTGACGTAGCGCGTGAGGCCGACGAGCGCGCCGCGCGCATCCGAGCGCCAGTACGGCGCGAAGAGGCCGGAGAACGCGGGGACGAAGTACACGCCGCCGTTGTCCTCGACCGTGGCGGCGAGCGTCTCGATCTCCGCGGCGCTCGACACGAGGCCGAGGTTGTCGCGCATCCACTGCACGAGCGAGCCGGTGACGGCGATGGAGCCCTCGAGCGCGTAGTGCGGCTCCGCGTCGCCCAGCTTGTAGCCGAGCGTCGTGAGGAGGCCGTTCTGCGAGTGGATGATGTCGGTGCCGGTGTTGAAGATCAGGAAGTTGCCGGTGCCGTATGTGTTCTTCGACTCGCCCTGGTCGAACGCCGCCTGGCCGAAGGTGGCCGCCTGCTGGTCGCCCAGGATGCCCGCGATGGGCACCTCGCGGAGGAGGCTCGAGGACTCGACCGTGCCGTAGACCTCGGAGGAGCTCTTGATCTCGGGGAGCATCGAGCGGGGGACGTCGAACGCCTTCAGGATCTCGTCGTCCCACTGCAGGGTCTCGAGGTCCATGAAGAGCGTGCGGGAGGCGTTCGTGACGTCGGTGACGTGCACGCCGCCGTCCGTGCCGCCCGTGAGGTTCCAGAGGACCCAGGTGTCGGTCGTGCCGAACATCAGGTCGCCGGCCTCGGCCTTCTCCCGCGCCCCGTCGACGTTCTCGAGGATCCATACGATCTTGGTGCCCGAGAAGTAGGTCGCGAGGGGCAGCCCGACGGTGGGCTTGAACCGCTCGACGCCGCCGTCGGCCGCGAGGCGGTCGACGATCTTCTGCGTGCGGGTGTCCTGCCAGACGATGGCGTTGTAGACGGGCTTGCCCGTGGTCCGGTCCCATACGACGGCGGTCTCGCGCTGATTGGTGATGCCCACCGCCTCGACGTCGTGGCGCGTGATGTCGGCCTTGGACAGGGCCTGGCCGATGACCTCGCGCGTGTTGCGCCAGATCTCCATCGCGTCGTGCTCCACCCAGCCGGCACGGGGGAAGATCTGCTCGTGCTCGAGCTGGCCGGTGGACACGATCGATCCGCTGTGATCGAAGACGATGGCCCGCGTGCTGGTGGTGCCCTGGTCGATGGCGACGATGTACTTCTCGCTCATGTGGTCTCTCCTTGTGGGTCGAGGGTTCTAGAGGATGGGGAGCAGCGCGTAGGACGCGAGGCCGGCGAGGACGCCGCCGATGGCGGGACCGACGACCGGGACCCAGGCGTAGGACCAGTCGCTGGCGCCCTTGCCTTTGATGGGCAGGAACGCGTGCGCGATGCGCGGGCCGAGGTCGCGGGCGGGGTTGATGGCGTAGCCGGTCGGCCCGCCGAGGGAGGCGCCGATGCCGACCACGAGGAGGGCGACGGGGATCGCGCCGAGGGCCGAGAGGCCGGCGGGCGTGGAGGCGTCCGCGTCGGGGTTGTTCGCGAGGCTGAAGCCGAGGATCACGATGACGAGCACGAAGGTGCCGATGATCTCCGTGACGAGGTTCCAGCCGTAGCTGCGGATGGACGGGCCGGTCGAGAACACGCCGAGCTTGGTGGCCGCGTCGGGCTCCTCGTCGAAGTGCTGCTTGTAGGCCAGCCAGCAGAAGACGGCGCCGATGATCGCGCCGACCATCTGGGCGAGGATGTAGACCGGCACGCTCGCGACGTCCTCGATCTTCCCCGGCGAGAGGAGGCCGAGTGTGACGGCCGGGTTGAGGTGCGCGCCGGACGCGTACGAGACGGTGACACCGGCGAAGACCGCGAGGCCCCAGCCGAAGTTGACCATCAGGGTGCCGCCGGCGAGCCCCTTCGACTTGATGAGCGCGACGTTCGCCACGACTCCGCATCCGAGGAGGACCAGGAGGGCTGTGCCCACCGTCTCCGAGAGGAATATGACTCCAAGATCCACTGCGTGGTGCTCCCATCGTTCGTCGAGGCGGGGCGGCCTCTGCCGCGTCGTCGCGGTGCAGACCAATCTAGTGCCGGGACCGCGCCGATCCCGACGCCGCGGTCAGCGTGGACATGCGGATCCCTGCCCCCGCGGGAGGGTCGGGCCGGGGCTGTCGGACGACCTCCCCGCGGGCGTATGTTGGCCGAACACCCGAGTCGCCGCCGACCGAGTCCCGTCCTCGATCCGGCTCGGATGCGCGGCTGACGTCCGCCGCCCGAGACCCGCGAGGAGCCGGCCGTGAAGAAGCTGATCAACGACCCGAGGGCGGTGGCCGAGGAGGCCGTCGCGGGGTTCGCCGCCGCCCACCCCGACCTCGTCGCGCTGAGCGCGGACCCGCTGTACGTCCGTCGTGCGGAACCGACCCGGCCCGGGCGCGTCGCGCTCGTCAGCGGAGGCGGGAGCGGGCACGAGCCGCTGCACGCCGGCTTCGTCGGGCACGGCATGCTCGACGCCGCCGTCCCCGGTCCCGTGTTCACGAGCCCGACCCCCGATCCCGTCGTCGCCGCCACGCTCGCCGTCGACGCCGGGGCGGGCGTCCTGCACATCGTGAAGAACTACACGGGCGACGTCCTCAACTTCGAGACCGCGGCCGAGCTCGCCGAGGCGGAGGGCGTGCGCGTCCGGACGGTGATCGTCGACGACGACGTCGCGGTCACCGACTCCCTGTACACGGCCGGGCGGCGGGGTGTCGCGGGCACCGTGCTCGTCGAGCGCCTCGCCGGGGCCGCGGCCGAGCGCGGGGACGACCTGGACGCGGTCGCGGAGATCGCCGAGCGGGTGGTCCGGCAGGTGCGGACGATGGGCGTCGCCATACGGGCCTGCACAGTCCCGCATGCCGGCGAGCCCAGCTTCGCGCTCGAGGACGACGAGATGGAGATCGGCATCGGCATCCACGGCGAGCCGGGGCGCGTGAAGCTCCCGCTCGAGCCCGTGGACGCGATCGTGGACCGGCTGCTGGACCCGGTCCTCGAGGACCTGGCGGCGCCCGCCGGCAGCCGCGTGCTCCTCCTCGTGAACGGGATGGGAGCCACGCCCCTCTCCGAGCTCTACATCGCCTACCGCCGTGCGGCCGGGGTGCTGGAGGAGGCCGGCCTGACCGTGGCCCGCCGCCTCGTGGGAGACTTCGTCACGGCCCTCGACATGGAGGGCCTGTCCCTGACGGTGCTGCAGCTCGACGACGAGCTCCTCGACCTGTGGGACTCGCCCGTGCAGACCGCCGCGCTGCGGTGGGGGAGGTAGTCGATGGCGCTCGGGACCGGATGGGTCGTGGCCTGGGCCACGGAGACGGCGCGCGTCGTGGCCGACCAGCGGGGTGAGCTCATCACCCTCGATCGCGAGATCGGCGACGGCGACCATGGCGAGAACCTGGACCGCGGCTTCAGCGCGGTGGCGGAGAGGCTCCTGGGCCTCGCCTCCGACGCCACCCCGGCCGACGTCCTGAAGACCGTCGCGACCACGCTCATCTCCACGGTCGGAGGCGCGTCCGGCCCACTGCTCGGCACGGCGTACCTCAAGGCCTCCGGCGCCGTCGCAGGACGCGACGACCTGGACGCGGACGCCGTCGCCGACCTGCTCGAGGCGGCGCTCGGCGGCATCGTGCTGCGCGGCAAGGCCGAGCGCGGCGACAAGACCATGGTGGACGCGTGGGGTCCCGCGGCCGAGGCCGCCCGGACCGCGGCCGTCGGCGGCTCCGGTCCCGTCGAGGCCCTCGAGGCCGCCGCGGACGCCGCGGCGCGCGGCGCGGAGGCGACCGAGCCCCTCGTCGCCCGCAAGGGGCGTGCCTCGTACCTGGGCGAGCGGGCCGTCGGCCACCGCGATCCGGGCGCGCAGTCCTCGGCGCTGATCCTCCGGGCGGCTGCCGACACCGCGCGCGACGCCAGACGGGACCGCGTCGTGAGCGTCGGACTCGTCCTCGTGTCCCACAGCGCGCTCATCGCGCGCGGCCTCGTCGACCTCGCGCGGCAGATGGCCCCGACCGTGGCGCTCGTGCCGGCCGGCGGATCCGGGGACGGAACGCTCGCCGACGACGGCATCGGGACCAGCTTCGACGTCGTGACCGCGGCGCTGGCCGCGGCGGAGGGCGGCGACGGCGTCGTCGTCCTCGCCGACCTCGGATCCGCGTACCTGACGGCCGAGACCGCCGTGGAGCTGCTCGACGAGGATGCCGCGGCACGCGTGGTCGTCGTCCGGGCCCCTCTGGTGGAGGGCGCCGTCGCCGCGGCGGTCGCCGCGGAGACCGGGGGCTCAGCTCGAGGAGGTCGCGGCGGCGGCCGCCTCCGCCGCGGGCGCGGACGCCGGCGCAGGACCCGGATGCCGGGCTCTCACGGGTCCACGGCGACGACGGCTCCGGGACGGCTCCCGGCACCGTGCGCGGCGAGGCGGTCCTCGTCAACCGCGACGGGCTGCACGCCCGGCCTGCAGCCGACTTCGTGACGCGCGCATCCGGGTTCTCCTCCGCCGTCACCGTCAACGGCCAGAACGCGGCCTCGCTGCTCGGCGTCATGGCCCTCGGGCTCACGCGAGGCGCCCACGTCGTCGTCGAGGCGACGGGCGACGACGCCGAGGAGGCCGTGACCGTGCTCGTGGAGCTCATCTCCTCGGGGTTCGGGGAGGCGTGAGCGCGCAGCTGCCCTCCTGCTGACGCTCCGCGATCAGCTCGCGTCGAGGTAGACCCACGCGCCTGCGTGCCGGACGAAGCGGCTCGTCTCCCTCTGGCTGCCTCGCTCGCCGTCGCGGCGGAAGGCCGCCGTGAACTCCACGACGCCGGTCGCGTCGTCGGGCCCGCCCAGTGAGGCGCCGTGGATCGTGAGGCGGTACCACCGGACCGACCTGTCGAGCTCGAGGTCGGGGGGTCGGGTCGAGGGATGCCAGCTGCGGGCGAGGTACGCCGCGTCGCCCAGCGAGTACGCGGAGAACCGCGACCGCATCAGCCGCTCGGCCGTCGGTGCCCGCGTCGTCCCGCGGTGCAGCGGACCGCAGCAGGCGCCGTACGGGTCCCCGCCGGTGCAGGGGCACCAGGCGTCGTCGTCGGGGGTCGCCCACGGGGCGGCGGGGGAGAGGCGCGTCATGCCCGAGCCTCCCATGACGACCGGGAGCAGGATGGAGGGGCGCCGCGGTGCCCGCCCGGCCGCCCCACGATCCGAGGAGACCCCATGACCCCCGCCACCGACCTGCTCGTGGACGCCTACGGGCGCATCGCGGACCTCGTGCGCGACGCGATCGAGGGGCTCGACGCCGAGGACCTCGCGTTCCGCCCGGATCCCGAGGCGAACACCGTCGGCTGGCTCGTCTGGCACCTCGCTCGGGTGCAGGACGCCCAGGTCGCCGATGTCGCCGGGACGGACCAGACCTGGACCGCAGGCGGATGGTCGGATCGCCTCGCCCTGCCGTTCGAGGAGTCGGCCACGGGCTACGGGCAGACGCCGGACGACGTCGCGGCGCTGTCCGGGGTCACCGCGGACCTCCTCCTCGGCTACCTGGAGGCCGTGCAGTCGGCCACGCTGGCGTACCTCGCCGGGCTGGAGGACGGGGAGCTCGGCCGCGTCGTCGACGAGGCGCTGGACGCCGCCCGTGACCCTGGGCGCCCGGCTCGATCAGCGTGCTGTCGGACGACCTCCAGCACGCCGGCCAGGCGTCGTACCTGGCCGGGCTGGTCGCACGACGCCGCTGACGCCGACGCGCACGAGCAGGCGAGGTGCCCGGCGTCAGGCGGGCAGCTCGGCCTCGATGAGGGCGACGATCTCCGGCGCATCCGGCTCCACGGTGGGCCGGAACCGGTGCACGGCTCCCGAGGGCGTCACCACGAACTTCTCGAAGTTCCACTTGACCCGCCCCGCCTTGCCCTCCGCGTCCGGCGTCCTCGTCGAGCTCGGCGTAGACGGGGTGGGCGGAGCGGCCGTTGACCTTGACCTTCTCCATCATCGGGAAGGTCACGCCCCACGTCGTGGAGCAGTACTCGTCGATGGCCTCAGCGGATCCGAGCTCCTGGAGGAACTGGTTGCTGGGGAAGCCGATGACCGTGAAGCCGCGCTCCCCGTAGGTCCGCTGCAGCTGCTCGAGCTTCTCGTACTGGGGTGCGAGCCCGCAGCGCGAGGCGACGTTGACGACGAGCACGACCTTGTCGGCGTAGGCGCCGAACGTGGTGGTCTCGCCCTGGAGCGTGGTGAGGGGGATCGCATCGAGCCGGGGATGGGTCATGGGCCGAAGGTAGACCCGTCCCCTGACAGAGCGCGCCGCCTCCGGAGCCGCCGCACGGTGGGCCGCGCAGACGACGGGAGGCCGGCCGCCCCCTGGCGGCCGGCCTCCCGGTGCGGACGGATCCGCGCGTGGCAGCGCTAGTTCGCGAACTCCGTGACGGTGGCGTCGGCGGCGACCTTCGTCGCGCCGACGTCGACCCCGTGGTACGTCCGGAGCACGTCCACCGTGTCCTGGATCTCAGCGTCGCGCTCGTCGGAGCTCCAGCCCAGCGCCTCCTGCAGGACGTCCGCGATCTCGGCGAGCATCTCGTGCGTGACGCCGCCCACGAACGCGAGGTTGGTGCGCCGCAGCACCACGTCGGACAGGTGCACGGCGTCCTCGTGCGTGGCGAAGTACGCGATCTCGGCCCGCGTGAGGTGGGGGTCGGTCGCGAGCGGCGTGGAGGGCTGGCCCGCCAGGACGTCGATGACGCTGGTGGCGCGCGTGCCGTAGCGGTTCAGGAGGCGGTCGACCTGCTCCGTGCCGATCCCCTCGGCGCGGGCCGCCTGCGTGGCGATCCACCGCGCACGTGCCGTGCTGGAGGACGGGAAGTCCTTGCCGCCGCCGATGGCCATGCCGGTCGTGTCGACCGAGCGCTCGACGCCGAGGCGCGTGGTGGCCTCGGTCGAGAGGTGCGCGGACAGGGCCCGGAACGTCGTCCACTTGCCACCGACGAGGCTCAGCACCTTCGTGTCGGGCAGGCCGGCGATCTCGGTCTCGACGATCCGGTAGTCGCGCGACACGAAGCCGGGCGCGGTGTCCTCGTGGCGAGGCAGCGGGCGGATGCCCGAGTAGCGGTACACGATGTGGTCGCGGTTCAGCTCGATCTGCGGGAAGACGTGCTTGACGAGGTCGAAGAAGTAGTCGACCTCCTCCTCGGTGCACACGGCCGGCTCGCGCGGGTCTGCGTCGATGTCGGTGGTGCCGATGAGCACGCGGCCCTTGAGCGGGTAGATGAGGACGATGCGTCCGTCGTTGTTCTCGAAGAAGATCTCGCGGCCCTTGGTGGCCTCGAGGAGCTCCGCGTTGTCGACGACGATGTGCGAGCCCTTCGTGCCGCCCATGAACTTCGTGTCGCCGCCCATCGCCCCGTTGGTGAGGTCGGTCCAGGGACCGGATGCGTTGACCACCACGTCCGCCGTCACGACGAACTCCGTGCCGGAGATCACGTCGCGGAGAGTGACGCCGCCCTCGGCGACGCCCACGGCCTCGAGGTAGTTGGCGCTGCGGGCGTGCTCGCCCGCAGCCAGGCCGTCCTTGAGCACGTCGAGCGCCAGGCGCTCGGGCTCGTGCACGGAAGCGTCGTAGTAGGTGCCGGTGAACTTGACGTCCTTGTTGAGCGCGGGCATGTCCTCGCGGGCGGCCTTGCCGACGCGGAAGCGGTGGCGCGGCACGGACCCGCCGTCGCGGGAGAAGGAGTCGTACAGCGTCATGCCGACGCTGATGAGGAGGGCGCCGCGCTCCTTGGTGGAGCGCTGCTTGTGGGTCAGCATGCGCAGCGGCGCGTTGAGGATGCCGGAGAACGTCGAGAAGATGGGCATGGTCGTCTGCAGCGGCTTCACGTAGTGGGGCGCGATGCGGATCAGGCCGTTGCGCTCCTCGACCGACTCGCGGACGAGGCGGAACTCGCCGTTCTCGAGGTAGCGGATGCCGCCGTGGATCATGTGCGAGCTGGCAGCCGAGGCGCCGGAGCCGTAGTCGGCGCGCTCGACGAGGACGACGTCGACGCCCTGCAGCGCGAGGTCGCGGAACGTCGCGATGCCGTTGATGCCGCCGCCGATGACGAGCACCTGGGCGCTCGGGCGGTCGTGGATGCGGGCGACGTTGTCCCGCAGGTCGGTCTTCTTCGACGTGGTCACGAGGAGCTTCTTCCTGGTCGGTGCGTGGGTGGTGCGCTTCCTGATGACTCCATCCTCCTCCCGCGAACGGATCACGCGAAGCCCGTGCACGGATGTGCAAGCATGTCGTCATGGTCGACGGGATCGCGCACGAGCGCACGCAGGACGCCCTCCGCGCCGCGCATCTCTACTACATGCAGGACCTGACGATGGAGGCCATCGCCCGGGAGCTCGGCACCAGCCGCTCGTCGGTGTCGCGTCTCCTGTCGTTCGCCCGCGAGACGGGCCTCGTGGACATCCAGATCCGCTCGCCCCTCGACCTCGCCACCGTGCTGGGGGAGCAGCTGCACGAGCGCTTCGGCGTCGTCGCGCACGTGGTGCCCGTCCCGGACCAGACGAGCGACGTCGACCGGGTCGACCGCGTGGCGCTCTCGGCTGCACGGATTCTCACGCAATACGTCGACTCCAACATGGTGGTCGGCGTCGCCTGGGGCTCCACGGTGAGCGCGGTGAGCCGCTACCTCGTGCCGAAGCCCACCCACAACACGCTCGTGGTCCAGCTCAACGGGGCCGGGAACGTGCGGACGACCGGGATCATGTACGCCAGCGAGATCCTCCGGCGCTTCGGGCACGCCTACGGCGCGACCGTGCAGCAGTTCCCGGTGCCGGCGTTCTTCGACGACCCCGCCACCAAGCAGGCGCTCTGGCGCGAGCGGAGCACCCAGCGCGTGCTCGAGCTGCAGGAGCGGATGGACATGGTGCTGTTCGGCGTGGGTTCGCCGGTGGCCCTCGTCCCCAGCCACGTCTACTCGGGCGGCTACCTGGAGCGGTCGGACCAGCGGGCCCTCGACGCGGACGGCGTCGTGGGCGACGTCTCCACCGTCTTCTTCCGCGAGGACGGCTCCTCCGCCGACATCGCGATCAACGCGCGGGCGAGCGGCCCCGATCTCGCCACCATCCGCCGCGCCCCCCGTCGCGTCTGCGTGGTCGCGGGTGCCTCCAAGGCGCGGAGCGTGCGCGGAGCCCTGGCGGCCGGCCTCGTGACGGACATCGTGCTCGACGAGGGCACGGCCAGGGAGCTGCTGCGCTGAGTGTCCGGGGGCCGGATCGACAGCCGAAATGGGGATCCGACGGAGCGATGCGTCAGGTGCTCGGTGGGCGATACCGGACTCGAACCGATGACCTCTTCCGTGTGAAGGAAGCGCGCTACCAACTGCGCCAATCGCCCGTGCTCGCACCGCGGACGGTGCGGCTCCATGATGCCATACCGCGAGGGCCGTCGCGGTCACGTCGACGTGACGGGGCGCGCGCGGGTGCGCCGGGCGCGCGACACGCCCGGCCCGCCTCGGGAGCATCGAGCCCGCGAAGCCCGTGAACACGGGGCGTACAGGTCGTGGACGGGCGGCGAGGCGCCCTCCGCCGGCGCTCGTTTTGCACCCGCGTCGCGACATCGGCTAGAGTCATCGAGCACGCAGGGTTGCCGGGAAGCCGGGAGCAGCGAGCGAAATGCGGATGTGGCGCAGTGGTAGCGCATCACCTTGCCAAGGTGAGGGTCGCGAGTTCGAATCTCGTCATCCGCTCGAACAGGGGCCCCGAAGGGGGTCCCTTTCACAAGGTGGGAACCACCGGTGGTGGGGTGGCCGAGAGGCGAGGCAGCGGCCTGCAAAGCCGTCCACGCGGGTTCAAATCCCGTCCCCACCTCGAGCAAGTGCATGAGCGATTGGCGCAGCGGTAGCGCGCTTCCCTGACACGGAAGAGGTCGCTGGTTCGATCCCAGTATCGCTCACCAACGGAAGGCCCCGGGAGACCGGGGCCTTCTTGCATTCCCGACGCACTCGCGCCTGCCGGGCGGCCGGTGCCCGCCTCCCGCCCGTGCTCGGCGGCCGGCGTCCCGACCCGCCTCGCCCCGCGAGGAGCGGTCCGTGCGCGCCCGGTAGTCTGGGGCGGTTCCCTCCCCGTCCCGCAAGGAGCCCGCAGTGGTAGACGCCGCCCAGCCCGAGATCCACGACGAGGCCGCGCCCGCGGAGACGCCGTCGTCCGTCACGGCGAGCGAGGCCGGCACCGGCTTCACGCTGTTCGCCGACCGCGCGGTCGTCGCCATGCGCATCGGCGGGGAGCTGCGGGACCTGGCCGCGGAGGTCGTCCCCGGCGACGTCGTCGAGCCCGTCCGCATCGACTCGCCCGACGGCCTCGCCATCCTCCGCCACTCCGCGGCGCACGTCATGGCGCAGGCCGTGCAGCAGATCAATCCGGCGGCCCGGCTCGGCATCGGCCCGCCCGTCACGGACGGCTTCTACTTCGACTTCGACGTGGCCGAGCCGTTCACCCCGGAGGACCTGAAGGCGATCTCCAAGAACATGGAGCGCATCATCCGCCAGGGTCAGCGGTTCACGCGTCGCGTGGTCTCCGAGGAGGAGGCGCGCGAGCTCATGGCCGACGAGCCCTACAAGCTCGAGCTGATCGGCCTCAAGGGCGGCTCGACCGAGGAGCTCGGCGAGGACGGCGAGTCCGTCGAGGTCGGCGGTGCCGAGCTGACCGTGTACGAGAACGTCGACGGCAAGACCGGCGAGGTGTTCTGGCGCGACCTCTGCCGCGGCCCGCACCTGCCGAGCACGCGCATGGTCGGCAACGGCTGGGCCCTGTCGCGCGTCGCGGCCGCCTACTGGCGCGGCTCCGAGAAGACCCGCAGCTGCAGCGCATCTACGGCACCGCCTGGCCCACGAAGGACGAGCTCCGCGCGTACCAGGGCCGCGTGGAGGAGGCGCTCAAGCGCGACCACCGCCGCCTCGGGGCCGAGCTCGACCTCTTCTCGTTCCCGGACGAGATCGGCTCCGGCCTCGCGGTCTTCCACCCGAAGGGCGGGATCATCCGCCGGGAGATGGAGGACTACTCCCGCCGGCGCCACGAGGACGCGGGCTACGAGTTCGTCTACTCCCCGCACATCACGAAGTCGAACCTGTTCGAGACCAGCGGGCACCTCGACTTCTACAAGGACGGCATGTTCCCCGCGATGCACCTCGACGAGGCGCGGAACGACGAGGGCGAGATCACGCGCCAGGGCGCGGACTACTACCTGAAGCCCATGAACTGCCCCATGCACGTGCTGATCTACCGGTCGCGCCAGCGCTCCTACCGCGAGCTGCCGCTCCGGCTGTTCGAGTTCGGCACCGTGTACCGCAACGAGAAGTCGGGCGTGATCCACGGGCTCACCCGCGTCCGCGGCATGACCCAGGACGACGCCCACATCTTCACGACCCGCGAGCGCATGGCCGACGAGCTGAAGGCCACGCTCGGGTTCGTGCTGTCGCTCCTCCGCGACTACGGCCTCGACGACTTCTACCTGGAGCTCTCGACGAAGGACCCGGAGAAGTTCGTCGGGTCCGACGAGGTATGGGAGGAGGCGACCGAGACGCTCCGCCAGGTGGCGGTCGAGACGGGCCTCGAGCTCGTGCCGGATCCCGCGGGCGCCGCGTTCTACGGCCCCAAGATCTCCGTGCAGGCGCGCGACGCCATCGGCCGCACCTGGCGGATGTCGACCATCCAGCTCGACTTCAACCTGCCGGAGCGCTTCGGCCTCGAGTACACGGCGAACGACGGGACGCGGAAGCAGCCGGTGATGATCCACCGTGCGCTCTTCGGCTCGATCGAGCGGTTCTTCGGCGTGCTCACGGAGCACTACGCGGGCGCGTTCCCGGTCTGGCTGTCGCCGGTCCAGGTCGTCGGCATCCCCGTGGCCGAGGACTACGAGGAGTACCTCGGCGGCGTGCTCGACCTGCTCCGTGCGGAGGGGGTGCGCGTCCAGCTCGACACGTCCGACGACCGGATGCCGAAGAAGATCCGCACCCACACCAAGGCGCGGGTGCCGTTCCAGCTCATCGCGGGCGAGGACGACCGGGCGGCCGGGTCCGTGAGCTTCCGGTTCCGTGACGGCACGCAGGTCAACGGGGTGCCGGTGGCGGAGGCCGTGGAGAGGATCACGGGCGCCATCGCCCGTCGCGAGCAGGTGGTGACCGCGTGGCCCGTCTGACGCTGTCGGACCACGAGCCCGGGGGAGACGACGAGCAGGGCGCCCCGCGGGTCGACGACCCCGGCCACCTGGCGGGCGTCCCGGACGAGTTCCAGCGGCTGTGGACACCGCACCGCATGGTCTACATCCAGAACGGGCAGCAGCCGGAGCGCGACGAGTGCCCGTTCTGCATCTCGCGCCGTCGATGTCGGACGAGGACGCGCTCATCGTCGCGCGGGGCGAGCACGCCTACGTGCTGCTGAACCTCTTCCCGTACAACAGCGGCCACCTGCTCGTCTGCCCGTACCGCCACATCGCGACCTACGACCTCGCCAGCCCGGAGGAGGTCGCCGAGATCGGCTCCCTCACGCAGACCGCCATGCGCGTCGTCCGCGAGGTATCCCGGAACGACGGCTACAACATCGGCATGAACCAGGGGCAGGTGGCGGGCGCCGGCATCGCCGAGCGCCTCCACCAGCACATCGTGCCCCGCTGGGGCAGGACGCGAACTTCCTGCCGATCATCGCGAAGACCAAGGCGCTGCCGCAGCTGCTCGGCGACGTCCGTGCATCCATCGCAGCAGCCTGGCCCGCCGCGGCGGGCGAATAGGATAGGGACCACAATGACTGACACCAACACCCCCGGACAGGTCGGCTCGAGCCGCGTCAAGCGCGGACTCGCGGAGATGCTCAAGGGCGGCGTCATCATGGACGTCGTCAACGCCGAGCAGGCGCGCGTCGCGGAGGACGCGGGAGCGGTCGCCGTGATGGCGCTCGAGCGCGTGCCCGCGGACATCCGCTCCCAGGGCGGCGTCGCCCGCATGAGCGACCCCGATCTCATCGACCAGATCAAGGCCGAGGTCTCCATCCCGGTCATGGCCAAGGCCCGCATCGGCCACTTCGTCGAGGCGCAGGTGCTGCAGTCCCTCGAGGTCGACTACATCGACGAGTCCGAGGTGCTGAGCCCGGCCGACTACGTGAACCACATCGACAAGTGGGGCTTCACCGTCCCCTTCGTGTGCGGAGCCACGACGCTCGGCGAGGCGCTCCGGCGCATCACCGAGGGCGCGGCGATGATCCGATCCAAGGGCGAGGCCGGCACGGGCGACGTGTCCGAGGCCACGAAGCACATCCGCACCATCAAGTCCGAGATCCGCGCGCTCAGCGCCCTCACGCACGACGAGATCTACGTCGCGGCGAAGGAGCTGCAGGCGCCGTACGACCTGGTCCTCGAGGTCGCCACGACGGGGCAGCTGCCGGTCGTGCTCTTCACCGCGGGCGGCGTGGCCACCCCGGCGGACGCCGCCATGATGATGCAGCTGGGCGCCGACGGCGTGTTCGTCGGATCCGGCATCTTCAAGTCGGGCAACCCGGTGGCGCGCGCGAAGGCCGTGGTCACGGCCACGGCCCTGTTCAACGACCCCGACGCCATCGCCGAGGCGTCGCGCGGGCTGGGTGAGGCCATGGTCGGGATCAACGTCGCCGACGTGCCCGCCCCGCACCGCCTCGCCGAGCGTGGCTGGTAGCACCTCGGCTCGGCACGGGGACGGCCCCGTCGTGGGCGTCCTCGCGCTGCAGGGGGACGTCCGCGAGCACGTCCAGGTGCTCGAGGGGTTCGGCGCCCGCACGCGGCTCGTGCGTCAGCCGAAGGACCTCCCCGGCATCTCCGGGCTCGTGATCCCGGGCGGCGAGTCGACCGTCATGGACAAGCTGTCGCGGCAGTTCGGCGTCGCCGGTCCGCTCCGCGCCGCCATCGACGACGGCCTGCCGGTGTACGGCACGTGCGCCGGCCTCATCATGCTCGCGGACGAGATCGTGGACGCCATCCACGACCAGCGGAGCATCGGCGGTCTCGACGTCTCCGTGCGCCGGAACGCGTTCGGATCGCAGACGTCGTCCTTCGAGGTGGACCTCGAGGTCCCCGAGCTGGGCGACCCGCCCGTGCACGCGGTCTTCATCCGCGCCCCCGTGGTGGACTCGATGGGCCCGGGGGCACGCGCGCTGGGAACGCTCGACGACGGCCGCGTGGTCGCCGTGCGTCAGGGCGCGCTCCTCGGCACGTCGTTCCACCCGGAGGTCACCGGCGACCTCCGCTTCCACCGCCTCTTCCTCGACATGGTCGAGGACGCGGGGCGCACCCTCTGACCCCGGGGTCCCTCGGCGGGACCGCCCGATGGTCCATCATTGACAGCGAGCAGACGCCGCGTAAGGAGAACCACCCGTGTCCGGACATTCCAAGTGGGCGACCACGAAGCACAAGAAGGCGATCATCGACTCGCGGCGGGCGAAGTCGTTCGCGAAGCTGATCAAGAACATCGAGGTCGCGGCGAAGATCGGCGGCGCCGACATGTCGGGCAACCCGACCCTCGTCGACGCGGTGCAGAAGGCCAAGAAGACCAGCGTCCCGAACGACAACATCGACCGCGCGGTGAAGCGCGGAGCCGGCCTGCTCGGCGAGGTCGTCGACTACCAGACGATCATGTACGAGGGGTACGCGGCCAACGGCGTCGCCATGCTCGTCGAGTGCCTCACGGACAACAAGAACCGCGCGGCCGCGGAGGTCCGCACGGCGATGAGCCGCAACGGCGGCACCATGGCCGACCCGGGCAGCGTCGCCTACAACTTCCACCGCAAGGGCGTCCTCGCGGTGCCGCACGCGGAGACCCCCACCGAGGACGACGTCCTGGCGGCCGTCCTCGACGCGGGCGCCGAGGACGTCACCGACCACGGCGAGGTCTTCGAGATCCAGTGCGAGCCCTCGGACATGGTCGCCGTGCGCCAGGCGCTCCAGGCGGCGGGCATCGACTACGACTCCGCCGACGTGGAGTTCGTGCCGCAGGTCAAGGTCGAGGTCGACCTGGAGACCGCGCGCAAGGTCAACAAGCTCGTCGACGCCATGGAGGACCTGGACGACGTCCAGAACATCTACATCAACAGCGACGTGCCCGCCGACGTGCAGGCGGCGCTCGACGACGACGAGGAGTAGGCCCTCATCGCCGCCGCGCGGGGAGCGGTGCGGGTGGCATGACGTCCGTGCGGATCCTGGGGATCGATCCCGGCCTGACGCGGTGCGGCGTGGGCGTCGTGGACGTCTTCGCCGACCGCTCCGCCCGTCTCGTCGACGTGCAGGTCGTGCGCACGAGCCCGACGACGGAGCTCCATCACCGGCTCCTCGCGGTCGGCGACGGCATCGAGGAGCTGGTCGACCGGCACCGCCCGGCGGTCGTGGCCATCGAGCGCGTCTTCGCACAGGACAACGTGTCCACCGTCATGGGCGTGGCCCAGATCACGGGCGTCGCCCTCGTGGGCGCCGCCCGTCGCGGCCTCGACGTCGCGATGCACACGCCGAGCGAGGTGAAGGCCGCGGTCACCGGCTACGGCCAGGCCGACAAGAAGCAGGTCGCGACGATGGTGGCCCGGATCCTCGGCCTCGACGAGCTGCCGACCCCGGCAGACGCCTCGGACGCCCTCGCACTCGCCATCTGCGCCGGGTGGCGCGCGGGCATGTCCCGTGCGGGCATCGCGGGCACCCCGGTGCCCGTGCCGCGCGCGGTCGCACCGGGGGCGCCGCCGGCCGCCGGGCCGACGGCCGCGCAGTCCGCCTGGCTCGCTGCCGAGCGTGCGCAGCGGGGTCGGCGCTAGCTCGTAGGGTTGGGGGCGTGATCTCCTCCCTCCGCGGCACCGTGCTGTCCGTCTCCGGTCAGACCCTCCTGCTGGAGGTGCAGGGCGTCGGCTACGGCGTCTCCGTGACGCCGCGGCACGCGCTCGAGCTGCGTCACGGATCCGAGGCCACCGTCCTCACATCGCTCGTCGTGCGCGAGGACTCGCTCACCCTCTTCGGCTTCCCCGGGCCCGACGAGCTCCGGGCCTTCGAGCTGCTGTGCGGCGTCACCGGCGTGGGCCCGAAGTCCGCCCTCGCCGTGCTCGAGCACCTCGACCCGGAGGCCATGGCGCGAGCGGTCGCCGCGGAGGACGATGCCGTCTTCCGCCGGGTGTCCGGCATCGGCCCGAAGACGGCCAAGCTCATCGTCCTGCAGCTCGCGGGGAAGATCTTCGTGACGGCTCCGCGGACGCGACCGGTGCCGGATGCGGTCGGCGCGGTCGGCGCCGACGTCGTCACGGCGCTCATCGGGCTCGGCTGGTCCGAGCGCGTCGCCCGCACGGCGGTCGACGACGCCGTCGCCGCGGCCGCGGACGCCGACGCTCCCGCCGACATGCCCCGCCTCCTCCGCGTCGCGCTCGGCATGCTGGGACCGCAGCAGCCGGCGGGCGCGTCCGGCGCGACGGGCGAGCGGTGAGCGGCCTCGCGCACGGGGACGCCTCCAGCCCCGTCCCCGAGTCCGACGCCGAGCTCGCCTTCGAGGGGGCCCTGCGTCCGCGCTCGCTGTCGGAGTTCGTCGGGCAGGTCAAGGTCCGCGGGCAGCTCGAGCTGCTGCTCACCGCGGCGGCCATGCAGAACCGCTCGCCCGACCACATCCTGCTCGCGGGCCCGCCCGGGCTCGGCAAGACCACGCTCGCGATGATCGTCGCGGAGGAGAGCCGCCGGCCGCTGCGCCTCACGAGCGGGCCGGCCATCCAGCACGCGGGCGACCTCGCCGCCGTGCTGTCCGCGCTGGTGCCGGGCGAGATCCTGTTCGTCGACGAGATCCACCGCATGGCGCGGTCGGCCGAGGAGATGCTCTACCTCGCGATGGAGGACTTCCGCATCGACATCATGGTGGGCAAGGGCGCGGGCGCGACCTCCATCCCGTTGGAGCTGTCGCCCTTCACCCTGGTCGGCGCCACGACGCGCTCGGGCATGCTCCCGAGCCCGCTGCGGGACCGGTTCGGCTTCACGGCGCACCTCGAGTTCTACGAGACGCACGAGCTGGAACAGGTCATCGAGCGCGCCGCGCGGATGCTCGGCCTCGAGATCGCGCGCGCGGCCGTCGCCGAGATCGCCGGTCGGTGCCGGGGGACGCCGCGCATCGCCAACCGCCTCCTCCGGCGGGTGCGGGACTACGCCCTCGTGCACGGGACGGAGGCGGGCGTCGAGTCGGTGCGCGCCGCGCTCGACCTGTACGACGTGGATCCCCTCGGCCTCGACCGCCTCGACCGCGCCGTGATGCGGGGCATCCTCACGCGCTTCGGCGGCGGCCCGGTCGGGCTCAACACGCTCGCGGTGTCGGTGGGGGAGGAGGCCGAGACCATCGAGTCGGTCGTCGAGCCCTTCCTCGTGCGGATCGGCCTCGTCACGCGCACGCCCCGCGGTCGGGTGGCGACCCCGGCGGCGTGGCGGCACTTCGGCCTCGAGGCGCCCGCCCTGCCGGGCGAGGCCGCGTCCTCCGCGCCGGGCACGGCCCGCGCACCGGGGGCTCGGAGTCCCCAGGAGCCCCTGTTCGGCGATGGCCTATGATTCAAGCTGGCCTCCCGCGGAACGTCGCCGGTTCGTCGTGTCCGTCACCCCTCAGCACCTGAAAGGCCCGTCCCGCATGGACCCGTTCACCCTGATCATGTTCGCCGTCCTGGCGCTGCTCATCTTCTTCATGTTCCGCAACAGCCGGAAGCGTCAGAAGGACCTCGCCGCGCTCCAGACCCAGATGGTCCCCGGAGCCGAGGTCATGACCGCGTCCGGCATCTACGGCACCCTCGTGTCCTTCGACGAGGAGAACAACCTCGCCTACCTGGAGGTCTCGCCCGGCACGGTGCTGAAGCTGCACCGCCAGACGATCGCCCGCGTGGTCGAGCCGACCGTCGCCGAGGACGCCTCCGTCCTGGTGGACGACGCCCCGGCCACCGACGTCGTCGACGAGAAGGGCACCACGGACGCGTCCGCCCGCCGCCTCGACGACGGCGACGCCCCCACCGGCCGCTCCTGATCCAGCGGACGGGCGGCCACCGGCCGTCCGTCCGATCCCGGGCGGCATGCCGCCCGGCCCCGCTCCCACCCTCCATCCGGGGCGCTCCGCGGATCCCGCCGGCCCACCGTGAAGAAAGTCGAGTGTCCAGGTGGCAAAGTCGCCCACACCCGTACGCAAGGCCCGACGCAAGCTCGTCTGGCTGCTCGTCATCATCGGCCTGCTGGCCGGCGGGAACGCCGCGAGCGTCGCCTTCAGCAACGGGTCCTGGACCCCGAAGCTGGCCCTCGACCTCGAGGGCGGGACGCAGATCATCCTCGCGCCGCAGCTCGACGGATCGTCCTCCGGGCCCACCAGCGAGCAGCTCGCCCAGGCCGTCTCCATCATCCGCCAGCGCGTGGACGCGAGCGGCGTCTCCGAGGCCGAGATCACCACGCAGGGCGGCAGCGACATCGTCGTGAGCCTGCCGGGTGAGCCCGACGCGGCCACCATGCAGCGGCTGCAGTCCTCCGCGAAGCTCGAGCTGCGCCCCGTGCTCATCGGCGCCGCCGGCACCGCGTCGGTCGGCGCCACGCCGACCCCGACCGCCACCGACGGCTCGGCACCCGCCGACGGCGCGACGCCGACGGTCGAGGGCCAGACGCCCGCCGCCGAGACGCCCGCCGCCGAGACTCCCGCGGCTGAGGCCACGCCGGATCCCGCCACGCTCTCCGACGAGCCCACCGCCGAGCCGACGGGCCCCAGCGACATCTCGTGGGTCACGCCGCGGCTCCAGGCGGAGTTCGCCGCGTACGACTGCGCGACCGCCCCGGAGAGCGACGGCCAGGCGGCTCCCGCCGACCGCGCGATCATCTCCTGCTCCGACGACGGAGCGGCGAAGTACGTGCTCGGCCCGGTCGAGGTCGACGGCAGCACCATCTCCGACGCCACGAGCGGCCTGCAGCAGTCCAGCCAGGGCGTCAGCACCGGCACCTGGTCCGTCAACCTGGTCTTCGACGGCGACGGGACGCAGCAGTTCGGCGACATGTCGACGCGCCTCATCACGCTGGAGTCCCCGCGGAACCAGTTCGCGTTCGTGCTCGACAACGAGGTCATCAGCGCCCCGGTCACCCAGGGCGTCGTCACCAACGGCAAGCCGTCCATCACGGGCAACTTCACGCAGGAGAGCGCCAAGGCCCTGGCCGACCAGCTGAAGTTCGGCGCCCTGCCGCTGAGCTTCACGCTGCAGAGCTCGGACGTGATCTCGGCGACCCTGGGCTCGTCTCAGCTCACCAGCGGCCTCATCGCCGGCCTCATCGGGCTCGTGCTCGTCGTGCTGTACTCGCTCGTGCAGTACCGGGCGCTCGGCATGGTCACTATCGCGTCGCTCGTGATCGCCGCGGTCATCACGTACCTGCTCATCACGCTTCTCAGCTGGCGGGAGGGGTACCGGCTCTCGCTCGCCGGGGTGGCGGGGCTCATCGTGGCCATCGGCATCACGGCGGACTCGTTCATCGTCTACTTCGAGCGCATCAAGGACGAGCTCCGTGACGGTCGCGGTCTCGTCTCGTCGGTCGAGCAGGGCTGGAAGCGGGCCCTCCGGACGATCATCGCGTCGGACACGGTGAACTTCCTCGCCGCGGCCGTGCTGTTCGTCCTCGCGGTGGGCAACGTCAAGGGCTTCGCGCTCACCCTCGGGCTGACGACCATCATCGACCTCATCGTGGTGTCGCTGTTCACCCACCCGATCCTGCAGCTGCTCGCCAACCGGCGGTTCTTCGCGGAGGGCCACCGCATGAGCGGGCTCGACCCGCGCGCCCTCGGCGCGGTCTACCGGGGACGGGCCACGTTCCGCACCCCCACCGCTGCCAGCGGGCGGGGTGCCGCAGCCGCCAAGGAGGCGGCCCGCCGCCAGACCATCGCCGAGCGCAAGGCCGCCCAGGGCGGCGCGACCGGATCCACGAAGACCGCGACCCTCGACGCGCCGCGGGCCGACGACACGAGCAGGGACGACTGATGGCTGGCTTCTCCGAGTTCGGCAACGACCTCTACACGGGCAAGCGCTCGTTCGACATCGTCGGGCGCCGTCGGCTCTGGTACGGCATCGCCGCCGTCTGCATCCTCATCTCCATCCTCGGGCCGCTCCTCCGCGGCGGATTCACGTTCGGCATCGAGTTCACGGGCGGATCCGAGTACACGGTGAGCGGCGTGGAGTCGCAGTCGCAGGACATCGCCAACGACGCGGTCGCCACGGTCACGTCGGTCCCGGCGCGCGTCTCGTCGGTCGGATCCGACGCGGTGCGCGTCCAGACGGATCAGCTGGAGCCGGCGGACAGCACCGCCGTCCGCCAGGCGCTCGCGACCGCGTACGGCGTGGAGACGTCGAGCGTCACGGAGTCCTTCATCGGGCCGTCCTGGGGCCAGGACATCACCCGGCAGGCGCTGTGGGGCCTCGTGGTCTTCCTCGCGCTGGCCGCCGTGGTCATGTCCGTGTACTTCCGCACGTGGAAGATGTCCGTGGCCGCCATCGTCGCGCTGCTGCACGATCTGGTCCTCACGGCGGGGATCTACGGCATCACGGGCTTCGAGGTCACGCCGGCCGCCGTCATCGGGTTCCTCACGATCCTCGGCTACTCGCTGTACGACACGGTCGTGGTCTTCGACAAGATCCGCGAGAACACCGCGGAGGACGGGCAGGAATCCCGCCGGACCTTCGGGCAGTCGGTCAACCTCGCCGTCAACCAGACGCTGGTGCGGTCGATCAACACCTCGATCGTCGCCATCCTGCCGGTCGGCTCGATCCTGTTCATCGGTGCCGTGGTGCTCGGGGCCGGGACGCTCCGCGACATCGCGCTGTCGCTGTTCATCGGCATCATCGTCGGCACCTACTCGACGATCTTCATCGCCGCGCCGCTGTACGCGCACCTCCGCGAGGGCGAGCCGAAGGTGAAGCGCGGGGACGCGCTGGCGGCCACCGCCGCCAGCCGGGCCCAGGCCGAGCGTGCCGCCGTGTCGGTGGAGTCGTGAGCAGCGCGCACGGGGCCGGCGTCCCCGAGGACCTCGATGCAGCGACCGCCAAGGCCCGGACCGCGACCGGCGACTCCTGGCTGCTCGACGTGCGGGAGCCCGACGAGTGGGAGGCCGGGCACTCCGCCGCGGCGCACCACATCCCCCTGGGCGACCTGCAGGCACGGGTCGACGAGCTCCCGACGGACGAGCACATCGTGGTCGTCTGCCGCTCTGGGCACCGCTCGTCCCTCGCGACGCAGGCCCTCCTGCGGGGCGGGTTCGCGGCGTCCAACATCACGGGCGGCATGCACGCGTGGTCGGAGATGGGCGGCGACGTCGTGACCGACGACGGAGGACCGGGCCGCGTCGCCTGACCGCTTCCATCGCGGACGTCACGGTCGACGGGCATTCGCCTCCTGCGCCATGAGCTTCCGAACGGCGGGCGGGCCTGTGCGCGTCAGGACGGCGTCCGTGGTCGGGAGCCAGCGGACGCGGTGATAATTTGGTCTCCAGCACACGCCTGGGAGGTTGGACGATGACGGAGACGACCTCGAGCACGGCGTCGCTCCGGCGCCTGGTGCCCCGCCTGTTCTCGCGCGCGCAGCCCGCCGGCGCGGTCGAGCAGCTGATCCGCACCGCGCGCCTCCACCACCCCAAGGCCGACATGAGCCTCATCGAGCGGGCATACGCGGTCGCGGAGCGCGCCCACGAAGGGCAGAAGCGCAAGAGCGGCGAGCCCTACATCACCCATCCGGTGGCCGTCGCGCAGATCCTCGCCGACCTCGGCATCGGCCCCAAGACGCTCGCGGCCGCCCTGCTCCACGACACGGTCGAGGACACCGAGTACACGCTCGACATGCTCCGCCACGACTTCGGCGACGAGATCGCCATGCTGGTCGACGGGGTCACCAAGCTCGACAAGCTCAAGTACGGCGACAGCGCGCAGGCGGAGACCGTCCGGAAGATGGTCGTGGCGATGTCGAAGGACATCCGGGTGCTGGTGGTCAAGCTCGCCGACCGGCTGCACAACGCGCGCACCTGGGGCTTCGTGGAGTCCGCCTCGGCGGAGCGGAAGGCCAAGGAGACCCTCGAGATCTACGCGCCGCTCGCGCACCGGCTCGGCATCTCCACCATCAAGTGGGAGCTGGAGGACCTGTCGTTCGCGGTCCTCTACCCCAAGATCTACGTCGAGATCGAGAACCTCGTCAAGCAGCGGACCCCGCAGCGCGAGGAGTTCGTGCAGCAGGTCATCGACAGCGTGAACGACGACCTGCGCTCGGCCCGCATCCGCGGGAAGGTCGCGGGCCGACCCAAGCAGTACTACTCGATCTACCAGAAGATGGTGGTCCGCGGCCGCGAGTTCGACGAGATCTACGACCTGGTCGGGATCCGCGTGCTCGTCGACTCGCTGCGCGACTGCTACGCGGTGCTCGGCGCGATCCACGCCCGCTGGACGCCGGTTCCCGGTCGCTTCAAGGACTACATCGCCACCCCGAAGTTCAACCTCTACCAGTCGCTGCACACGACGGTCATCGGGCCGAAGGGGCGTCCGGTGGAGATCCAGATCCGCACGCACGAGATGCACCAGCGCGCGGAGTTCGGAGTCGCGGCGCACTGGAAGTACAAGGAGCGGATGAACGGCGGGCGCGCCGCGGAGGTGTCGCCCCAGGGCGACACCGACCTCGCATGGCTCGCGCACATCTCGGACTGGCAGTCCGAGACGGCCGACCCCGGGGAGTTCCTCGACTCGCTGCGCTTCGAGATCGGCGCCAAGGAGGTCTACGTCTTCACCCCGCACGGGAAGGTCATCGGCCTGCCCGCAGGCGGCACGCCCGTCGACTTCGCGTACGCGGTGCACACGGACGTCGGCCATCGGACGATGGGCGCCAAGGTGAACGGCCGGCTGGTGCCGCTCGAGAACCCGCTGACCACGGGTGACGTGGTCGAGGTGTTCACGTCGAAGAACCCGGACAGCGGTCCCAGCAAGGACTGGCTGGCGTTCGTGAAGAGCGCTCGCGCGCGCAACAAGATCAAGCAGTGGTTCACGAAGGAGCGCCGCGAGGAGGCGATCGAGCAGGGCAAGGACGCGATCGCCCGTGCCATGCGGAAGCAGAACCTCCCGCTGCAGAAGCTCATGAACCAGGACGCGTTCTCCGACGTCGCCCAGAGCATGAAGTACGACGACGTCGCCGCTCTGTACGCGGCCGTCGGCGAGGGCCACGTCTCCACCCAGTCGGTGATCGAGAAGGTGCTCTCCTCCATCCAGGGCGACAGCGGCGGCGAGGCCGAGGAGGTCTTCGCCGTCACGCAGCGCTCGCGGGTGTCCCGCAACAGCGACTCCGGGGTGCTCGTGCGCGGCGCGCCCGACATCCTCGTGAAGCTGGCGAAGTGCTGCACGCCCGTGCCCGGCGACGACATCATCGGCTTCGTCACGCGCGGCGCCGGCGTCTCGGTGCATCAGGCGAACTGCCACAACGTGGACTCGCTGCGGGCGGAGCCGGACCGCATGATCGAGGTGGAGTGGGCGCCGTCGTCGAAGAGCCTCTTCCTCGTGCACATCCAGGTGGAGGCGCTGGATCGTTCCGGCCTCCTCAGCGACGTGACGCGCGTGCTCTCGGAGCACCACGTCAACATCCTGTCGGCTTCGGTGTCGACGTCGTCCAACCGGCTGGCGATCAGCCGCTTCGTCTTCGAGATGGGCGACGTGACGCATCTGGACCGCGTGCTCAACGCGGTGCGCCGGATCGACGCGGTGTACGACGTGTACCGGGTCAACGGGGGCTGACCGGCCACGCGCCGTCGTCGGCGTCCGACCCGTCCGTGCCCCGGGCGGAGGACGCGCGGAGCGCGAGGGCGTCGAGCCGCTGGAGCGCGCGGCGCTTGTCGGGGAGCGCCCCGCTCGAGGCGAGGTGCTCGCGGGCACCCTCGACCGTGACGCCGGGCAGCCGGAGGAGACCGAGGCAGGCGCGCTCGTAGCGCGGAGCGAGGTCGGACACGGTTCGCGCGATGTCGCAGAGGGTGCGGAGCGGGGTGGTGACGCGGAGGCCGGCGAGGACCACGGTGTCGCGTTCGGCGAGGACGACCTCGCGGATCCGCACGTTCCGGAGCGCCGGCGGGTGGCATCTGGCGACGCTGTCGACGCAGTACTCGTGCGTGCGCGGCGGGAGGCGGACGGCGCCGTGCACCCATGCCGCCGTGGTGCGCTCGGCGATGAGGCGCGACGGCACCTGGGCGGCGAGCGCCGCCGCCCGGAGCCACGGCGAGGCGAGCTCGTCGACGGGGGAGTAGCAGGCGTCGACCTCGTACACCTCGCCGTCGAGGCGGGCGGAGCAGAGCTCCGCGAGCGGGAGGTCGAGGACGGACAGGACGGGTGCGAGGCGGGGGGACATGGGCGCACCATGCCATCGGCGGAGGGCGGACGGGCGACGGCCCGGGCTCCTGTGGAGAGCCCGGGCCGACGACGTGCGGAGGGAGAGCTAGGAGCCGAGGGCGTCCAGCCAGACGCGGCGGGCAGCCAGTGCCTCCTCGGCGTCCGAGATGCGGCGCGCGTCCCCGTCGGCCTTCGCCGCGTCGAGCTCGCGCTGCAGCTTGTCGATGGCCGCGCCCAGCTGGCTGGCGAGACCCTCGGACCGCGCCTTGGTCTCCGGGTTGTTCTTGCGCCAGAACTCCTCGTCCAGGGTGCGGACGTGCGTCTCGACCTTGCGGAGGCGGTCCTCCACCGTCTTCACGCTGTCGCGCGGGACGCGGCCGACGGCGTCCCAGCGGAGCTGGATGGCCGTCAGCTTGTCGCGGGCGGCGGTGCGGTCGGTGATCTGGAGGACGGGCTCGGCCTCGTCGAGGAGCGCGAGCTTCGCCGCGAGGTTGGCCTGCTGCTCCTCGTCGTCCGCGGCGTCGACCTCGGCCTTCGCGCCGTAGAGCACGTCTCCCGCTGCCTTGAACTGCGCCCACAGCGCGTCGTCGTAGCGCTTCCCGCACGTCCGGCGAGCTTCCACTCGTCGAGGAGGCGGCGGTAGGCGGGGATGCCGCCGACGCCCTGCGGCTCGAGGGCGCGGGCCTGCTCGACGATGGCCTGCTTCTTGGAGCGGGCGTCCTTGTGCGCGTTGTCGAGCTCGGCGAAGAACGCCTTCCGCTCGGTGTCGATGGTGGAGCGCGCGGTGCGGAAGCGCTTCCAGAGCTCGTTCGCGTCGTTCTTCGGCAGACGAGGGCCCGTCTGCTGGTGCTGCTGCCAGCGGACGAACAGCGCGTCCACCTCGGCGGTCAGCTGCTTCCACTGCACCTTCGAGAAGTCCTGGGCCGCGAGGCGCTCGGTCTCCTCGACGATGGAGGTGCGCTCGGCGATGGCGCCCTGCACGACCTGCCGCTGCTCCTCGCCCTGCTTCTCCGTGAGCTCGCCCACGGTGGCCGCGAGCACGTCGAGGCGGGTGCGGAGCGCGCCGAGGTCGCCGACGGCGTTCGCCCCGTCCACGGCCTCTATGAGGTGCGCGACGGCCTTGGAGACGTCCGCCGCCGGGGCTCCGCGCTTGGCGCGCTGCTCCAGGAGCGTGACCTGCCCGGCGAGGTCGGTGAACTTGCGCTGGAAGTAGGCCAGCGCCTCCTCGGGGGTCCCGTCGGGGTACTGGCCGACGGCGCGTTCGCCGTCGCCCTCGCGCAGGAAGACGGTGCCCGTCTCGTCGACGCGGCCCCAGGGGGTCTGATCGTTGTCAGCCACGGATTCCACCTTGTTCATAGGACCGGCCGGACCGGTTCGGAGACGTGCACGTCAGCCTAGAGCACGGCTCCCGGGCGGGATCGTCCGGGAGCGGGCGCAGGCCGCCGTACCGATCATGCCCGAGCGGGGGGCGCCGCGGCGCGGTCGCGGGCGGAACCGGCTCCCGCTCGCAGGCGCTCGTGAGGACCTGCGGCGGCCGTCAGCCGAGGGTCAGGCTCGTGATCGTGGTGGGCACCACCGGGGCGCCGTCCTCCGCGGACGCGCCGGGCGTGATGCCCTGGTCGGCGATGCGGGCCACGTAGTCGTCGAGCCCGGAGGTCGCGCGGCCCACCACCGTGTAGCCGCCGGTGGAGGTGTCGAGCCGGGTGTCGCGGTAGACCACGAAGAACTGGCCGGACTGGCTGTCCGGGCTCTCCCCGCGGGCCATGGCGATCGTGCCGGCCGGGTAGGCGCCGTCCTCGGGCGCGTCCTCGACCGGCCCGTAGGTGAAGCCGGCGTCGCCGCCGCCCTGGCCGTCGGCGCTCCCGCACTGGAACAGCGCCGTGGTGAGGCGGTGGCACGTGCGGTCGGCGTACCAGCCGCTCTGCGCGAGCGAGACGAGCACCGACACGGACTGGGGGGCGGATCGTCCGTCGAGCTCGACCCCGAGCGTCACGTCGCCGTTGAGGACGAGCGAGCCCGTCCACGTCCGATCCTCGGCGAGGGTGGCGGGCGGGAGGTCCTGCGTGTCCGCCGGGTCGGCGGTGGGCGTGGCGGCGTCGGGGGTCGGGGAGGCGGACGCCGCGGGCTCGGGGGCGCCCGGCCCCGCCTGCCAGGCGAGCTGCGCGCCGACCGCGAGCGCGGCGACGAGGACCACGCCGACGACGGCCACGAGGTCGTCGCGACGTCGGCGCCGCACGGCGCGTGCGTGGAGCTCCCGACGCGCGGCGTAGCGCCGGAGCCGGGCCTGGGCCTCGCGGGCTGCGCGGTCGTTCCTGGGGGCCACGGCGTCCTCCGCTCGGTCCCGCCCGAGGCGGCGGTACGGGAACACTAGCCGGTCGCGCCTACCATCGAGGTCATGACCGACACGCGACCGGGCCTCCGCTCGGGGGCCACGCCCCTGGCCGTCCGGATGCGTCCCCGGAGCCTCGACGAGGTCACCGGTCAGCGCCACCTGCTGACGCCGGGATCCCCCCTCGTGAGCCTCGCGTCCGACGTCGCGGGCGAGCAGGGCTCCGTCTCGATCATCCTGTGGGGACCGCCCGGGACCGGGAAGACGACGCTCGCCCAGGCCATCGCCCACGGGTCCAGCCGGCGCTTCGTCGAGCTCTCCGCCGTGACCGCGGGCGTGCGCGACGTCCGTCAGGTGATGGAGAAGGCGCTCAGCGACCGCGACCTCTTCGGCGTCTCCACGGTGCTGTTCCTCGACGAGATCCACCGCTTCACCAAGGCGCAGCAGGACGCGCTGCTCCCGGGGGTGGAGAACGGGTGGGTGATCCTCATCGCGGCGACCACGGAGAACCCGTCCTTCTCCGTCATCTCCCCGCTGCTGTCGCGGAGCCTCCTGCTGACGCTCGAGCAGCTCGACGACGACGACCTCGGTGTGCTCGTCGACCGCGCCGTCGCGGACGCGCGCGGCCTCGGCGGGCGCTTCTCGCTCGACGACGACGCGCGGGCCATGATCATCCGCCTCGCCTCGGGCGACGCCCGGCGCGCGCTGACGGCGCTCGAGGCAGCCGCGGTCTCGGCCCAGGCGGATGCCGCGGGGAAGGCGCGGGCGGCGGCCGGGGATGCGGAGGACGACGCCGAGGACGGCGACGAGGGTGAGGACCGCGACCGATCACGCGCGACGGCCCCGGCCGCGGACCCCGCACCCGTGCCCATCTCCACCGAGCAGGTCGCCCTGGCGGTCGACCGGGCGCTCCTGCGCTACGACCGCAACGGGGATGAGCACTACGACGTCATCAGCGCCTTCATCAAGTCGATCCGCGGATCGGACGTCGATGCGGCCCTCCACTACCTGGCCCGCATGATCGAGGCGGGGGAGGACCCGCGCTTCATCGCCCGCCGGATCATCGTGTCCGCGTCGGAGGACATCGGCCTCGCCGACCCGCAGGCGCTCGTGGTCGCGGTGGCGGCGGCCGACGCGGTGCAGCTCATCGGCATGCCGGAGGGGCGGATCCCGCTGGCGCAGGCCGTGGTGCACCTCGCGACCGCGCCCAAGTCGAACGCGTCCTACCTGGGCATCGACCAGGCCATCGCGGACGTCCGCGCCGGCGCCTTCGGCCGCGTCCCGCTGCACCTGCGCGACGCCCACTACCCCGGGGCGAAGCGCCTCGGGCACGGGAAGGGGTACCGCTACCCCCACGACGCCGACATCGGCGTCGTGACGCAGCAGTACCTCCCCGACGAGCTGGTCGGCCGCACCTACTACTCGCCCACGCAGCACGGGCACGAGCGGGACCTGTCGGCGCGGCTCGAGAGGCTGCGGCGCATCGTCCGCGGCGGCTGAGGCGACGCGGTGGGGGTGCACCGGGCACGGCGCGCCGGGCACCCCGGTGCGCGGCGTTCCCGTGCTACTCTTGCTGACGCCTAGATGGGGTGTCGCGTGCGGCTGCGTCGACATCCAGATCCAAGGGACACGTCCTGTAGCCGGACGACCCGTGGCGAATCCCTCTACTTCCGCAGGACCCGCATCAGCGGGATCGATCGTCGCGCGCCCATGCGTGTGCGCGGACGCCCTGCACCACCCGTAGTCAGAGACTTTCTCCCTGGAAGGAAAACGTGTCCACCAAGTCACGCACCCGCAGCAAGACCCGCCTCTCCCGCGCGCTGGGCATCCCGCTCACGCCGAAGGCGGCCAAGTACCTCGAGAAGCGCCCCTACGCGCCGGGCGAGCACGGCCGGTCCAAGCGCAAGCAGGACAGCGACTACGCCGTCCGCCTGCGCGAGAAGCAGCGTCTGCGCGCCCAGTACGGCATCCGCGAGGCCCAGCTCAAGATCGCCTTCCAGGAGGCGCGCCGCACCCAGGGCCTGACCGGTGAGAACCTGGTCGAGATCCTCGAGCAGCGCCTCGACGCGCTCGTCGTCCGCTCCGGCCTCGCGCGCACCACGGCGCAGGCCCGCCAGCTCGTCGTGCACCGTCACATCATGGTCGACGGCAAGATCGTCGACCGCCCCTCCTTCCGCGTGAAGGCCGGCCAGATGATCCACGTCAAGCCGCGCTCCGAGGGCACCGAGCCCTTCCAGGTCGCCGCCGCCGGTGGTCACGCCGACGTGCTGCCGAAGCTCCCCTCGTACCTCGAGGTCGAGCTCGACAAGCTCCAGGCCCGCCTCGTGCGCCTGCCGAAGCGCGCCGAGGTCCCCGTGACCTGCGAGGTCCAGCTGGTCGTCGAGTACTACGCGGCACGCTAGGCACCGCACCACCGTCCGCGAGGCGGGTCGCCCTCCGGGGCGGCCCGCCTCGCGGCGTCTCCGGCAGGGGGCGGGCCGGCAGGTAGTCCTACGCGGCCGACCCGCCGGGGGAGGCGGCCGACCCGCCGGAGGAGGCGTCCGGCCCGACCCGCCGGAGGAGCCGTCCGGCCCGGCCGGTAGGATCGCCCTCGGCCCTGAAGGGCCGCGCGCACCGCTCGACACCCTCCTCGCGAGGGGTGGACCTCCCGGAAGGGGAGAAGCATGAAGAACCTCGTCCTCATCGCCGTGGGGGTCGTCATCGGCTTCGCGATCGCCCACCAGGTCGACCGCACCGAGGCCGGGCACCGCCTCTTCCAGGACGTCAACGACCGCGCCCGCCGCTTCGGCGAGGCCGTCGAGGACGGCTACCGCCGCCGCGAGGCCGAGCTCCGCTCCGCCGTGGGCGAGGCCGAGGACACCATCACCGAGCTGGGAAAGCAGTAGACCGCATGCAGACCGCAGACATCCGCAACGCCTGGCTGACGTACTTCGGCGACCGGGGGCACACCGTCGTGCCGTCGGCCTCCCTCGTGAGCGAGGACCCGACCCTCCTGTTCACGGTGGCCGGGATGGTGCCGTTCGTCCCCTACCTCACGGGCGTCGTGCCCGCGCCCTTCCCGCGCGCCACGAGCGTGCAGAAGTGCATCCGCACCCTCGACATCGAGGAGGTCGGGCGCACACCGCGCCACGGCACCTTCTTCCAGATGAACGGCAACTTCTCGTTCGGCGACTACTTCAAGGAGCAGGCCATCGCCTACGCCTGGGAGCTGCTCACCACGAGCGAGGCCGACGGCGGCCTCGGGTTCCACCCGGACGACCTCTGGGTGACCGTCTACCGCGAGGACGACGAGGCGCGGCAGGCGTGGAAGCGCATCGCGGGCCTCCCGGACGACCGCATCCAGGGTCTCGGCCGTGACACCAACTACTGGCACACCGGCCAGCCCGGCCCCGCGGGCCCCTGCTCCGAGATCTTCTTCGACCGCGGCCCGGCCTACGGCCAGGACGGCGGCCCCGCCACCGACGACGACCGGTACGTGGAGATCTGGAACCTCGTCTTCATGCAGTACCTGCGCGGGCAGGGGACGGGAAAGGCCGACTTCGAGATCCTCGGCGACCTGCCGAAGAAGAACATCGACACCGGGATGGGCCTCGAGCGCGTCGCCTTCCTCAAGCAGGGCGTCGAGAACATGTACGAGATCGACCAGGTGCGCCCGGTCCTCGACCGCGCGGCCGGCATCGCGGGCCGCCGCTACGGCGCCGACCACGAGGACGACGTGCGCATGCGCATCGTCGCCGACCACGTCCGCTCCTCCCTCATGCTCATGTCCGACGGCGTGCGTCCGTCGAACGAGGGGCGCGGCTACATCCTGCGCCGCCTGATGCGCCGCACCGTCCGGGCCATGCGCCTCATGGGCGTCGACACGGCGACCTTCGGCGAGCTGTTCCCCGCGTCGCGCGACGCGATGAAGGCCGCCTATCCCGAGGTGTCGGGACGACTTCGACCGCATCTCGCGCCTCGCCTACGCGGAGGAGGAGACCTTCCTCCGCACCCTCTCCGGCGGCACCACGATCCTCGACGTCGCCGTGGGCGAGACGAAGGCGAAGGGCGGCGAGCGCATCGCGGGCGACACCGCGTTCCTGCTGCACGACACCTTCGGGTTCCCCATCGACCTGACCCTCGAGATGGCGGAGGAGAACGGCCTGACTGTCGACCGCGAGGCGTTCGACCGCCTCATGGCCGAGCAGCGCACGCGCGCCAAGGCCGATGCGCGGACGAGAAGACCGCCCTCGCCGACCTCACGGTCTACAGCGAGTTCCGTGCGGCGGGCGAGACCCGCTTCACGGGCTACGACGAGCTCGAGACGGGCACGACGATCCTCGGCCTCATCGTCGGCGGCCACAGCGTCGACCACGCCGTCGTCGGCGACATCGCGGAGGTCATCCTCCCCGAGACGAGCCTCTACGCGGAGTCCGGCGGCCAGGAGGCCGACGCCGGCAGCATCGTCGGCCAGGGCTTCGACCTCGAGGTCCTCGACGTGCAGAAGCCCGTGAAGGGCCTCATCAGCCACCGCGTGCAGGTGCGCTCCGGCGAGGTGGGCGTCGGCGACGCCGCCACCACGGTTGTCGACGCCGACTGGCGACGCGGCGCGACGCAGGCGCACTCCGGCACCCACCTCGTGCACGCCGCCCTCCGCCAGGTGCTCGGCCAGGACGCGCACCAGTCCGGCTCGTACAACCGCGCCGGCTACATGCGCCTCGACTTCGCGTGGAACCAGGCCCTGTCGCCCGAGACGCGCAGCGAGATCGAGGACATCGCCAACGGCGCCGTCCGTGACGACCTGCAGGTCGTCACGCGCGTGATGCCCATCGACGAGGCGAAGCAGCTCGGCGCCATGGCGCTGTTCGGCGAGAAGTACGGCGACACCGTGCGCGTCGTCGACATCGGCGGTCCGTGGTCGCGCGAGCTGTGCGCGGGCACCCACGTGTCCTCCAGCGCCCAGATCGGCCTGATCAACGTGGTGGGGGAGTCGTCCGTCGGCTCGACCAACCGCCGCATCGAGTCCCTCGTCGGCCGCGAGGCGTTCCAGGACCTGGCCGTCGAGCGCGCCATCGTGTCGCAGCTCACGTCGAGCCTCAAGACGCCGCGCGAGCAGCTCCCGGACCGCATCGCCGACCTCATGGCGAACCTGAGGACCGCGGAGCGCCGCATCGCGGACTTCGAGGCGCAGGCGCTCCAGCAGCGCGTGCCCGCTCTGCTCGCGCAGGGCTCGCGCGTCGGATCGGTGACGCTCATCCAGGAGGCGCTCGGCAGCGTCCGCTCGGCGGACGAGGTGCGCCAGCTCGTGACCCTCGTGCGCGAGCGCGCCGGCTCCGACCCGGTTGTCGTCGCGCTGGCCGGCGACGCCGCGGGCAAGCCGACCGTCATCGTGGCCACCAACCAGGCCGCCCGAGATGCCGGGGCCAAGGCCGGGCAGCTCGCCCGCGCCGCCGCCGCGGTGCTCGGCGGAGGCGGCGGCGGCAAGGACGACCTCGCCCAGGGCGGCGGATCCGACGTGTCGGCCATCCCGGAGGCCCTCGCCGCCGTCCGCCAGGCGCTCGCGTCCTGATGCGGATGGGCTCGCGCGTCGCCGTCGACGTGGGGAAGGCGCGCATCGGCCTCGCCCGCTGCGATCCGCACGGGCTGATCGCGACGCCGGTGGAGACCGTCCCGCGCGATGCGGGCGGCTCCGCCGACATCCGCCGCATCCTCGAGGTGGCCGCGGAGATCGACTGCGTCGAGCTCGTCGTGGGCCTGCCGCTTCGCGCTCTCCGGACGCGCCACGGCGTCGACGGAGGACGCGGAGGGGTTCGCCCGCCGCCTCGCGGACGCCACCTGGACGCCGGTCCGGCTCGTGGACGAACGGCTCTCGACGGTCTCCGCGCAGAGCGCCCTGCGGTCGTCCGGCCGGGGCTCCCGCAAGCAGCGGCCCGTGATCGACCAGGCAGCGGCCGTTATAATCCTTCAACATGCGCTCGAGAGCGAGCGCACCGCCGGCTCCCCACCCGGTGCTCTCGTCCCGAGGAACCGAGTCGATCCTGACCGACACGCCTGAGACCGACCCCACCCGACGCGCCACGACGGCAGCGGGTGCGGGTGGCGACCCCTTCGAGAGCCTGTTCGGCGATGGTGCCGCGGCTCGCCCCGATGCGGGTCCCGCCCCCGCCCCCCGCACCGAGGACGCGCCGCGCGGCGCCGGACCCGGCATCGGGACCGGCGCTCCCATGACGCGACGCGAGCTCCGTGCACTGCGCGAGGCCGCGGAGGCGGGGTCGCACACGGCTTCCGACGCCGGTGACGCGCCACCCGCCGGGGCCTCGACCGCGAGGCGGCCGGATGCACCGGCCCCGGACGCCGCGTCGCCCTCGATCTCCTCGTCCCCCGGCTCCTCGTCCCCGGCTCCTCGTCTCCCGGCTCGCCGGCCTCGGCGGCCGCCGCCGCCTCGACATCGGCGTCCGCCGCCGCGGGCGACACGTCCGCAGCCTCCGCCGCGGCGGCCGGGATCGCCGCGGCCGCCACGGAGCCGACCCGCGGGTGCGCGGCCCGCCGTGCCCTCCGCCGGTGACGGCGACCGCGGCCGCCGGACGCCGCCGCGGGAACCCGCTCCCGCCGCTCCCAGGCCGAAGCGCCGCCACCCCAAGTGGCCCTACGTCCTCGTGCTGCTGGTCGTGCTGTTCGGCGGCGCCGCCGTCATCGCGACGTCGCTGTTCGGTCCCGTCGTCTCGGCGCTCCTGACCCCCGCGGAGCCCACGGACTACGACGGCGAGGGCTCCGGGGAGGTCCAGGTCGTCGTCAAGACCGGCGACACCGGCAGCACCATCGGCGACACGCTCGCCGAGCAGGACGTGGTGAAGACGTCGAAGGCGTTCTACCAGGCCGTCGTCAGCTCCGGGGAGGTCGTGTTCCAGCCGGGCACGTACACGCTGCGGAAGCAGATGAGCGCGGCGTCCGCGCTGGCGCTGCTGCAGGATCCGGCGAGCCAGGTGCAGGCGAAGGTCACCATCCCCGAGGGGCAGACCGCCGCCCAGGCGTTCGAGCTCGTCGCCGAGGGCACCGGCACCCCCGTCGCCGACCTGGAGGCCGCGGTCGCGGATCTCGGCGCGCTCGGCCTCCCCGCCGAGGCGCCCAGCATCGAGGGCTACCTCTTCCCCGCGACCTACGACTTCCCGCCTGGGACGTCGGCCGCCGACATGGTGCGGACCATGGTGGCGCGCACCTTCCAGGCGCTCGACGAGGCCGGCGTCGCCCCCGGGGACCGGCACCGCGTCCTGACGATGGCGGCGCTGATCCAGAAGGAGGCGCGCTTCGAGGAGGACTTCTACAAGGTCTCCCGCGTCTTCCAGAACCGCATCGACATCGGCATGCTCCTGCAGTCCGACGCCACCGTCGCCTACGGCGCCGAGTCGGCGGGTCGGGTCACGACGACCGACGCCGAGCGGGCCGACGACAACCCCTACAACACCTACGTGCACCCAGGCCTCCCGATCGGGCCCATCTCGAACCCGGGCGACGTCGCCATCAAGGCCGCGATCGCTCCGGCGGACGGCCCGTGGCTGTACTTCGTGACGATCAACACGATCACGGGCGACACGGTGTTCTCGGAGTCCTACGACGACCACCTCAAGGCCGTCGCCCAGTGGCAGCAGTTCATGCGGGACAACCCCGGCAATGGCTGACCCGCGGACGCCGGCCGTGCGGCTGGCGGTCCTCGGCAGCCCCATCGCCCACTCGCTGTCCCCGCGCCTGCACCTCGCCGCCTACGACGTGCTCGGACTCGACTGGTCGTACGAGGCCGTGGAGTGCACGGGGGCGGAGCTCGCGGATCTCGTCGCGGGGCTCGGATCCGGATGGCGCGGCCTGTCGCTCACCATGCCGCTCAAGCGCGACGTGCTCCCGCTGCTCGACCACGTCGACGAGACGGCACGGCTGGCCGGCGCCGCGAACACGCTCGTGCAGGAGCCGAGCGCAGCCGGTCGGGCGACCCGCCGCGGCCACAACACCGACGTGGCGGGGATCGTGCGCGCGTTGGGCGACGCCGGGGTCGCCGGGGCGACGGACGCGGTCGTCCTGGGCGCGGGATCCACGGCCCGCTCCGCACTGGTGGCGCTCCGCGACCTGGGGGCCGCGCGCGTCGCCGTCGCGGCCCGGCGCCCCGAGCGCGCCCGGGAGCTCGACGCCCTGGCCGACGAGCTCGGCCTGGCGCTGCGCATCGTCCCGTTGCACGACGCGTCCACGGTCCTGGCGGGTGCCGACACGGCGATCAGCACGCTCCCCGGCGATGCCGCGTCCGAGGTCGCGATCCCGGCGCGGCTCGCGGCCGACGCGGCGCTCCTCGACGTGACCTACGCGCCGTGGCCGACCGGCATCGCCGACGCGTGGGAGCGCGCGGGCGGGCGGGTCGTGCCCGGCATCGACATGCTCGTGCAGCAGGCGCTCATCCAGGTGCGCCTGTTCGTCGGCGGTGACGCGGAGCGTGCGGTCGCCGATGAGGGGCGGGTGCTCGCCGCGATGCGGGCGAGCGTCGGGCGTCATCCAGGGAGGCCCTGGACCGGCGCCTGACCCGCCGGGCGGCCCCTGCCGCTGTGGGAGGATGGGGCCATGCTGCGTTGGCTCACCGCCGGGGGAATCCCACGGCCCCGAACTCATCGCCGTCCTGGAGGGCCTGCCCGCGGGCGTGCCCGTCAGCCTCGACGGCATCCGCGCCGACCTCGCCCGTCGCAAGCTGGGCTACGGCCGCGGCGCGCGCATGGGCTTCGAGCAGGACGAGCTGAGCCTCTCCACGGGCGTCGTCCACGGGCGGACCCTCGGCAGCCCCATCGCCGTGCGCATCGGCAACACGGAGTGGCCGAAGTGGGTCGACGTCATGAGCCCCGAGCCGGTCGATCCCGAGAAGCTGCAGGGCGCGCGCGCCGCGGCCCTCACGCGTCCACGCCCCGGCCACGCCGACCTCGTGGGCATGCAGAAGTACGACTTCGACGAGGCGCGTCCCGTGCTCGAGCGCGCCAGCGCCCGCGAGACCGCCGCCCGCGTCGCCCTCGGCGCCGTGGCGCGGGCGTTCCTCGCGGAGCTCGGGATCACGCTCGTCAGCCACACGCTGTCCATCGGCCCCGTCCGCGTCCCCGAGGGCGCGCCGCTGCCGACGCCGGCCGACGTGGACGCGCTGGACGCGGATCCGCTGCGCTGCTTCCACGCCGAGACGAGCGCCCGCATGGTCGCCGAGGTCGACGACACCAAGCAGAGCGGCGACACGGTCGGCGGCGTCGTCGAGGTCCTCGCCTACGACCTGCCGCCGGGCCTCGGCTCGCACGTGCACTGGGACCGCCGCCTCGACTCCAAGCTCGCGGCGGCGCTCATGGGCATCCAGGCGATCAAGGGCGTCGAGGTCGGCGACGGCTTCCTCACCACCACGCGCCGCGGATCCGAGGCGCACGACGAGCTGTTCAGCACGGCGGCGGGCATCGGCAGGTCGACCGACCGCGCCGGAGGCACCGAGGGCGGCATGAGCACGGGCACGGTCCTCCGGGTCCGCGCCGGCATGAAGCCGATCGCCACCGTGCCCCGGGCGCTGCGGACCATCGACACCGCCACGGGCGGCGCCGCTCCCGCGAACCACCAGCGCTCCGACGTGTGCGCCGTGCCCGCCGCCGGCGTCGTCGCCGAGGCCATGGTCGCGCTGACCCTCGCCGACGCCGTGCTGGAGAAGTTCGGCGGCGACTCCGTGGGCGAGACCCTGCGGAACCTCCGCGGCTACCTCGACGCGATCCCCGAGGGCCGCCGCACGGGCGCCGACCTCGTGGACGAGGCGGACGCCGCTCCGCCGGCGGCGCCCGAGGCCTGACCGTGCCGGTCGTCCTGATCGGCCCGCCCGGAGCGGGCAAGACCACGGTCGGCCGTCGTGTCGCCAAGGCCCTCGACGTGCCGTTCACCGACACGGACCGCGCGATCGTCGAGGCGCACGGATCCATCGCCGACATCTTCCGCGAGCACGGCGAGCCGAGGTTCCGCGAGCTCGAGCGCACGGCGGTCGCCGCCGCCCTCGCGGAGGACGGCGTGGTCTCGCTCGGCGGGGGCGCCGTCCTCGACCTCGCGACGCGTGCCGACCTGGAGGCCTGCCGCGTCGTGCTGCTCACCGTGAGCGAGCGGGCCGTCCGCGCGCGGATCCGCGGCGACGACCGCCCGCTCGTCGACGGCCTCGAGAGCTGGCGCCGCATCCTCGCCGACCGCGAGGGGCTGTACCGCTCGCTCGCCGACCTGACCATCGACACCTCCGACCGCCCGCTCCCGCGCATCGTCCGCGAGATCGAGCGCTTCGCCCGGGAGAGGCAGCCATGACCGACCAGAACGCGCCCGAGACCGCCCGCCCCGGAGACGCGGCTCCCCTCGCCGCGGCGTCCGAGCCCGACGCCGCCACCGTGATCCGCGTCTCCGGCACCCCCGGATACGACGTGACCGTCGGCCGGGGCCTCGTGCAGGGGATCGGCACGCTGCTCGGCCCGCGGGTGCGGAAGGTGCTCATCGTCCACGCCCCGGCCCTGTCCGAGGAGGCGTCGCGTCTCCGGGAGCGCCTGCAGGGCGACGTGGAGGTGTACCTCGCGGAGGTGCCCGACGCGGAGGGCGCGAAGCGGGTGGAGGTCGCGGCGTTCTGCTGGAAGATCATGGGCACCACCGACTTCACGCGCTCCGACGCGGTCATCACCCTCGGCGGCGGTGCCACGACCGACCTCGGCGGGTTCGTCGCCGCGACGTGGCTGCGCGGGGTCATGCTCATCCAGGTCCCCACCACGGTCCTCGCCATGGTCGATGCGGCCGTCGGCGGGAAGACCGGCATCAACACGTCCGAGGGCAAGAACCTCGTGGGCGCGTTCTACGCGCCGACCGCCGTGGTGGTGGACCTCGACCTGCTCGCGACCCTGCCCCGGAACGAGATCGTGACCGGCTTCGCGGAGATCGTGAAGGCGGGGTTCATCGCCGTCCCCGAGATCCTCGACATCATCGAGGCCGACGTGGCGCGCGTCACCGACACCACGAGTCCCGAGTTCCGGCGCGTCGTCGAGCTCGCGATCGCGATGAAGGCGGAGGTCGTCGGCGAGGACTTCACGGAGAAGGGCCGCCGCGAGATCCTGAACTACGGCCACACGCTCGGCCACGCCATCGAGCACGCCGAGCGCTACCGGTGGCGGCACGGCGCGGCGGTCGCCGTGGGCATGGTGTTCGCGGCCGAGCTGTCGCGCCTCACGCGCACCCTGTCCGACGAGGCCGTCGACCGGCACCGGCGGATCCTCGACTCGCTCGACCTCCCCACCAGCTACCCGGTCGGGCGCTGGCCCACGCTCGTGGCCTCGATGAAGCGCGACAAGAAGGCCCGCGGCGACATGATGCGGTTCATCGTGCTCGACGGCGTCGGCCGGGCCAGCGTGCTCAACGGGCCCGAGGAGGCGCTGCTCTTCGCCGCGTACCAGGAGATCGGCTCGTGACGGATCCCGCGCATCCGGACGCGCCGCGGCCCGTCGCGCTGGTCACGGGCGTCGGCCGCGTCTCCGGCATCGGGGCGGCCATCGCCGAGGACCTGGCGCTCGGCGGCTGGGACGTCGCCTTCACGTACTGGTCGGACTACGACGCCCGCATGCCGTGGGGCCGTCAGCCGGAGGACCCGGCGCGCGTCGCCGAAGCCGTGGAGCGCGCGGGCGGCCGGGCGCACGCCGTCGAGGCCGACCTCGTGAACACGGACGCCGCGGAGCGGATCCTCGACGAGGTCGAGCGGGAGCTCGGGCCGCTCACCGCCCTCGTGCTGAGCCACGCCGAGTCGGTCGACAGCGCCCTGCTGGAGACCAGCGTGGAGAGCCTGGACCGGCACCTGGCCGTGAACGTGCGGGCTTCGCTCCAGCTCGTCCAGGGCTTCGCCCGCCGGTACCGCGCGGTGCCGGGCGCCGGTCGCATCGTCGCGCTCACGAGCGACCACGTCGTCGGCAACGTGCCCTACGGCGCCAGCAAGGCCGCGCTCGACCGCATCGTCATCGCGGCCGCCCGTGAGCTGGAGGACGCGAGGATCACCGCCAACCTCGTCGATCCCGGACCCACCGACACGGGCTGGTTCACGCCGGAGATCCGCGAGAGCCTGCGCGAGACGACGCCGCGCGGACGGCTCGCCGAGCCCCGCGACGCCGCGGCGCTCGTGTGCTTCCTGCTCTCGGCGGAGGGCGGCTGGATCAACGGGCAGCGCATCCGCTCCGACGGCGGCCAGAGCGTCGGCTGCAGCCGCCCGCATCCTGAGGGCGGCCTCCGAGCATCGCCGGCGGCCGGGGCGCACGACGTCAGCGCCGGCGCTCCTCACGGAGGCAGCCGTGCGCCGCAGGTGGCGTCGCGTGCCCGGTACCGGGAGCGCCCCTAGGCTGGATCCATGTCACGCGTGCTCGTCCTCAACGGCCCCAACCTCGGACGGCTCGGCAGCCGCGAGCCCGACGTCTACGGAACCGGGTCGCTGGAGGACCTCCGCCGGGAGCTCGTCGCGTTCGCCCCCGACGACGTCGAGATCGACCTGCGGCAGACCGACGACGAGGCGACGCTCATCGGGTGGCTGCACGAGGCCGTCGACACCGCGACGCCCGTGATCATGAACCCGGCCGCCTTCACGCACTACTCGTACGCGCTCCGCGACGCCGCGGCGCTCGTCACGAAGGCCGGCCTCCTGCTCATCGAGGTGCACATCTCGAACCCGCACGCGCGCGAGGAGTTCCGCCACCAGAGCGTCATCTCGCCCGTCGCCACGGGCGTCATCGCGGGCCTCGGGACGGGGTCGTACCTCCTGGCGCTCGCGCACGTGGTGACCGGCACCCGTTAGGCTGATCCCTCGGATCCCCGCACGCGCCCCGTCGGGCCGCGGAGCCGGATCCTCCGCGCGGCCGCTCGACCGCCGCATCCCGCTCGTCGAACAGGCAAGGACCCTCCCCGCAATGGCCTCTACCGCTGACATCAAGAACGGCGTCGTCCTCAACATGGACGGCCAGCTGTGGACCGTCATCGAGTTCCAGCACGTGAAGCCGGGCAAGGGCGGCGCGTTCGTGCGCACCAAGGTCAAGAACGTCATGAGCGGCAAGGTCGTCGACCGCACGTTCAACGCGGGCGCGAAGATCGAGACCGAGACGGTCGATCGCCGCGACTTCCAGTACCTCTACGCCGACGGCGAGAACTTCGTGTTCATGGACACGAGCGACTACGACCAGATCACGCTGTCCGCGGCGCAGGTCGGCGACGCGAAGAACTTCATGCTCGAGAACCAGAGCGTCACGGTCGCGCTGCACAACGGCGAGGGCCTCTACGTCGAGCTGCCCGCGTCGGTCGTGCTGACCATCACGTACACGGAGCCGGGCCTCCAGGGCGACCGCTCGACGGGCGGCACCAAGCCCGCCACGGTCGAGACCGGGCACCAGATCCAGGTCCCGCTCTTCCTCGAGCAGGGCACGCGCGTCAAGGTGGACACCCGCACGGGCGACTACCTCGGCCGCGTCACCGACTGACCCGTGAGCGCACGCACCAAGGCGCGCAAGCGCGCCCTCGACGTCCTCTACGTCGCCGACATCCGCGGGGAGACGATCCCCGCGACCCTCGCGGTCGAGCAGAAGCGCGCCGCCGCCGAGCCCGATCGCCAGGCCTCGTGGCAGTACGCCCGCGAGATCGCCGAGGGTTTCGTCGAGCACCAGGACGAGATCGACGAGCTCATCGAGACGTACTCGGTCAACTGGACGCTCGCCCGCATGCCCGCGGTCGACCGCGCGATCCTGCGCATCGGCATCTGGGAGATCCTCTTCAACGCCGACGTGCCCGACGGCGTCGCCATCTCGGAGAGCGTCGACCTCGCGTCGTCGCTCGGCGCGGACGAGTCCGCGTCGTTCGTGAACGGCATGCTCGCCCGGATCGCGGCCGCGCAGGCCTGACCCGTCCGGATGGCCCGGCAGCACACGCCGGGCGTCGCGTTACGCCGCGTGTCGTCGCGCGACGGCGTGTGACGCCACGGCATCCGACGGCGGGCGGGCCGCCCTAGCGTCGGGTCATGCCCGTCACCGCCTCCGCCTCGCGCTCCGACCAGGCGCCGCCCGCGCCGGTCCCGTCGCCCGCGCCGGCGCCGCACGCCGCGGCACCGGGCTCGGCCGGCGCCGTCGAGCTCCGGGGGATCGGCCGCTCCTTCCCCGTCGAGGGCTCCCGTGCGCGACGCACCGTCCTCCGCGACGTCGACATGGACCTCGCGGCCGGCGACGTCGTGGCCGTCCTCGGGCCGTCCGGCTGCGGCAAGTCGACCCTCCTCCGCCAGGTGAGCGGTCTCGACCGCCCGGACACCGGATCGCTCCGCATCGACGGCACGCCCGTGCAGGAGGTCGACCAGCGCTCCGCGGTCGCCTTCCAGGAGCCGCGCCTGCTGCCCTGGCGCACCATCCGCGCCAACGTGCGCCTCGGCCTGCCCCGCGACGTGCCGCGTGAGGAGGGCGACGCCCGCGTCCGCGAGCTGCTCGATCTCACGGGACTCGCCGAGGCCGCCGACCTCCGCCCACGGCAGGTGTCCGGCGGCATGGCGCAGCGGGCCTCCCTCGCCCGCGCGCTCGCCCGGCGACCGCGCGTCCTCGTGCTCGACGAGCCCTTCGGCGCGCTCGACGCGCTCACCCGGCTGCGGATGCAGGACCTCCTGCTCGACGTGCACGCCGCCATCCCGACCACGGTCCTCCTCGTCACGCACGACGTCGACGAGGCGCTCCACCTCGCCGACCGCGTGGTGCTGCTGGGACCGGATCCCGCTCCCGGGGCCGCACCGGGCGCGACCGTCCGCCGCGTGCTCGAGGTGCCGGGATCCCGACCCCGCGACCGCGGGGACGCCACCCTGGCCGCCCTCCGCGCGGAGCTGCTCGAGGGTCTCGGCGTGCCGGGACACCGCGCGACCCGCTGACACGCCGGCGCTCGCCCGGCCCGGGACGCCGAGCCGCGTCCGCCGGGCTCCCGTTCCCGTACCCGCCCGCACGCTCCCGCACCACCCGACCCGCCGCCCGCACGATCGCCGCCGGCACAGCACCCGAGGACCCACCGTGACCCGTCTCCTGCCCCGCAGATCCACCCTCCCGACCCTCGCGCTCGCGAGCGCCGCCGTGATGCTCCTCGCGGGCTGCGCCGCCGGGGAGGGCTCGTCCGTCGCCCCCGCCGCCGCCACCTCGGCGGACCCGGCCGGCTGGAGCGCCGACACGCTCACCGTCGACTGGGCCACCTACAACCCGCTGAGCCTCATCGTGAAGGACCAGGGCCTCCTCGAGGCGCGCCTCGGATCCGACGTGACGGTCGACTGGGTCCAGTCCGCGGGCTCCGAACAAGGCCAACGAGCTGCTCCGCGCGGGCGCCGTGGACGTCGGCTCCACCGCGGGATCCGCGGCGCTCCTCGCCCGGGCGAACGGCTCTCCCATCCGCACGATCGACGTGTACTCGCAGCCCGAGTGGACCGCGATCGTCGTGCCGGAGGGCTCGCCGATCACGAGCGTCGACCAGCTGCGGGGCGCCGACATCGCCGCCACGAAGGGCACCGACCCCTACTTCTTCCTGCTGCAGACGCTCGAGGAGGCCGACATCCCCGTGTCCGACGTGACCATCCAGAACCTCCAGCACGCCGACGGCCGCGCCGCGCTCGAGAACGGCTCCGTCGACGCGTGGTCCGGGCTGGACCCGCTCATGGCCGCGAGCCAGGCGGAGGCGGGCTCGACGCTCCTGTACCGCAACGTCGACTTCGCGACCTACGGCTTCCTCAACGCCACCCAGTCGTTCCTCGACGCGTCGCCCGACCTCGCGCAGGCCGTCGTCGACGCGTACGAGGAGGCCCGCGCCTGGGCGGTCGAGCATCCGGACGAGACCGCGGCGATCCTCGCCGAGGCAGCCGCCATCGACCCCGCCGTCGCGTCCACCGTCATCGACCGCACGAACCTCGGCGTCGACCCCGTCCCCGGCGAGGACCAGCGCGCCGTGCTCGAGCGCGTCGGCCCGATCCTCGTCGAGTCCGGCGACGTCCCCGACCAGGCGCGGGTCGACCGGGCGCTCGACGAGCTGTTCGAGCCGCAGTACGCGGAGTCCGCGGACGCCGCCGGGGCGGCCGGATGACCGCCCTCGGCACGGCCCCGCGCGCGGATGCGCCCGTCGAGGAGGGCGGGGCCGCGCTGCCGACGACCCGCCGCACCGCGCGCGGCGCCCTCGTGCGCACGGCCGTCGGCGCCGTCGTCCCGCTCCTGGTCGTCGGGCTCTGGGCGGTGGTCACCGCGACCGGCGCCGTCCCCGCCCACCTGCTGCCCGCGCCGCTCGACGTCGTACGGGCGGGGGTCGAGCTCGCCGAGCAGGGGATCCTCGGCCAGTACGTCGCCATCTCCCTGCAGCGCGTCCTCCTCGGGTTCGCCCTCGGCGCGACGGTGGGACTCGTGCTCGGCGCCGTGGTGGGCCTCTCCCGCATCGGCCGGCTCCTCCTCGCGCCGACCGCCGGCGCCTTCCGCACCGTCCCGTCGCTCGCGTGGGTGCCGCTGCTCCTGCTCTGGATGGGGATCAACGAGGACTCCAAGGTGACCCTCGTGGCGATCGGCGCCCTGTTCCCCGTCTACACGACCGTCGCCGGGGCGCTCCGCCACGTCGACCCGCACCTCGTGGAGGTGGGGCGCGCGTTCGGGCTGCGTCGGATCCCGCTGCTCGTCACCGTGCAGCTGCCCGCCGTGCTCCCCGCCGTCGTCTCCGGCCTCCGCCTCGCCCTCGCGCAGTCGTGGCTGTTCCTCGTCGCCGCCGAGCTGCTCGCCGCCTCGATGGGGCTCGGCTACCTGCTCACGGAGTCGTCGAGCAACGGCCGGGTGGACCGCGTGCTCCTGGCCATCGTCCTGCTCGCCGTGCTGGGCGCGGTCACGGACGCCGTGGTGGGCCTCATCGAGCGCGTGCTCGTCCGCCGCTGGGGCTGACGCCGGCAGCGGCTCCTCGGCAGCGGCTCCCGCGCCGTGTGTCCCCGCGTGACGATCCCGGTTGCGGGTCCTCCGCGGGGCGCACGTAGCGTCGTCGCATGACCTCCCCGCGCACCGAGCAGGCCGACGCCACCCCCCTGGACCCCTCGGACGGCGACGCCGCGACCGCGGGCCCGGCCTCGTTCCCGCCGCCCGCCGCGCTCGCCGCGTCCGCCAACGTCGGCGCGGAGGCGTACGCGCGCGCCGAGGCGGATCCGGTCGCCTTCTGGGAGGAGGCCGCCCGCCGCCTCGACTGGGAGACGCCCTGGCACACGGCCCGCACCTGGCTCCCGCCCATCGCCGAGGACGGCAGCCCGCAGGTCCCCGCGGCCACCTGGTTCGCCGGCGGCCGCCTGAACGTCGCCGCCAACTGCGTCGACCGGCACGTGTCCGCCGGCCGCGGCGACGCGGTCGCGCTGCACTTCGAGGGCGAGCCCGGCGACCGCCGCACCGTCACGTACCGGGACCTCCAGGAGGAGGTCTCGCGCGCCGCGAACGCGCTGACCGCCCTCGGCATCGGCCCCGGCGACCGCGTCGTGATCTACCTGCCCGTGCTCGTCGAGACGATCGTCGCCACGCTCGCGGTCGCCCGCATCGGCGCCGTGCACTCGCTCGTCTTCGGCGGCTTCTCCGCGGAGGCGCTGCGCTTCCGGGTGGAGGACACGGGCGCGAAGCTCCTCATCACGAGCGACGGCCAGAACCGCCGCGGCACGGCCGTCGCCACCAAGCCGCAGGCCGACGAGGCCGTCGCGGACGTGGTGTCGATCGAGCACGTGCTCGTCGTCCGCCGCACGGGCCAGGACGTGCCGTGGACCGCGGGCCGCGACGTCTGGTGGCACGACGCGGTCGGATCCGCGTCGCCCGAGCACGCACCGGAGAGCTTCGACGCCGAGCACCCGCTCTTCATCATCTACACCTCCGGCACCACCGGCCGCCCCAAGGGCCTCGTGCACACCTCCGGCGGCTACCTCACCCACGCGTCGTGGGCGCACTGGGCCCACTTCGACGCGAAGCCCGACGACGTCCACTGGTGCACGGCCGACCTCGCCTGGGTCACCGCGCACACCTACGAGATCTACGGACCGCTCTCCAACGGCCTCACGCAGGTGATCTACGAGGGCACGCCCGACACGCCCCACCGCGGCCGGCACCTGGAGATCATCGCGCGCTACGGGGTGACGACCTACTACACGGCGCCCACGCTCATCCGCTCGCTCATGAGCTGGTTCCCCGACGGCGTCGCGGGGCACGACCTGTCGAGCGTCCGTCTGCTGGGGTCGGTAGGAGAGGCGATCAACCCGGCCGCGTGGCGGTGGTTCCACCGCGAGATCGGCGGCGGGAGGGCGCCCGTGGTGGACACGTGGTGGCAGTCCGAGACGGGCGCCGCCGTCATCGCGCCCCTCCCTGGCGTCTCGACGCTGAAGCCGGGTGCCGCGGGCCGCGCGCTGCCCGGGTTCCGTGTGGCCGTGGTCGACGACGACGGCGAGGAGACGGCCCCGGGGGAGTCGGGCCTCCTCGTGATCCAGCGACCCTGGCCCGGGATGGCGCGCACGGTCTGGGGCGACCCGGACCGCTACCGGAGCGCGTACTGGGAGCGCTTCGCCGACCGCGGGTGGTTCCTCGCGGGCGACGGCGCCCGACGCGACGGCGACGGCGACATCGCGCTCCAGGGCCGCATCGACGAGGTCGTGAACGTCTCCGGCCACCGGCTGTCGACCATCGAGATCGAGTCGGCGCTCGTCGCGCACCCGCGCGTCGCCGAGGCCGGCGTGACGGGCGTCGCCGACGACCTCACCGGGCAGCGCGTGGTCGCGTTCGTGGTGCCACCGGGCGACGATCGGCCCGCGGACGACGACGCGGCGGGCTGGCACGCGCTCGCCGCGTCGCTCGGGCCGGAGCTCACGGCGCACGTCGCCCGGGTCATCGGGCCCGTCGCGAAGCCGCGGCGGATCGTCGTGGTGCCGGACGTGCCGAAGACGCGCTCGGGCAAGATCATGCGGCGCCTCCTCGCCGACCTCGTCGAGGGCCGGACCCTCGGGGACGCCACGAGCCTCCAGGACGCCGCCGTCCTCGGGCGGATCCGCGCGGTGCTCGACGCGTCGGACGGTTGAGTCCCGGCGCGGGCGGCCGGCGTCGGACGGGCGCGACGGACACGCGCGGGGGACGCCCCGCGGCGCGCCGGCGGGTGCCCACCCGCTAGAGTGACCGGCGGAACAGACCACCTTTAACATCCGTCCCGAGAGGCGGGGAAGGAGGTCGGATTGCCTCAGCGCATCGTGCTGCAGCCCTCTGACATCACCCGTGCGCTCACGCGCATCGCCCACGAGATCCTCGAGTCGAACCGCGGCCCCGCCGGCCTGCTGCTCCTCGGGATCCCCACGCGCGGCACCGTCCTCGCGGAGCGCATCGGCCGGATCATCGCCCGCCTCGAGCCCGACGCCCCCGCCGACCTGGTCGGCTCGCTCGATGTCACGATGTACCGCGACGACCTGCAGCGGAACCCCACCCGCGCGCCGGCGCCCACGCTCCTGCCCGCGGCCGGGGTCGACGGCCGCACCGTCGTGCTCGTCGACGACGTGCTCTTCTCCGGCCGCACGGTCCGCGCGGCCCTCGACGCGATCGGCGACCTCGGCCGCCCGACGGCCGTGCGCCTCGCGGCGCTCGTCGACCGCGGGCACCGGGAGCTCCCCATCCGCGCCGACTTCGTGGGCAAGAACCTGCCGTCGAGCCTCGCCGAGCGCATCTTCGTGCGGCTCGACGAGATCGACGGCGAGGACGCCGTGACCATCGAGGGCCCCGACGACGCGTCGGTGCCCGCCCGGCGGGAGGCCGCATCGTGAGGCACCTGCTCTCCACCCGCGACCTGTCGCGCGACGAGGCCGTCCGCATCCTCGACGTCGCGGAGGACATGTCCGACGTGGGCACGCGCGAGATCAAGAAGACGCCGGCGCTGCGCGGCCGCACTGTGGTGAACCTGTTCTTCGAGGACTCGACCCGCACCCGCATCTCGTTCGAGGCCGCCGCCAAGCGGCTCTCGGCGGACGTCATCAACTTCAGCGCCAAGGGCTCGAGCGTCTCCAAGGGCGAGAGCCTGAAGGACACCGCGCAGACCCTGCAGGCCATGGGCGCCGACGGCGTCGTCGTCCGCCACCCGTCCTCCGGCGCGCCGCACACGCTCGCGGGCAGCGGCTGGATCGACGCCGGCATCGTGAACGCGGGCGACGGGACGCACGAGCACCCCACGCAGGCCCTGCTCGACGCGTTCACCATCCGCCGCCGGCTGCACGGCTCGGCTGCCCGGGGGAGGGGCCTCGACGGCGCGCGCGTCCTCATCGTCGGCGACATCCTCCATTCGCGGGTCGCCCGCTCGAACGCCTGGCTCCTGACGACGCTCGGCGCCGAGGTCACCCTCGTCGCGCCGCCCACGCTCGTGCCCGTGGGGGTCGGCTCGTGGCCGGTGACCGTCCACTACGACCTCGACGCGGCGCTCGTCGAGGGACGGCCGGACGCGGTCATGATGCTCCGCATCCAGGCGGAGCGCATGCGCGCGGCCTTCTTCCCGAACCCGCGCGAGTACGCGCGCATCTGGGGACTCGACGACGCGCGGCTGGCGCTGCTCGGGCCCGATACGATCGTCATGCACCCGGGGCCCATGAACCGCGGGCTCGAGATATCCGCCGCCGCCGCCGACTCGGAGAGGTCCACGGTGCGCGAGCAGGTCGCCAACGGCGTCTCGGTGCGCATGGCCGTCCTGTACCTCCTGCTGTCCGGCGACGGGAAGGCCGACCGATGACCCAGAACGACACGATCCACGACGACACGGTCCAGGGCGCGACGACACCGGGCGACGCCCACCTGATCCGCGGCGCGACCCTGCCCTCGGGCGAGCGCGCCGACATCCTCGTCGCCGACGGGCTGATCCGCGAGATCGGCCCCGACCTCCCGGCGCCGGCCGGCGCCCGCGTCGTCGAGGCCGACGGGCTCGTGGCGCTGCCCGGCCTCGTCGACCTGCACGTGCACCTGCGCGAGCCCGGCTACGAGCAGAGCGAGACGGTGCTCACCGGATCCCGCGCGGCGGCCCTCGGCGGGTTCACGGCGGTCTTCGCGATGGCCAACACGATGCCCGTGCAGGACACGGCGGGCGTGGTCGAGCAGGTCAAGGCGCTCGGCGACGCGGCCGGCTACGCCACCGTGCGGCCCATCGGCGCCGTGTCGGTCGGCCTCGCGGGGGAGTCGATGGCGGAGATCGGCGCCATGGCCGCCAGCCGCGCCGCCGTCCGCGTCTTCTCGGACGACGGGAAGTGCGTCTCCGACCCGCTCCTCATGCGCCGCGCGCTGGAGTACGTGAAGGCGTTCGACGGCGTCATCGCGCAGCACGCGCAGGACCCGCGCCTCACCGAGGGCGCGACCATGAACGAGGGCGCGCTGTCGGGCGAGCTGGGCATCACGGGCTGGCCCGCGGTCGCCGAGGAGTCGATCATCGCGCGCGACGTGCTGCTCGCCGAGCACGTCGGATCCCGCCTCCACGTCTGCCACGTCTCCACGGCCGGCTCGGTCGACGTCATCCGCTGGGCCAAGGCCCGCGGCGTCGACGTGACCGCCGAGGTCACGCCCCACCACCTGCTGCTCACCGAGGACCTGGTCGCGGGCTACGACGCGCGCTACAAGGTGAACCCGCCGCTGCGCCGCCGCGAGGACGTGGAGGCGCTCCGCCTCGCACTCGCCGACGGCACCATCGACGTGGTGGCCACGGACCACGCGCCCCACCCCGTCGAGGCGAAGGACTGCGAGTGGGACGCGGCCGCGTTCGGCATGGTCGGCCTCGAGTCCGCGCTGTCGGTCGTCCAGCTCGCGATGGTCGACACGGGCCTGCTCGACTGGCAGGGCGTCGCGCGGGTCATGTCGCACGCGCCCGCGCGCATCGGCCGCCTGGCGGAGCACGGCCACGTCCTCGCGGGCGGATCCCCGGCCGACATCACGCTGTACGACCCCCGCGCCTCCCGCGTCTTCGGACGCGACGACCTCGGCGGGCTCAGCGGCAACTCCCCGTACCTGGAGATGACGCTCCCCGGCCGCGTCGTCGCGACATTCCACCGCGGCTACCCGACGGTGCTCGACGGCGCGCTCGTCGACCGCGAGACGGTGGCCCGCGCCGCGGTCCTCCGCGACCGCGCCGACGCCGACGCGCGCGACGGGTCATCGTCCGGGCCGCAGCGGAGCGCCGGCGCATGAGCGACCGCCTCGGACCGGCGCTCACCGTGATCGCGCTCCTCCTCCTGCTCCTCGCGCTCATGGCGCTCGGCTGGCGCGCGCGCCGCCGCCGCCAGGGCGCGCTGCCCGAGCCGCCGCGCCCGCCCGCCGGTCTCGGCGCTCCGGCCCTGGAGGTCGACGTGCTGTACGTCGCCACGACCACGGCCGGCCAGCCGCTCGACCGGCTGACCGTCGCGCCCCTCGGGTTCCGCGGCCGCGCCGCGGCCCGGGTCCACGACGCCGGGCTCGTGCTCGCGATCGACGGCGAGCGCGAGGTGCTCCTCCCCGCCGATCGGATCACCGGCTCGGGCCTCGCGACCTACGCCATCGACCGCGTCGTGGAGGAGGGCGGCCTCGTGGCCGTCACCTGGGTCCTCGACGAGGCCGCCCGCACCGAGGTCGACACGTACCTCCGGGTGATCGACCCCCGCGACAAGCCCGCGCTCGTCGACGCCCTCCACCGCATCCCCCGCCCCGCGCACGACGACGACAACGAAGGGAAGTGACCGACATGGCCCGACACGAACCGGCGGTCCTGGTACTCGAGGACGGACGGAGGTACGTCGGACGCGCGTACGGCGCCCGCGGCACCAGCCTCGGCGAGGCCGTCTTCGCGACCGGCATGACCGGCTACCAGGAGACGATCACCGACCCGTCCTACGCGGGCCAGATCGTGCTCCAGACGGCGCCGCACATCGGCAACACCGGCATGAACGACGACGACATGGAGTCGCGCCGCATCTGGGTCGCCGGCTACGTCGTCCGCGACCCCTCTCGGGTGGTCTCGAACTTCCGGGGCACCCGCACGCTCGAGGACGACCTCGTCGCCCAGGGCGTCGTCGGCATCTCCGGGATCGACACGCGCGCGGTCACCCGCCGCATCCGCGACGAGGGCGCCATGCGCGCCGGCGTGTTCTCCGGCGAGGCGGCGTCGCTCAGCGACGAGGAGCAGCTCGCGCAGGTGCGGCAGGCGCCCGACATGGCCGGCCGCAACCTCTCCGCCGAGGTCTCCACCCAGGAGACGTACACGATCCCCGCCGAGGGCGAGCGCGTCGGCTCCGTCGCGGTGCTCGACCTCGGCATCAAGACCGCCACCGTCAAGCACCTCGCCGCCCGCGGCCTGGACGTGCACGTGGTGCCGCAGACCATCACGACGGAGCAGCTCGCCGAGCTGGCGCCCACCGCGGTGTTCTACTCCAACGGCCCCGGCGACCCGGAGGCCTCGCAGTACCACGTGGAGCTCCTCCAGGACGTGCTGCGGAAGGGCATCCCCTTCTTCGGGATCTGCTTCGGCAACCAGCTCCTCGGCCGGGCCCTCGGGTTCGACACCTACAAGCTGCCCTTCGGCCACCGCGGGATCAACCAGCCCGTGCTCGACCGCCGCACCGGCCGCGTCGAGATCGCGAGCCAGAACCACGGATTCGCGGTCTCCGCGCCGCTCGACGGCCCCGTGGACACCCCCGCCGGCTTCGGCCGCGCCGAGGTCAGCCACGTCTCGCTCAACGACCAGGTCGTGGAGGGGCTGAACTGCCTCGACATCCCCGCCTTCTCCGTGCAGTACCACCCGGAGGCGGCCGCTGGCCCCCACGACTCGTCGTACCTCTTCGACCGGTTCATCGAGCTGATCCACGACGCGTCGGGCACCGCCCCCGCCGCCGCGACCCCCCAGGAGACCGTGTAATGCCCAAGCGCGCCGACATCAACTCCGTCCTCGTCATCGGCTCCGGGCCGATCGTCATCGGGCAGGCGGCCGAGTTCGACTACTCCGGCACCCAGGCCTGCCGCGTGCTCCGCGAGGAGGGCGTGCGCGTCATCCTCGTGAACTCGAACCCGGCCACGATCATGACCGATCCGGACTTCGCGGACGCGACGTACATCGAGCCGATCACCAGCGAGGTGCTGGAGAAGATCATCATCAAGGAGCGGCCGGACGCGGTGCTCCCCACCCTCGGCGGCCAGACCGCGCTCAACGCGGCCATCCGGCTCGACGAGCTCGGCATCCTCGCCAAGCACGGCGTCGAGCTCATCGGCGCGAAGGTCGAGGCCATCCAGAAGGGCGAGGACCGCCAGCTCTTCAAGGACCTCGTCCTCGAGTCCGGCGCCGACGTCGCCCGCTCGCACGTCGCGAAGACGCTCGAGCAGGCCGTGGAGTTCGCCGAGGACCTCGGCTACCCGCTCGTCATCCGCCCGTCGTTCACCATGGGCGGCCTCGGTTCCGGCTTCGCGCACACGCGCCAGGAGCTCGAGCGCATGGTCGCCGACGGCCTCCAGTCGAGCCCCACCACGGAGGTGCTCCTCGAGGAGTCGATCCTCGGCTGGAAGGAGTACGAGCTGGAGCTCATGCGCGACACGGCCGACAACACGGTCGTCGTCTGCTCCATCGAGAACGTCGATCCCGTGGGCGTGCACACGGGCGACTCGATCACGGTCGCGCCCGCCCTCACGCTCACCGACCGCGAGTACCAGCACATGCGCGACATCGGCATCGACATCATCCGCCGGGTGGGCGTCGACACCGGCGGCTGCAACATCCAGTTCGCGGTGGACCCGGCCGACGGCCGCCTCATCGTCATCGAGATGAACCCGCGCGTCTCGCGCTCGAGCGCCCTCGCGTCGAAGGCCACCGGGTTCCCCATCGCCAAGATCGCGGCGAAGCTCGCCATCGGGTACCGCCTCGACGAGATCCCGAACGACATCACGAAGGTCACGCCGGCGAGCTTCGAGCCCACGCTCGACTACGTGGTCGTCAAGGTCCCGCGGTTCGCGTTCGAGAAGTTCCCGGCCGCCGACGCCGAGCTGACGACCACCATGAAGTCGGTGGGCGAGGCGATGGCCATCGGCCGCAACTACTCGACCGCGCTGCAGAAGGCGCTCCGCTCGCTGGAGAAGCGCGGGTCGTCGTTCCACTGGGGCCCCGAGACCCGCTCGGTCGACGAGCTCCTCGAGGTGAGCCGCACGCCCACCGACGGCCGGATCGTCACGGTGCAGCAGGCGCTCCGCGCGGGCGCCACGGCGGAGCAGGTCTTCGACGCGACGAAGATCGACCCCTGGTTCATCGACCAGATCGTGCTGATCAACGAGGTCGCCGACGCCGTGCGCGACGCGGGCTCCCTCGACGCGGAGACCCTCCGCGAGGCGAAGGACCACGGCTTCTCCGACGCGCAGATCGCCGAGATCCGCGGCCTCGCGGAGCAGGACGTGCGGGACGCGCGCCACGCGGCGGGCATCCGCCCGGTCTTCAAGACGGTCGACACGTGCGCGGGGGAGTTCCCCGCCCTCACGCCGTACCACTACTCCAGCTACGACTCCGAGACGGAGATCGTGCCCTCGGAGCGCCGCAAGGTGATCATCCTGGGCTCGGGCCCGAACCGCATCGGCCAGGGCATCGAGTTCGACTACTCGTGCGTGCACGCGTCGTTCGGCGCTGGCCGAGGCCGGGTTCGAGACCATCATGATCAACTGCAACCCGGAGACCGTCTCCACCGACTACGACACGAGCGACCGGCTCTACTTCGAGCCGCTCACGCTTGAGGACGTGCTGGAGATCGTGCACGCGGAGGAGCAGGCCGGCGAGCTGGTCGGCGTCGTCGTGCAGCTCGGCGGCCAGACCGCGCTCGGGCTCGCCAAGGGCCTCGAGGCCGCGGGCGTCCCGATCCTCGGCACGAGCCCCTCGGCAATCGACCTCGCGGAGGAGCGGGGCCTGTTCTCCGGCATCCTCGACGCCGCGGGGCTCGTGGCACCGCGGAACGGCACGGCCACCGCCATCGACGAGGCCGTCGTCGTCGCGGAGGGCATCGGCTACCCGGTGCTCGTCCGCCCGAGCTACGTGCTCGGCGGCCGCGGCATGGAGATCGTGTTCGACACGGCCACGCTCCACGACTACTTCCTGCGCATGGCCGACCAGGGCATCATCGGCGCGGGCCGGCCGCTCCTCATCGACCGCTTCCTCGACGACGCCATCGAGATCGACATCGACGCCATCTACGACGGCACCGAGCTGTACGTCGGCGGCGTCATGGAGCACATCGAGGAGGCCGGGATCCACTCCGGCGACTCGAGCTGCACGCTGCCGCCCGTGACGCTCGGCCGCGGCCAGATCCAGCAGGTCGTCGACGCGACGCGCGCCATCGCCGAGGGCGTGGGCGTGCGCGGCCTCCTCAACGTGCAGTTCGCGATCGGCGCGGGCGTGCTCTACGTCCTCGAGGCGAACCCGCGCGCGAGCCGCACGGTGCCGTTCGTCTCCAAGGCGCTCGGCATCCCGCTCGCCAAGGCCGCGTCCCTCGTCATGGTCGGCACCTCCATCGCGGAGCTCAGGGCCTCGGGGCTGCTGCCCGAGCGCGACGGGTCCGACGTGCCCATGGACTCGCCCGTCGCCGTGAAGGAGGCCGTGCTGCCCTTCAAGCGGTTCCGCACGAAGGACGGCCTCATCGTCGACTCCGTGCTCGGCCCGGAGATGCGCTCCACGGGCGAGGTCATGGGCATCGACCGCGACTTCCCGCGGGCGTTCGCGAAGAGCCAGGAGGCGGCGTTCGGCGGCCTCCCGCTGTCGGGAACGGTGTTCGTCTCGGTCGCCGACCGCGACAAGCGCTCCATCGTCCTCCCCGTGCTCCGGCTCCAGCAGCTGGGCTTCGAGGTGCTCGCCACCGAGGGCACGGCCGAGATCCTCAGCCGCAACGGGATCCAGGCGCGCGTGGTCCGCAAGTACAGCGAGGACCCGGCGGACGGCGACTCCCCGTCGATCGTCGACCTCATCAACCGCGACCAGGTCGACGTCGTCATCAACACCCCGTCGGGCCGCACGGCGCGCGCGGACGGCTACGAGATCCGCGCCGCGGCCGTGGCGGCGGACAAGCCGCTGTTCACGACCATCGCGCAGCTCACGGCCGCGGTCGCGTCGTTCGACGCGATCCGCGCCGGCTTCGACGTCACGAGCCTGCAGGACTACGCGATCGCCCGCGAGGCCCGCAGGTGACGACCGCCGACGGCGGGGCGGCCGCGGTCGCCCCGCCGTTCGGCGCGCGCCTCGCCCGCGCCTTCCGGGAGCGCGGGCACCTGTGCGTCGGCATCGACCCGCACCGCTCCCTGCTCGACGCGTGGGGGCTCGACGACGACGCGCGCGGGCTCGAGGAGTTCGGCCTCCGCGTGGTCGAGGCCACGGCGGGCCGGGCCGGCATCGTGAAGCCGCAGGTCGCGTTCTTCGAGCGGCACGGATCCGCGGGCTACGCCGCGCTCGAGCGCGTCCTCGCGGCCGCCCGGGACGCCGGCCTCCTCGTGATCGCCGACGCGAAGCGGGGCGACATCGGCTCGACGGTCGACGCGTACGGCGCCGCCTGGCTCGCGCCCGACAGCCCGCTGCGGGCCGACGCCGTCACCCTCACCGCGTACACGGGCGTCGGCTCCCTCGACGGCGTCCGCGCCGCCGCCGACGCGTGGGGCGCGGGCGTGTTCGTCCTCGCCGCCACCTCGAACCCGGAGGCCCGCGACCTGCAGCGGGCCGTCCTCCGCCGGCCGCCCCCGGCGACGCCCCGGCCGCCTCCGCCAGCGCGCGCACGGTGGCCCGGGGCATCCAGGACGCCGCCGTCGCCGCCAACGGTCCCGGGGACGACCCGGCGGGCGGACCAGGCGCCTTCGGGCTCGTCATCGGCGCCACCGTCGACCCGGCCGACGCGGGGCTCGACCTCGCCCGCCTGACCCGCACGCCGATCCTCGCGCCCGGCTTCGGGCACCAGGGGGCGCTGCTCGGCGATGTCCGGAAGCTGTTCGGCCCCGCCGCGGGCGTTGTGGTCGCGAGCGCCTCGCGGAGTATCCTCGCGGCAGGGCCACGGCGTGTCGCGGAGGCCGTCACCGACCACGCCGGACGACTCGAAGAGGTGCTGCCATGAGGCCCGAACCACCCGAGGTCGACCGGGTCGCCGCATCGCAGGCCGCCGTCGCCGCCCGCCGGGCGCGCGCCCAGGTCAAGAACGACATCGTCACCGGCGCCCGCACGCCGCTCGGCGTCCTCGACGCGTCCGCGGACCCCGCGCACCGCGCGGAGGCGACGCTGCGCGTGACGGAGTTCCTCACCAGCATCCCGAACATCGGCCCCACCAAGCTCGAGCGGATCCTCGGGGAGCTCGGCATCTCCACGGCCAAGCGCCTCGGCGGCCTCGGCGTGCACCAGCGCGTGCGCCTCACCCGCTTCCTCGAGGACTGGCAGGCCGCGAAGCAGATCGTCGAGCCGAGCCGCCTCGTCGTGCTCGCCGGTCCCACGGCCGTCGGCAAGGGCACCGTCTCCACCTTCATCCGCGAGAACGAGCCCGACGTGCTCCTCTCGGTCTCCGCCACGACCCGCGCGCCGCGGCCGGGCGAGGTCGAGGGCGTCAACTACTACTTCGTCTCCGACGCCGAGTTCGACCGCATGGTCGAGCGGGGCGAGCTCCTCGAGTGGGCGACGGTGCACAACGCCCACCGGTACGGCACGCCCCGCGCGCCCATCGACGTCGCCCTGGCCGAGGGGCGCAGCGTGCTGCTCGAGATCGACATCCAGGGCGCGCGCCAGGTGCGGGCCGCGATGCCGGAGGCCCGGCTCGTGTTCCTCCTGCCCCCCACCTGGGAGGAGCTCGTGCGCCGGCTGGTCGGCCGCGGCACGGAGGGGCCCGAGGAGCAGCAGCGCCGCCTGGACACCGCGAAGGTCGAGCTGGCCGCCCAGGACGAGTTCGACCACCTGGTCGTCAACCGCGATGTCGCGGATGCCGCCCGCGAGGTCGTAGAGTTGATGAAGACCAGGAAGGCCGTCGGTCCGTGACCCGGACCCGTACGGCCTTCGTCCATGCAATGAGGAAGCGGCACATCCATGGTTGACAAGACCCAGGGCATCATCGACCCGCCCATCGACGAGCTCCTCTCGAAGGTCGACTCGAAGTACGCGCTCGTGATCTTCGCCTCCAAGCGGGCCCGTCAGATCAACGACTACTACGCCGACCTGCACGAGGGCAGCCTGTTCGACAACGTCGGACCGCTCGTCGACTCCACCATCGACGACAAGCCCCTCTCGGTCGCCATGCACGAGATCAACGAGGACAAGCTCGTCGCCACCCCCATCGTGGAGCCCGCGGCCTCCTAGCCGCCGCCCACCCGGATGACCCCCGCCGACCGTCCGCCGCACGCGCTCCCCGCCATCCGCATCCGGAGCGCCGCCGCGTGATGGTCGTCGTGGGCATCACCGGCGGCATCGCGGCCTACAAGGCCGTCGGCGTCGTCCGCGGCCTCGTGCTCCTCGGGCACGACGTGCACGTCGTGCCCACCGAGGCGGCGCTGCGCTTCGTCGGCAAGCCCACCCTCGAGGCCGTCAGCCGCAACCCCGTGACGAGCGACCTGTACGACGGGGTCTCCGAGGTCCGCCACGTGGCGCTCGGCCAGAAGGCCGACCTCATCGTCGTGGCGCCGGCCACCGCGCACACGCTGGCGTCCATGGCCCTCGGCCTCTCGGACGACCTGCTCGGCACCACCATCCTCGCGAGCCGCGCGCCCCTCGTCGTCGCCCCGGCGATGCACACCGAGATGTGGCAGCACCCGGCGACGCAGGCCAACGCCGCCATCCTGCGCTCCCGCGGCACGACGCTCGTCGGCCCGACGTCGGGCCGGCTCACGGGCACCGACTCGGGACCCGGCCGCATGGCCGAGGTCGAGGACGTGCTCGCCGCGGCCCTCGCCGCCGTCCGCCCGGGCGGCCGCGACCTGGAGGGCCGTCGCGTCGTCGTCTCCGCGGGCGGCACCCGCGAGCCGCTGGATCCCGTGCGCTTCCTCGGCAACCGCTCCTCCGGACGCCAGGGCACGGCCCTCGCGGCCGCCGCGCGCGACCGCGGCGCCGATGTCGTCCTCGTCGCGGCGCACCTCGAGGTGCCCGCGCCGACCGGCGTCCGCGTCGTGCCCGTGTCGACCGCCCTCGAGCTCGAGGAGGCGATGGTACGCGAGGCGGCCGACGCCGACGTCGTCGTCATGGCCGCCGCCGTCGCCGACTACCGTCCCGCTGCCGTCTCCGCGGGCAAGATCAAGAAGGAGGAGGCGGGCGACGCCCTCTCCGTCGAGCTGGTGCGGAACCCGGACATCCTGCAGCGGCTCGCCGCCGACGCCCGTGCGCCCCGCGCCGACGGCTCGCACCGGGTCGTCGTGGGCTTCGCGGCCGAGACCGAGCAGGACCCCGCGGAGCTCCTCCGCATCGGCCGGGCGAAGCTCCAGCGCAAGGGCTGCGACCTGCTCGTCCTCAACCGGGTCGGCTGGACCGAGGGGTTCGCCACGGAGGGCAACGCGGTCACGGTGCTCGCGAGGACCGGCGATACACTGGCGGAGGCCTCCGGCTCCAAGGAGCAGGTGGCCCATCGAATTCTCGACGTAGTGGGTCCGCCGGGGCCGCGGTAGCGACCGGCGGGCGACCACACGATCCCCTGGAGGCCCCGAACGTGACCGACCTGCGCCTGTTCACCTCCGAGTCCGTCACCGAAGGCCACCCCGACAAGATCTGCGACCAGATCTCGGACAGCATCCTCGACGCCCTCCTCGCGCAGGATCCGACGAGCCGCGCGGCCGTCGAGACCCTCGTCACCACGGGTCTCGTGCACGTCGCCGGCGAGGTCACCACCTCCGGCTACGTCGACATCCCGCAGATCGTGCGCGACCGCATCCGCGACATCGGCTACGACTCGTCCGAGGTCGGGTTCGACGGCAGCAACTGCGGCGTCACCGTGTCCATCGGCGCGCAGTCGCCCGACATCGCGCAGGGCGTCGACCGCTCCTACGAGTCCCGCTCCGGATCCGCGTCCACCGACGCCCGCGACCTGCAGGGCGCCGGCGACCAGGGCCTCATGTTCGGGTACGCCTCGCGCGACACCCCCGTGTTCCTGCCCCTGCCCATCTACCTCGCGCACCGCCTCGCCGAGCGCCTGGCCGCCGTCCGCCACTCCGGTGAGCTGGCGTACCTCCGCCCGGACGGCAAGACGCAGGTCACCATCGGCTACGACGGGCTCGTCCCGCGCACGGTCGACACCGTCGTGCTCTCCACGCAGCACGGCCCGCAGGTCTCGCAGGACGACCTCCGCCGCGAGGTCGAGGAGCACGTCATCCGGCCTGTGCTCGCGCAGGCTGCCGAGATCGGCATCGAGCTCGACTCGCGCGACGCGACGATGCTCATCAACCCCACGGGCAAGTTCGAGATCGGCGGGCCGAAGGGCGACGCGGGGCTCACCGGCCGGAAGATCATCGTCGACACCTACGGCGGCTTCAGCCGGCACGGCGGCGGCGCGTTCAGCGGCAAGGACCCGTCGAAGGTCGACCGCAGCGCCGCGTACGCCATGCGCTGGGTCGCGAAGAACGCGGTCGCCGCGGGCCTCGCCGACCGCCTCGAGGTGCAGGTCGCCTACGCCATCGGCAAGGCCGCGCCCGTCGGCCTCTACGTCGAGACGTTCGGCACCGCGCACGTGCCCGAGGAGCGCATCGTCCGCGCCATCCGCGAGACCTTCGACCTGCGGCCCGCCGCGATCGTCGAGCAGCTCGACCTGCTGCGACCCATCTACGCGCAGACCGCCGCCTACGGCCACTTCGGCCGCGAGCTGCCCGACTTCACCTGGGAGGCGCTCGACCGTGTCGCCGACCTGCAGAGCGCCGCGGGCCTCTGACGCGCGCGCTCGGGTCATCGCCGGCCGTCCCGACGGCGGCGTGACCGGGGTCGCCCGGTGACCGCGGGGTCGCCGGACACGGCCGGCGCCGCGGACGGTGGGCGACCGCCCGTCGTCCGCGTCATGGTCGACTCGCCCCTGCCGCAGCTCGACCGGCTGTTCGACTACGCCGTGCCGGAGGCGCTGCGGGCCGAGTGCGTGCCCGGCGTCCGCGTGCGGGTGCCGCTGCGCTCCGCGGGGCGGGTCGCCGACGGCTACGTCGTCGAGGTGGGAGACGGCCAGGGATACGACGGCGCGCTCAGCGAGGTCGAGGCCGTCGTGTCGCCGCTGCCCGTCCTCCGGCCGGAGATCTGGACGCTCGCGCGCGAGGTCGCGGACCGGCAGGCGGGTTCCGCGTCCGACGTGATCCGCCTGGCCGTGCCGCCCGGCAGGTCCGCGTGGAGAAGGCGCACCTGGCGGCACTCGCGGCGTCGTCCGCCGACGCGGATGCCGCGGCGGTCTCCGCGCACGCCGACGCCGAGCCCGCCGCCGCCGAACCCGCCGCTCGCGCGCTCCCGCCCGTCGACGGGTACGCGCCCGAGGGCCTCGCGGCCGCGGTCGACGGGTCCGGCCGCGTGGCGGTCGACGCGATCCCCGAGGTCGTCGAGCTGCCGGGCGGCGCGTGGGCGGGCCGCTGGGCCGTCACGCTCGCGCAGGCCGCCGCCCGCGTGCTCGCGTCCGGCCGCAGCAGCGTCCTCGTGGTCCCCGACTACCGCGACCAGGACCAGCTGGAGCTGGCCCTCGCCGTGCACGCTCCCGCGGGATCGGTGCTCCGCACCGATGCCCGCCAGTCCGGCCCCGACCGCTACCGCGCGTTCCTCGCCGGCCTCGGCGACGCGCCCCGCATCGTGGTCGGCAACCGCTCGGCGGTCTACGCCCCCGCACCGGGCCTCGGCCTCATCGCCCTGTGGGACGAGGGCGACCCGCTGCACGCGGAGCCCCTCAGCCCGTACGCGCACGCCCGCGACGTGGCGCTCCTCCGCAGCCGGCAGCAGGCGACCGCGCTCGTGCTGCTCGCGCACTCCCGGAGCACCGAGGTCGAGCGGCTCGTCGCCATCGGCTACCTCGACAGCGTGTCGCCCTCCGTCAACCGCACCCCGCGCGTCATCCCGACCACCTCGCAGACGGGCGACGAGGGCTTCGCCCGGCAGGCGCGCATCCCGTCCGGGGCCTGGCGCGCGGCGAAGGACGCCGTCGAGCACGGTCCGGTCCTCATCCAGGTCGCGCGCCCCGGGTACGCGCCGCTCGTGGCGTGCCGCGCGTGCCGCCAGGCCGCCCGCTGCACCGTCTGCACCGGACCGCTCGGCATGTCGACCGCGACGAGCACGCCCACCTGCGGCTGGTGCGGGCACCTCGCGGGCGACTGGCGGTGCGCGAACTGCGGGTCGGACGAGCTGCGGCTCGTCACCATCGGCGCCGGCCGCACCGCCGAGGAGCTCGGCCGCGCGTTCCCCGGCGTGCAGGTGGTGCTGGCCGACGGCGAGCGCCACGTGCAGGAGGTCGACGGCGAGTCGCGCCTGGTCGTCGCCACGCGCGGCGCCGAGCCCGTCGCCGCCGGCGGGTACCGCGCCGTGCTCCTCCTCGACGGGGAGCGGATGCTCGCCCGGGAGAGCCTGCGGGTGGGGGAGGACGTGCTCCGGCAGTGGTCGAACGCGGCCGCCCTCGCGGCGCCCCGCGCGCCCGTCATGCTCGTGGGCGTCGGCGGCCAGGTCGCCCGCGCCCTCGCCACCTGGCAGCAGCCCCGGTACGCGCGCGAGGAGCTGCTCGAGCGCCGGGCGCTGCGCTTCCCGCCCGCGGTGCGCGCGGCGAGCGTGGAGGGCCTGCCCGACGCGGTCGGCACGGCCGTCGAGCGGCTCGCCGGGATCCCGGGGGTCGACGTGCTGGGGCCCGCTCCCACCGAGCAGGGGCGGGTGCGGGCCATCGTCCGGCTCGACTACGCGAGCGGGCCGGACGCGGCGCGGGAGCTCCGCGCGGCCGTCGTGCGCAACGCCTCCAGCCGCCGGAAGCCCGTCGCCGGCCGCACCGGGTTCCGGCCCACGGTCCCCCTCCGTGTACGGTTCGACGACACGGGGCTGTTCTGACGCCCGTCTGCCGGGCCGCCCGTTCCCGCGGCGCCGCCGCCCCGGCAGCCGCCCGCCCGCCCGTCCCCGCCTTCTCCGCTCGCCCTGCACGCCGTCCCCGGGAGGGATCCGCATGAGACTCGTCTTCGCCGGCACGCCCCTCGCGGCGGTGCCCTCGCTCCAGCTGCTCGCCACGTCCGGTCACGAGGTCGCCCTCGTCGTCACGCGCGCGGACGCCCCGTTCGGCCGCAAGCGCGTGCTCACCCCGTCGCCGGTCGCCGCGGAGGCGGAGCGCCGGGGCATCCCGACGCTCCGCACGAACCGCCTCGACGAGGAGGCGACCGCCCGGATCGCCGCCGTCGCGGCCGACCTGGGCGTCATCGTCGCGTACGGGGGCCTGGTGCGCGAGCCGCTCCTCTCCACGCCCGCGCACGGCTGGATCAACCTGCACTTCTCGCTACCTGCCCCGCTGGCGCGGCGCCGCCCCCGTGCAGCGCTCGATCATGGCGGGGGAGCGCGTCACCGGCGCGAGCGTCTTCCAGCTCGAGCGCGGCATGGACACCGGGCCGGGGCGTCTGCCCGCGAGGAGCGGCCCACGGGCGACCACGAGACGGCCGGCCACGTGCTCGACGCCCTCGCGGTGCAGGGTGCCGGCCTCCTGGGGCGCACGGTCGACGCGATCGCCGCCGGCACGGCCCGGGCCCTGCCGCAGGAGGGCGAGCCGACGCTCGCGCCCAAGACCACCATCGACGACGGCCGCATCGACTGGGCACGTCCCGCCGACGAGGTCCTGGCGCGCATCCGCGGCGTCACGCCGGAGCCCGGCGCGCACACGTCCGTGGACGACGTGCGGCTCAAGGTCCATCGGGCCGCCGCCCTGCGCGACGGAGCGCCGCTCGAGCCCGGGCGCATCGCGTCCGTCGACGGCCGCGTCGCCGTCGGCACCGCCAGCCACCCCGTCGAGCTCATCCAGGTGCAGCCCGCGGGGGAAGAGCCCCATGCCCGCCGCCGACTGGTGGCGCGGCGTCACGAGATGAAGGACGTCACCGCAGGATGAGCGACAGCACCGGATCCAGCTCCCGCCGCCCGGGGGGCCGCCGCCCCGCCGGCGACCGCCGCCGCCCGGAGGACCGGCCGCCGCGAGCGCGACGCCTCCGCCGGCCCGTCCACCGTCAGCCCCGCCCGCCGCGTCGCCTACGAGGTCGTGAGCGCCGTGCGCGAGTCGGACGCGTACGCGAACCTGCTGCTGCCCGTCCGGATCCGCCGTGCTGCGCTCAGCGCCCAGGACGCCGCGCTCGCCACGGAGCTCGCGTACGGCACCCTGCGCATGTCCGGCTACTACGACCGCGTGATCGAGCTCGCGGCGGCAGCCGCCCCGTCACGGCGATCGACGCGCCCATCCTCGACGTGCTGCGCCTCTCGGTGCACCAGCTGCTCAGCATGCGCGTCGCGACGCACGCGGCCGTGAACGAGGGCGTCGACATGGCCCGCGCGGTCGGCATCCCGGTCGGCGACCGGCTTCGTCAACGGCGTGCTGCGCACCGTCACGCGCTCCGAGCCCGACGCCTGGCGGGAGCGCGTCCTCGCCAGCGCCGCGAGCGCCGACGAGCGGCTCGCGCTCGAGCACTCGCATCCGCTGTGGGTCCTCCGCGCCCTCCGCCAGGCGCTCGCCCGCGAGGGCCGGGCCGACGAGCTCGAGGACCTGCTGCGGGCCGACAACCGGGCGCCCGCCGTCAGCCTGGTCGCGCTCCCCGGGCTCGCGACGGTGGAGGAGACGCACGAGCAGCCCGCGGCGTTCTCGCCCGTCGGCGCGTACCTCGAGGGCGGCGACCCGATGGACGCGCCGGGCGTGGCCGAGGGCCGCGTCCGCGTGCAGGACGAGGGCTCCCAGCTCGCCGCCCTCGCGCTGAGCCGCGCCCGTCCCGTCCGCCCCGGCGAGCGCTGGCTCGACCTGTGCGCCGGTCCCGGCGGCAAGGCGGCCCTGCTCGCGGCGGAGGCGGGGCGCGCGGGTGCGCTGCTCACCGCGAACGAGCTCGGCGCCCGCCCGCGCGGGTCTCGTCCGCGACGCACTCCGCGCGGTCCCCGGCGACACCGAGGTGTGGGAGCTCGACGGCACGACGGTCGGCGAGAGCCACCCGGGCGCGTTCGACCGGATCCTCCTCGACGCCCCCTGCAGCGGCCTCGGCGCCCTGCGCCGCCGGCCCGAGGCGCGCTGGCGGCAAGTCCCCGCGCGACGTGGCGGGCCTCGGCGTCCTCCAGACGGCCCTCGTCGACGCGGCGATCGGGGCGCTGGCCCCGGGCGGGATCCTCGCCTACGTCACGTGCTCGCCGCACCTCGCGGAGACCCGCGCCGTCGTGCAGGCGGCGCTCCAGCGCCACCCGGACGTGTCGGCGCTCGACACGCGCGCCGTGCTCGCCGAGGTGGCGGACGGCGGACCTCGAGCTCCCGCCGCTCGAGGAGGGCGCCGATCGCGCATCGAGCGTCCAGCTGTGGCCGCACCGGCACGGCACGGACGCCATGTTCATCGCGCCGCTGACCCGCCGGTAGGGGTCGGGAGCATGCCCGTCCGCATCGAACCGAGCATCCTGTCCGCCGACTTCGCGAACCTGGAGCGCGAGATCCAGCGCCTCGCGACCGCCGACCTCGTGCACGTCGACATCATGGACAACCACTTCGTGCCGAACCTCACGTTCGGGCTCCCGATGGTCGAGCGCCTCCAGCAGGTCACGCCGGTCCCGCTCGACATCCACCTGATGATCGATGACGTCGACCGCTGGGCCCCGGGCTACGCCGAGGCGGGCGCCGCGAGCGTCCAGCACGTTCCACGCGGAGGCGACCCGCGAGCCCGTGGCGCTCGCCCGGCGGCTGCGCGACATCGGCGCGCGCGCGGGCATCGCGCTGAAGCCCGGCACACCGGTCGACGACTACCTCGACCTGCTGCACGAGTTCGACCAGGTGCTCGTGATGACGGTGGAGCCCGGCTTCGGCGGCCAGTCGTTCATGCCGGAGACCATGCCGAGTCTGCGCTCTCCGCTCCCGTCTCCGCGACTCCGGCCTCGACGTGTGGCTGCAGGTGGACGGCGGCATCGACGTCGAGACCATCGGGCGCGCCGCGGAGGCGGGCGCCGACACCTTCGTCTCGGGATCGGGCGTCTTCCGCGGGGGCGACCCGGAGTCCGCCATCCGGGAGCTGCGCCGGGCCGCCGAGGCCCACGTGCACTGACGCGTCGCGCGCACCGGCGCGACGCCCGGGGCCCTGATGGACCTGGTCCGCGGATCTGCTTGACTGGATCCATGACCGACATCCAGAAGCCCGAGGTCGAGCCCGTCGACGGCCCGGCCCCCGCAGAGCTCACCATCTCCGACGTCACCGTGGGCGACGGCCCCGAGGCCCAGCCCGGCGACACCGTCGACGTCCACTACCTCGGCGTCGACTTCGAGTCCGGCGAGGAGTTCGACTCCTCGTGGAGTCGCGGCCAGTCCGTGCGCTTCCCCCTCCGCAGCCTCATCGCCGGCTGGCAGCAGGGCATCCCCGGCATGAAGGTCGGCGGACGCCGCCAGCTCGTCGTGCCGCCGGAGCTCGCCTACGGCCCCCGCCGGCGGCGGACACCGCCTGTCCGGCCGCACCCTGATCTTCGTGATCGACCTGCAGGGCGTCGGCTAGCACCGTCGCACCACCACCGGGAGGCCGGGAGCATCGCGCTCCCGGCCTCCCGTCGTCGTCCGGGGGCCACCGCCCGCGCCTGTACCCTTGTCCCGTGAAGACCTTCGATGACCTGTTCGGCGAGCTGACCCGGATCGCCGCCGAGCGGCCCGAGGGGAACCGGGCACCGTCCGCGAGCTCGACGGCGGCGTGCACGCGATCGGCAAGAAGGTCGTCGAGGAGGCCGCCGAGGTCTGGATGGCCGCGGAGCACGAGTCCGACGACCGCGCGGCCGAGGAGATCTCCCAGCTGCTGTACCACGTGCAGGTCATGAGATCGCCCGCGGGCTCACCCTGGAGGACGTCGGCCGACATCTGTGACGCGCCCCGTCACCCGTCGACCCCCACCCCGGAAGAAGTGATCCCCATGCTCCGTGTCGCCGTGCCCAACAAGGGCTCGCTCGCCGAGACCGCCGCCCAGATGCTCGCCGAGGCCGGATACGCCGGCCGCCGCGACCCGAAGGAGCTCTACGTCCTCGACGCGCGCAACGACGTCGAGTCCTCTACCTCCGCCCGCGCGACATCGCCACCTACGTCGGATCCGGCGCGCTCGACGTCGGCATCACGGGCCGGGACCTCCTCATCGACTCGTCCTCGGACGCCACGGAGACCGCGGAGCTCGGGTTCGCGGGGTCGACGTTCCGCTTCGCGGGCCCCGTCGGCCGCTTCGCCGACCTCCAGGACCTCGCGGGCGTCCGCATCGCCACGAAGACCCCGTGCTCGTCGGCGGGTTCCTCCGCGAGCACGGCGTCGAGGCGACGCTCATCCGCCTGGACGGCGCGGTCGAGTCCGCGATCCAGCTCGGGGTCGCCGACGCCATCGCCGACGTCGTCGAGACCGGCACCACCCTGCGGAAGGCGGGCCTGGAGATCTTCGGCCCCGTGATCCGCCACCGCGGTCCTCATCTCGGGCGCCGAGGAGAAGCCGAGGGCCGCGACCCTCCTGGCGCCGCCTCGAGGGCGTGCTGGTGGCGCGCCGGTACGTGCTCATGGACTACGACGTCCCGCTCGACCTGCTCGACGCGGCCACGGCCATCACGCCGGGCATCGAGTCGCCCACCATCTCGCCGCTGCAGGACCCCGCGTGGGTTGCGGTGCGCTCGATGGTTCCGCGCGACGACACGAACCAGATCATGGACCGCCTGCACGAGGTGGGCGCGCGCGCCATCCTCGTCAGCCCCATCCACGCCGCCAGGATCTGACCGTGGCCGACACCGCCGCGGGCCCGCCGGCCGTCGCCGCCTCCGACCCGGGCCGCCTCGCGGTCCGCGTCATCCCGTGCCTCGACGTCGCCGCCGGCCGCGTCGTCAAGGGCGTCAACTTCCTCGACCTGCAGGACGCGGGCTACACCCCGTCGAGCTCGCGCGCCTCTACTACGAGCAGGGCGCCGACGAGCTGACCTTCCTCGACGTCACGGCCACGGTCGAGGACCGCTCGACCATGTACGACGTCGTGAGCGCGACGGCGGAGCAGGTCTTCATCCCGCTCACGGTGGGCGGGGGCGTCCGCAGCGCCGACGACGTGGCGCGCCTCCTGGGCGAGCGGCGCCGACAAGATCGGCGTCAACAGCGCCGCCATCGCCGAACTGCTGGAAATATCGCGCACCGCTTCGGCGCGCAGGTCTGCGTCCTCTCCCTGGACGTGACGCGCGGGGACACGGCGTCCGGGGGCTTCGTCGTCACCACGCACGGCGGCCGCACGCGCACGACGATCGACGCCGTCGCATGGGCGCGCGAGGCCGTGGAGCGCGGCGCGGGCGAGCTCCTCGTCAACTCCATCGACGCCGAGAACCGTGACGGCTTCGACCTCGAGCTGGTGGCCGCGATGCGCGCCGCGAGCCGCGTGCCCGTGATCGCCTCGGGCGGCGCGGGGAGCTCGACCACTTCGCCCCCGCCATCCGCGCGGGAGCCGACGCCGTGCTGGCCGCGAGCGTCTTCCACTCCCGCCGGTTCACCATCGGCGACGTCAAGGGCGCCCTGCGGGACGCCGGTCAGGTGGTCCGATGAGCGGCACGACGAGCAGCGCCCCTGCGGGCCCGGACGTCGACGGGATCCTCGCCCGCGCCGCGTTCGCGGACGACGGACTCCTGCCCGCGGTCATCCAGCAGCACGACACCCGCGAGGTGCTGATGCTCGGCTACATGGACCGTGAGGCCCTCCGCCGCACGCTCACCAGCGGCCGCGTCACGTTCTTCTTGGTCGCGCTCCCGCCGGGAGTACTGGCGGAAGGGCGACACGCTCCGGGCACGCCCAGTTCGTGCGGGACGCCGCCCTCGACTGCGACGGGGACACCGTGCTCGTCCAGGTCGACCAGGTCGGGGTGGCCTGCCACACCGGCACGCGCACGTGCTTCGACGCCGACCACCTGCACCCCGTCGCGGGCGCGCGTCCCACCTCCGACGAAGGGCACGACGCATGATCTCGAACGCTCCGGGCCCCGCGTCCGCCGCCGCTCCCGGGACCACGACGCGCGCGGGCTTCCACGCCCTCGCCGCCGACCACCGGGTCATCCCGGTCCTCCGCGAGGTGTTCGCGGACGGCGAGACGCCCGTCGGCGTCCACCGCAAGCTCACCGCCGGACGACCGGGCAGCTTCCTGCTCGAGTCCGCGGGCCAGGGCGGCATCTGGACCCGGTTCTCCTTCGTCGGGGTCTCGTCCTTCGGGGTGCTCACCCAGCAGGGCGACGAGGCGCGCTGGCTCGACTACGGGCTCGACGCGTCCCGTGCGCTCGGCGACGACGCCCCGGACGGCCCGCTGGCCGCACTCGCCGCCCTGTACGCGCGGTGGGAGACCCCGCGGATCCCGGGCCTGCCGCCGCTGACCGGCGGGCTCGTCGGCTTCATCGGCTGGGAGGCCGTGCGCCAGATCGAGCGCCTGCCCGACCGCCCGCCCGCCGAGGTGCCGGTGCCGGGCCAGGCCCTGAGCTTCGTGTCGGAGCTCGCGGTCCTCGACCACCGGCGCGGCACCGTGACCCTCGTGGCGACGGCCCTCAACGACGGCGTCGACGACGAGGACGCCATGTGGACGGACGCGCAGGCGCGCCTCGACCGCATGCAGGCCGACCTCGCGCGCCCCGCGGAAGAATTCCTCGCGGAGGTCGACGACGCGCAGCCGTCGGCGACGCTGCGCACCGCTCCCGAGGACTTCCACGCGGCCATCGCCCGCAGCAAGCACCACATCCACGAGGGCGACGTCTTCCAGGTCGTGGTCTCGCAGCGCTTCGACCAGCCGACCACGGCCGATCCCATCGACGTGTACCGCATCCTCCTCCGGGTGCTCAATCCGAGCCCGTACATGTACCTGCTGACGCTGGAGGACGCCGACGGCGTGCCGTACTCCATCGGCTCGTCGCCCGAGGCCCTCGTGACCGTCACCGACGACCACGTCTACATGCACCCCATCGCCGGCTCCCGACCCCGCGGCGGCACCGTCGAGGAGGACGTGGCCCACGAGGAGTCGCTCCTCGCCGACCCGAAGGAGCGCGCCGAGCACCTCATGCTGGTCGACCTCGCGCGCAACGACATGCTGAAGGCCTGCGCCCCGGGGTCGGTGGAGGTCACCGAGTTCATGCGCGTGGAGCGCTTCAGCCACATCATGCACCTGGTCAGCTCGGTGGAGGGCACGCTGCGGCCCGGCGTCTCGAGCATCGACGTGTTCCGGGTGATGTTCCCGGCGGGCACGCTCTCGGCAGCCGCCCCCAAGCCGCGCGCCCTGCAGATCATCGACGAGCTCGAGCCCGCCCAGCGCGGCGTCTACGGGGGAGTGGTGGGTGACTTCGACTTCGCGGGCGACGCGGACCTGGCCATCGCGATCCGCACCGCCACCATCGTCGGCGGCGTCGCGCACGTGCAGGCCGGCGGCGGCATGGTGGCCGACTCCGACCCCGACGCCGAGTACCTCGAGTCGCAGAACAAGGCCGCGGCCCCGCTGCGCGCGGTCGCCGTCGCCGAGGCCATGCGGCGCGTGCGCTGATGCGCGTCACGCGCCGCACGAAGGGCCTCGCCCTCCTGCTCGTCCTGGCCACGATGCCGCCACGTTCCGGCTGGTCGCAGGACTGGTCGACGCTCCGCATCGGCGGTCAGGCGCCGGCGCTGGTGCCCGTGGCGGGCAGCGTGGCCGCGCCGGCGCTCAGCGCCCTCGCCCTGTCGAGCCTCGCCCTCGCGGGCGCCCTCGCCATCGCGGGTCGCGGGCTGCGGGTCGTGCTCGGCGTGCTCCAGGCGCTCATCGGCGCGACCGTCGCGCTGACCGCCCTCGCCGCGGTGTCGGGTCCCGTCCAGGCCGGCGAGGCCGCCGTCACGACGGTCACGGGCGTCGCCGGGCTCCGCGCCCGTCGCCGACCTCGTCGTGGGCTGGACCACCACCCCCTGGGGGCCGTTCACCCTCGCGGCCGGCGTCGCCTCGGCGCTCGTCGGGATCCTCGTCGCCGTCACCGGCCCCCGCTGGCCGACCGGCCGCTCCCGGTACGACGCGCCCGACGCCGGACCCGCCCGCAGGATCGTCCCGCGAGAGGATCCCGTCGCCGCGTGGGACAGCCTGAGCGGCGGCGCGGACCCCACGCGCCGCGAGCCCGGCGACCCGGACGACGCCTCCCCGGCGGGCTCGGTCGCGGAGGGCGGCGACGGCCGTCGCGAGGCGGACGGCACGGCCCCCGCCGTGCCCCCCGCACCCGGCGTCCACCCCGACGCCGACCGGTAGACTCTGAACATCCCGACCGTACGACCCACGAGGAGCACGCATGTCCACCGAGTCCGCAGAACCCGGCCACGGCAACTCGCCGGCGGCCTGGACCGCTGTCGTCATCATGCTCGTCGCGTTCAGCGTCGGCACCATCGCGTTCTGGTTCGCCATCGAGCCCGTGGTCTGGGCCTCCGCCGTCCTCGCCATCCTCGGCTGGATCACCGGCGGCGTCATGAAGAAGATGGGCTTCGGGGTGGGCGGCCACCGCACCGCGCCCACGAAGGCGCACTCCTAGACGTCGGCGACCTGCTCGCCGGCGCCCTCGAGGACGCGGCGGCGCGTCGCGAGCTCCGTCCCCTGGCCGACGTCGAGGCCGCCGCGCTCGCGCGTCCCGCAGCCCTCGACGCCCTCGGCGCCCTGGCACTGGCCGACCGCGTGAAGATCATCGCGGAGGTCAAGCGCTCGAGCCCCTCCCGCGGCGCGCTCGCGGAGATCCCGGATCCCGCGCTGCTCGCCTCCCGCTACGAGACCGGCGGCGCCAGCGCCATCAGCGTCCTCACCGAGGGACGCCGCTTCGGCGGCTCGCTGCACGACCTCGAGCAGGTGCGCGACACGGTCTCCATCCCCGTGCTCCGCAAGGACTTCATCGGCGAGGCCTACCAGGTCCTCGAGGCCCGCGCCTCGGGCGCCGACCTCGTCCTCCTCATCGTGGCCGCGCTCGACCAGCCGACCCTCGTGGAGCTGCACTCCCTCATCGGCGAGCTCGGCATGACCGCCCTCGTCGAGACGCACTCCGCGGACGAGGTGTCGCGCGCGCTTGACCTCGGTGCGCAGGTCGTCGGCGTCAACGCCCGCGACCTGTCCACCTTCGAGCTCGACCGCGACCTCTTCGGCCGCCTGGCCGACTCCATCCCGGCCGGCGTCGTCCGCATCGCCGAGTCGGCCGTGAAGCTGCTGACGACGTGGCCCACTACCGCCGCGCGGGCGCCGACGTCGTGCTCGTGGGCGAGGCCCTCGTCACGGGCGATCCCGTCCGCACGCTGACCGAGTTCCGGGAGATCCGCTCATGACCGACCTGCGCAGCGAGACCGGGCCGTACTTCGGCGAATTCGGCGGGCGCTACGTCCCGAGTCCTCGTCGCCGCCCTCGACGAGCTGTCGGAGGCGTGGGAGGAGCTGAAGGTCGACCCGTCCTTCATCGCGGAGCTCCAGGAGCTGCACCGCACCTACACCGGCCGGCCGTCGCTCATCACCGAGGTGCCGCGCTTCGCCGAGCACGCCGGCGGGGCCCGCATGACTCCAAGCGCGAGGACCTGAACCACACGGGCTCGCACAAGATCAACAACGTGCTGGGTCAGGCGCTGCTGACGAAGAAGATCGGCAAGAAGCGCATCATCGCCGAGACGGGAGCGGGCCAGCACGGCGTCGCCACCGCCACGGCGGCGGCGCTCTTCGGGCTCGACTGCGTCATCTACATGGGCGAGGTCGACACGGAGCGCCAGGCGCTCAACGTCGCGCGCATGCGGCTGCTCGGCGCCGAGGTCGTCCCCGTGCGCTCCGGCTCCCGGACGCTCAAGGACGCCATCAACGACGCCATGCGCGACTGGGTCACCAACGTCGAGACCACCAACTACGTCTTCGGCACGGTCGCGGGCCCGCACCCGTTCCCGGCCATGGTCCGCGACCTGCACAAGATCATCGGCGAGGAGGCGCGCGAGCAGGTGCTCGCCCTCACCGGCCGGCTTCCCGACGCCGTCGCCGCGCGCGTCGGCGGCGGGGTCGAACGCCATCGGCATCTTCCACGCCTTCCTCGACGACGCGGACGTCGCGCTCTACGGCTTCGAGGCGGGAGGCGACGGCGCGGACACCCCGCGCACGGCGGCCACCATCACGAAGGGCCGCCCCGGCATGCTCCACGGCGCCCGCAGCTACCTGCTCCAGGACGAGGACGGCCAGACCATCGACTCGCACTCGATCTCAGCGGGGCTCGACCACCCCGGCGTCGGTCCCGAGCACTCGTGGCTGTCGGACCTCGGCCGGGCCTCCGACCCGCTGGTGACGGACGACCAGGCGATGAGCGCGCTCCGTCTGCTCAGCCGCACCGAGGGCATCATCCCGGCGATCGAGTCGGCGCACGCCCTCGCGGGAGCGCTCGAGCTCGGCAAGGAGCTCGGACCGGACGCGATCATCCTGATCAACCTCAGCGGTCGCGGCGACAAGGACATGGAGACCGCGGGCGCGTACTTCGACCTCATCGACGCCGGCGAGCAGTCGCGAACGCGGCCGCGCACGCCGCAGCGCCGGTCGGCAGCCCCGTCGAGCGGGCCATCGCGGTCCGACTCGAGCAGGGCTCGGGCGCCGTGGGCTACCTGCCCGTCGGCTTCCCCGACGTCGCCACGAGCATCGAGGCCGCCGTCGCGCTCGTCGAGAACGGCGTCGACGTCATCGAGCTGGGCTGCCCTACAGCGACCCCGTCATGGACGGGCCCGTCATCCAGCGCGCCACGCAGACCGCCCTCGCGCAGGGCTTCCGCCTCCGGGACGGCTTCGACGCGCTCCACGCCATCACGCAGCGCGTCGAGGCCCCGGTCCTGCTCATGACCTACTGGAACCCCGTCGTGCAGTACGGCGTGGAGCGGTTCGCGGACGACATCGTCGCGGCGGGCGGGGCCGGCCTCATCACGCCCGACCTCATCCCGGACGAGGGCGCCGACTGGCTCGCCGCGTCGGAGCGCACGGGCCTCGACCGCGTGTTCCTCTGCAGCACCGTCCTCCTCAGCGAGGCCCGCCTGCACCAGGCCGTCGAGCGGAGCCGCGGGTTCGTCTACGCCGTCTCCACCATGGGGATCACGGGCGCACGCCAGGACGTCGACCAGGCTGCCCGCGGCCTCGTCTCGCGCCTGCGCGACGCCGGCTCCACGAGCGCCTGCGTGGGCATCGGCATCTCCACGGAGACCAGGTGCGCGAGGTCCTCGGCTACGCGGACGGCGCCATCGTCGGATCGGCGTCGGTGGCGGCCCTCGCCGACGGCGGCGTGCCCGGCGTCGCACGGGCCGCGGCCGATCTGGCGCGGGAACTGCGCTACATTAGCCCCCGGCCGGCGCCCGCCGCGCCTGCCGATCTGCGAAAGTGAGCGCCATCCGTTGTTCGCCCCGATGAGCATCCCCAGCCCGGATCCGTCCGACACCCGGTTCGACGTCACGGCGTGGCTCCAGGGCTTCGGCATCGACCTGCCGCTCACGTTCGCCATCCACGCCTACGCGGTGTGCATCCTCGTCGGCATCCTCATCGCCGCCTGGCTGACCAACCGTCGCCTGGTGGCACGGGGCGTCGAGTCCGGCACGGTCATCGACTTCACGCTGCTCGCGCTCGTGCTCGGCATCGTCGGCGCGCGCGCGTTCCACGTGCTCACCCATCCCGGCGACTACTTCTTCGCGGGCGCGGACCCGCTCCGGGTCCTGTACGTCTGGGAGGGCGGCATCGCCATCTTCGGCGCGCTCATCGGCGGCGCGGTCGGCGTGTGGCTCGCCTCCAAGTGGACCGGCGTCCGCTTCTGGACCTTCGCGGACGCCCTCGCCCCGCGGGCTCCTGCTGGCGCAGGCGGCGGGCCGCATGGGCAACTACTTCAACCAGGAGCTCTTCGGCACGCCCACCACGCTGCCGTGGGGCCTCGAGGTCGACCCGGGCAACGCCGCCTTCCCGGCCGGGCTCCCCGCGGGGACCCTGTTCCACCCCACGTTCCTGTACGAGATCGTGTGGAACGTCGCGGGCGCGCTGCTCATCATCCTGCTCGGACGCGCGGTGCGCCTCCAGTGGGGTCGCGGCCTCGCCGTCTACCTCATGTGGTACGGCCTCGGCCGCATGGTGTTCGAGTCCATCCGGATCGATCCGAGCGAGATCATCCTCGGCATCCGCACCAACGTGTGGGCGGCGTTCATCGCGGTCGCGATCGGCCTGGTGCTCTTCATCGTGCAGACCCGCCGTCATGTGGGCAGCGAGCCGAGCGCGTACCTGCCCGGCCGCACCCCGGATGACGTAACCCGGCGCGCGAAGGCGGGTCGCGACGGGGAGGTAGCATCGGTGTACACGGATTCGGATTTCACCGACGGCGACGCCGATCGGGCATCCACCGGGTCGGACTCCCACGCTCTCCCCGGCCAAAGCGGACGCGGCGCCGAGTCCCAAGCCGCGCGGGCACCGCGGCTACGGCGTTCTGCTCAGCGAGGCGGTCCCACCCACAGGGCCAAGCGACGTCCCTCCGCAGTGCATCTAGGACGGTTCCCATGGCGTTCTCCTCCACCTCCCCTCCCGGCGGCGCGTTCCCCGCGAAGCAGGGCCTGTACGACCCCGCCTTCGAGAAGGACGCGTGCGGCCTGGCCATGGTGGCCACCCGCGGCACCCCGGGCCACGACATCATCGTCAACGCGCTCGACGCCCTGCGGAACCTCGAGCACCGCGGCGCCATCGGCTCCGACGCGGGCACGGGCGACGGCGCGGGCATCATGACGCATATGACCAGTTCCTCCGCGGCGTCGCGGGCTTCGACCTGCCGCCCATGGGGGAGTACGTCGTGGGCATGGCGTTCCTGCCCACCGACGACGCCGAGCGCGAGGAGCTCGAGGCGGGCATCGAGCGGATCGCGGGAGCCGAGCGGCTGCGCTTCGGCTGGCGCGAGGTCCCCGTCGACCCGTCCCACCTCGGCAACCTGGCGCGCAAGGCGATGCCGGCGTTCCGCCAGCTCTTCCTGGCGTCCGACGCGGCGGAGCCCGCCGACCGTCCCGCGGGCCTCGCCCTCGACGGCTTGCCTTCCGCCTGAAGCGGCGCACGAAAAACGCGAAAGCGTTTCACGATAAATGCGAAAACATCGACACTGCACGAGGAACGGTTAGTATCCGGGCGTGGCATGGACTGAACGAGGTACAGGACACAACA